>JBIOGV010000008.1:0-32893 GCA_044448365.1 Chitinophagales bacterium
GAAATGATATGCTGCTCTCTTACATATTCTGCCAGCACCCTGGCATTGGTTCCATATCCTCTTGGATGAGGAACACCGGAACCAAACTGTCGTATCGTAGCATCGCTGGCAAACATGTTGAAAGGATATTTCATGATGCGTTTGATATCCTCTTCGCTCATTCCATGAAATACAGCGCTGGCGCCTCCATGCATCACAATATCAATAACGGTTTCGGCTTCATTCTTTGCTGTATGTTTTTTCCCTCTCATCAAATTGATCTGTTCAATGCTTTTTCCATCATAGCTTGTATCCGTTTCACAGTATGCCACCACAGCATAACTAAGATGTTTCAGTTTTCTTTTTTTTAATTTCTGAAGCATCGAGTTGATCACATATTTTCTTACTTCGGGGTTTTGCAAACGTGCATTGACAGAATCCTGGTTACCGGCAAGCAATTCATCCGGAATCAGTGTGCTGATGGTCGTGCTGCTGGCAGTGTATGGATACTGATCAATGGTAACTTCAATCCCTTCTTTTCTTGCAGCTTCGATCATGGGCACTGTTTCCCTGCTCCTTCCCCAATTCTGCTGACCGCTTAATTTGAAATGCGAGATCTCTACCGGAATTTTTGCTTCTCTTCCAACGGTTAGTGCTTCATTGATCGCTTCGGTCACACTATCGCCTTCATCACGCATGTGTGTGGTATAAACTCCATTATATTTCACCGCTATTTTCGCCAGCTCAACTATTTCAGATGTCTTTGTGTAAGTGCCGGGAATATAGATCAGCCCGGTTGAAAATCCCACTGCTCCATCATGCATCGCCCTGTCAACAATATCTTTCATTTGCTGCATCTCCTGCGGAGTTGCATCACGATTCACCCTTCCCATAACTTTTTCCCTGACATCGTTGTGCCCGATAAGAGTAGCGACGTTGATAGAAAGTTTTAATGAATCGATGAATCTCAAATATTTTCCGATATCTGTATTAGATGAACCACAATTGCCGGTAATGCAGGTTGTGACTCCATCCATTATGAAATTGGTAGCATTGGGATCTTTTGTTTCATCTCCTTCGAGGTGAGTATGCACATCAATAAAACCGGGAGCGACAATCAAGCCTGTTGCATCAATGACTTTTTTTGCAGAAAAATTTACATCTCTTCCGATCTTAAGAATCTTTCCATCTTTGATCGCTACATTGCCATAATACCAGTTGTTGCCTGTGCCATCAATGATCTTCCCGTTTTTAATAAGAATGTCACAAGGTTCATATTGAGGAAATGCTACAAGGGGAAATAGTAATAAAAAGATGAGCCACTTCATGCCTCAAGTTATCAAAAGAAGTGAAATCAAGTTGTTAATCAAAAAAATAGAACGCTCTGTTATGATTGCCCGGCTTTAATCAATCACTTCATAGATCGTAGCGGGGTTCGATTTATTTTTAAGATTTGCTTCACCCACTTTGCGGCAATTAAATGATTCCTTAACCAGTTGGTAAGAAGACTCGCTGATGATGATCTGTCCTTCTTTTGCGGCTGATTGCAATCGTTGCGCTGTATTCACTGCATCACCGATCACTGTATAATCAAGCCTGCGAAGATTAGCCGAGCCAATATTTCCGGAGATCATTTCACCACTGTTTATCCCAATAGAAACACGCGGTTTAAAATGAATATTGCCCAAAACTTCCGGCAAGCTATCGATCTTCTGCCTTACCGCCAGGCAAGCATCGATCGCCCTGTCGAGATGATATTCACCGCGGAAAACCGCCATCACCGCATCACCAATAAACTTATCAATGAATCCGTTTTGTGAAATGATCTCTTTTACCATCACATCAAAATAGTTGTTTAATAATTTCACTACCCTGTCAGGCGTTTCGTTTTCACTGATAGTCGTAAAACTGCAAATATCAATAAACACAACAGTGGCCTCGATCGTATCGTTTTCCATTAATGAAGATTCAAATTCACGGCTGCCCATAAAATTCAATACCGTTTCATCCACATACATTTTAAGAATATTATTTTCTTTTATGGCTTGCATGGTGTCACGCATCTGGCGCACATGTTTCAGCGTTTTTTCCATGGTGAGTTCAAGGTCTTCAAAATTCACAGGTTTAGTGATAAAATCAAAAGCTCCCCGGTTCATCGCGACCCGAATATTTTCCATATCGCCATAGGCTGAAACGATCACGGCCTTTGTTAAAGAATTCTGCTCATTTATTTTGGAAAGAAGTGTTAGGCCATCCATTTCCGGCATATTGATATCACTGAGCACTACATCCACATCATGATGCTGTTCCAATTGTTCTAAAGCCTTCACTCCATTTATGGCAAACACAAATTCATATTGGTGTTCACGGATCTTTTGCCGGAATTTCTGTTTGATGAGCACTTCGAGGTCTGTTTCGTCATCTACGACAAGAATTTTTGCCATTAGTTGATCGCTTTTAGTTTTTCTTTTAAAGATGAAAAATCAAGCGGCTTGGTTAAAAAATCATCTGCTCCCAGCCGCATGGCAGTGTTATAATTGTCAGCGTCGCCATAAGCAGTGATCATCATCACTACGGGTGGCGGCTCATGATGTTTTTCTTTTATTTTCCTGAGCAGCTCCAGGCCGCTCATGCCCGGCATATTAATGTCGGAAAGAATCAAAACGGCTTCATGGTCATGACCATTGAGATAACCAAGGGCTTCTTCCCCAGAAAATGCAAAAACAAATTTCATTTCTTCGTTCCTGATCTCACGCCTGAAACGCTGCTCAAAAAGAACCTGGACATCTTTTTCGTCGTCAACTACTAAGATTTTCATGTGATGAATATAAGTTTTATGATGGTAAAAGAATGGTGAACTCAGCAAATTCTTTTTCTTTAGTATCTATTTTTAGCTCCCCACAGTGTCCTTTAATAATATCATAAATTGTCTGAATCACAGATTTGCACTGATTTATGGATTTCACTGATTTCATTTTAGAGGATAAGCATTTAAACCATTGTTTAAATCCGTGTAATCTTTTAATCCAACAAATCCGTGATTCAGACAACAGGCAATTGTATAATAAATTCTGCACCCTCTCCTTCTTTCGTTTCCACTTTCAATTCTCCCCCATGTGCCTTTACAATATCATAACTCAACGACAATCCCAATCCTGTTCCCTGTCCTGTTGGTTTTGTAGTAAAGAAGGGTTGAAAGATCTTATCCAATATTTTTTGAGGAATACCGGGACCATTATCCTTAACCTTAACCTCAACCTTGTTTCCTAAATTTTTTGTACTCACCCAAACAGTAGGCTCATGTTTGTAGTTGGAGTCTTTGAATCCTCCGCCGTCCGTCAGAGGCAGGGTGGCTGCATAAAAAGCATTGGTTATTAAATTCAGTATCACTCTCCCAATATCCTGCGGAACAATATTAATGTTTCCTATTGTGTCATCATAATCTGTTCTCATCGTTGCGTTGAAAGATTTATCCTTTGCTCTCAGTCCATGATAAGCCAATCTTAAATATTCATCTGCTAAAGCATTGATATCAGTCGGTTCTTTTACTCCGCTGCTGGCACGGCTGTGTTGTAACATTCCTTTTACAATCGCATCGGCACGTTTGCCGTGGAAGATTATTTTTTCTTCGTTGTCTTCAATGTCTTTTGCAATAGTTTTTGCCTCGTCCAAATTTCCTGTATCAATTTCATTCTTCATTTCACCGATCAATTCTTTATTTACTTCTGAAAAATTATTCACGAAGTTTAAAGGGTTTTGAATTTCATGAGCAATGCCTGCGGTGAGTTCACCAAGCGAGGCCATCTTTTCGGATTGGATGAGCTGGGCCTGGGTGGATTGCAGATTTCTAAGTGTGTTCCTTAATTCTGCTGTTTGTTTATTTACTTCTTCCTGCAAAGTCTTTTGCTGACTCAAAGCCTGCTCCTTCTTTTCCTCCGACAATCGAACTACCTGTTTCGCATTATGCTGCACTTCTTTGATAATTTCCTTAAACCTCATCGCAACATATATCAGCGCAGATATAGGGGCTGACAGAAAAACCCCGGTATAAAGCACCAGTATTACATTATTCGGTCCCGGCATTATTGAAGAACTAACCGCTAATGAAAATCCAAAACTCATTGCTGATAAAATTCCTACGAGAATTGCCCATTGGGCACCTTTTAGCGTTTTCCAGCATATTATAATGTAGTAGGCATAAATGAGTATTATCAAAAAATTTTGAAAAATTATTATATAGCCATAATTGAGAACTATTTCAACGGGTCCGCAAATAAATATTATCCCCAATAAAATTTTAGAGAACGAGGTAATCTTTTGCCTGAATATCCGGAACATTATTATCAAACCCAACACTCCGCCAATCGATCTTAATATGGACCATGATAAGGCTAACAGTCTATACGTATGATAAGAAACTCCGGGCGTCATTATATACTGATCGCAATAGATCGTAAGAGTTATAACTATTGAGGTTAAGGCAATCAGGAAGAGGTTTTTTTCGGCCGGGATTTGAAGAGTCAATAACCAAAAAAGCAGGCATAAAACAATATTTACAAATAACCACAGGGTTCTGTAAAAATGAGCTTGCATGTGGGAATTAAAATAGGCTGTTTTAAACGCAGGTGTCGTGATTGAAATAAAATCATTTAGCCGTCCTTCCGATTTTAAATGATGAGGTGGAAGTGAAGAAAGGAAATCAACAAAATGTATTGCAAGAATATGCTCATCCCCTTTCTGCATATTAAAAGCAAGCGGAAGTTTATAGGTTGGGTTGTATTCTTTAAAAGGTTTTCCATTTATTCCTGTATTCCCAAAAGTGTAAAGCAAATTTCCATCTACATAAACTTCTGATGCCGACCATGCATTCATGAATAGGTCAAGAGCAGTATTACGAAAAACTGTATCCAGTTTGATCTTTATCCTTAACCATCCTTCGAGTTTCCCATGTTTATCTGCAAGTTTTTCAGATAATTCAGACGGTTTTAATTTTTCCCAGTTTGCAGTATTAATATCCTTTTTGGCCCATGCTGCATCATTGCCCTGCCTGAAGATCCATCCATCTACATTTCCCAGAGATATTTTATTTGAAGTAGCCATCTTTGGCGAAATAATTATTGTTGTGTCCTGGGCAAGCCCTGAAAAA
The DNA here is from genome assembly GCA_044448365.1 of Chitinophagales bacterium. Classification (GTDB taxonomy): domain Bacteria; phylum Bacteroidota; class Bacteroidia; order Chitinophagales; family Chitinophagaceae; genus VBAU01. Next base: position 5,126 of record JBIOGV010000008.1, read on the forward strand.
GGCAGTATTAAAAACAATAAGATTCTTATGAAAGACTTCACACGGACAATTTAATTATTAAGCAATAGAATAAAACATTGTCTCCGTTCTGACATTCTTACTTCCTTTTATCCGCTTTAAGATATAAAACCTATCCTATTTATGCTGCCTGAACAACCATTCCATCATCAATCCATCACTGTATGCACCCAGCCAGGAAAAATGACCCACTTCGGGATACTGCGTGAAACCGGGATGTGCACGTTCACATAATTCTAATGAATCCCAGTTCAGACAACGGGTAATTGAATCACAAACTGACTTCCTGACTGAGCTGAAACTCCGGCGGCTAAGCCGTTTCCTTCGTTTGTTGTAACTTTTATTTCGCCACCGTGTGCCTTGACAATATCGTAACTTAAAGATAAACCCAATCCTGTTCCCTGTCCTGTTGGTTTTGTAGTAAAGAAGGGTTGAAAGATCTTATCCAATATTTTTTGAGGAATGCCGGGGCCATTATCTCTGACACTTATCAAAACCTTATTACCAACTTTCTTTGTACTCACCCAAACAGTAGGCTCATGTTTGTAGTTGGAGTCTTTGAATCCTCCGCCGTCCGGCAGAGGCAGGGTGGCTGCATAAAAAGCATTGGTTATTAAATTCAGTATCACTCTTCCAATATCCTGCGGAACGATATTAATGTTTCCGATTGTTTCATCATAATCTGTTTTCATCGTTGCATTGAATGATTTATCCCTTGCCCTTAATCCATGATAAGCTAATCTTAAATATTCATCTGCCAAAGCATTGATGTCTGTTGGTTCTTTTACTCCGCTACTGGCACGGCTGTGTTGCAGCATTCCTTTTACTATTGCATCGGCACGTTTGCCATGATGATTTATTTTTTCTTCATTTTCTATCACATCATTTGCAATTCCTTTTGCGTCAGCAATATTTCCTTTATCTATTTCATCTTTCATTTCAACAAGCAATTCTGTATTCACTTCCGAAAAATTATTGACGAAATTCAACGGGTTTTGAATCTCGTGAGCAATTCCGGCAGTAAGCTCGCCAAGCGAGGCCATTTTTTCAGATTGGATGAGCTGCGCCTGGGTGGATCTTAAGTTAGAAAGTGTAGTTTTTAAAATTTTATTTGCTTTTTGTTTTTGGCGGTTGTTACGATAAAGAATAAAAGCAACGACAAGAACTATTGCCAGGCCGGCAATTAAAGCATATTGTCTGAGCTGATTTTTATACCTGATATTTGCTGCTTCAATTTCTTTCTGATGTTCTTCTTCTTTTGTTACTAATGCCTGGATAGCTTGCAAACTGCCAGCACCGAATAAACTGTCTTTATATGCATCGGCAATTTTCAGATATCGGAATGCTTCCTTTGAGTCTTTTTGCTCATAGAATCCTGATAGCAGAACTGCTGCTTCGAGTATTGTCTTTTTCTGGGAAATTAATTCTGCTTCAGCGAGACCTTTCTTTGCATAATAAATACCAGAATCGGGTTGATTTAGCTGTCTATAAAATGAAGCTATTTTATTGTATGAAGAAGAAGAGGCCCTGCGTTCGTTATTGTTGAGAGCAAACTGCAGACTTTTTTTGTAATAATTCAAAGCCTCATTCATATTGCCGGATTCCATCTTAATATCTCCAAGGGTTTCATAAACCAAAGGCTCTTCCCGGTTAGCTTTTCTAAATTCATCAATGGCTTTTAATTCATAGTATTCTGCCGAATCCAATTGATTCATTTCTGTATATACAATTCCTATGTCTCTAAATGTATAGGCCAACCCTTCAGTATTTTTTGTTGTTGTGCTGATTGATTTTTGCTTTCCCAGATAACTCAAAGCCCGGGGATAATCCTTTAATGCTGTATAAACCTCCCCAATGCCATTAAGTGCCGGTGCAGTCAAATTTTCCAGGTCATTAGACTTTGCAATCTGTAATGCTTTAAATGCCATTTCCAATGCCTCTGCATATTTTCCCAATTGCCCGGTAGTAATACTCAGAAAGCCCCGCGCAAGTATTTCACCAGGCAAATCATTAATTTTTTGTGCTAAAACCAAAGCTTGCTGCCCAAAAAAAAGCGAGGAATCTGCATTGCCAAGCCGGTATGCATAGCATAAATCTATATTAGCATAAACCCTGCTTGTATCATCCTTGGCCGTTGCCAATTGATCATAAAGTTTGCTGATTGCTTCTCTGGTTTGCGTAATACCTTGGCAACATAAAAAACAAAGCAGAAAAATAGTACTAATATTCTTTATCATGCTTTAAGCCAGTAGTTGAATAATGAATGTTGATCCCTTTCGCTCTTTTGTCTCCACTTTTATTTCACCCCCGTGAGCTTTAATAATATCATAAGCGAGCGACAATCCCAAACCCGTTCCCTGCCCGGTTGGTTTGGTGGTAAAGAAAGGCTGAAAGATCTTATCCAACACCTTTTGGGGAATGCCGTTGCCATTATCCTTAACCTTAATCTCAACCTTCCCATTTAATTTTTTTGTACTTACAGAAACAGTAGGTTCGTATCCTTCAGCCTGTTGTTGTTTTTTTTCTGTTACTGCATAAAATGCATTGGTAATTAAATTCAAAATCACTCTTCCAATATCCTGCGGAACGATATTAATGTTTCCTATTGCATCATCATAATCTGTTTTCATTATTGCGTTGAAAGATTTATCCTTTGCCCTAAGACCATGATAAGCTAATCGCAAATATTCATCCGCTAACGCATTGATATCCGTCGGTTCTTTTACTCCACTGCTGGCTCGGCTGTGTTGCAACATTCCTTTTACTATTGCATCGGCACGTTTGCCGTGAAAGTTTATTTTCTCTTCGTTCTCCTCTACATCTTTTGAAATTGATTTTGCTTCATTCAAATTTCCTGTATCAATTTCATTCCTCATTTCACTAATTAACTCCTTATTCAGTTCTGAAAAATTATTGACAAAGTTTAGTGGGTTTTGTATTTCATGTGCAATGCCTGCAGTCAGCTCGCCCAATGAAGCCATCTTTTCTGATTGGATGAGTTGGGCCTGGGTGGATTTGAGATCATTGAGAGAATTTTGTAGTTGAGCCGTACGCTCAGCTACCAACTCTTCCATTTTGACGGAGTATGTACGAAGAGATTCTGTCATTTGATTAAAATTCCTTGACAAGACTCCAATTTCATCATTTGCTTCAACTTTTACATCAGCCGATAGATCACCATTGCTGACGGTCTTAACTCCTTGCATGATTCGTTCGAGCGGTCGAAGTATATTGTACCGAAATACAGCAGGCAAAAGGATCACCATGGTTATCGTCGACAAGGGAACTACCCAAAGAAAAATTTTCAGTTTAATTTCAGGATGAGCATCAGCAATGCTTGGTGCGCCGCCACCAAATAACACAAAAGGCAATAAACCGAGTATGATCAACACCACGCATAAAACAACCCAAACCAGTTTAGCCTGGAACGAGTTTTTTTCACTTGCATAATTGAGAAGCACGAAGACCGATTGAACGATATTTACGAGCAGTAAGATGTGGAAAGAAACGACCCAAAAAAAATGGCCAATAATTTCAAGCCAAGAGAGTATGACCAATATATACTCAAGCAGGTAAATGAGCGCCCAAATGAGAAAACCCCGGTATGCTCTGGTTTCTCGCGTGCCAGGTTGATTCAGACCCTTAGAAAGAATATGCATTTTTTCCTTCAATGCATCGTCATGGCGAAATGAACGTCGCCCGACTTCATATACCCGCCCTGCCGCAATAAGTTTCCGGAGAAAGATAACCACGGAATATAATGCCACTGCAGCAATCACGGCTCCGCCAAATAGCAGAAGGTTTAGCGGAGGATCGTGGCTTGGGCTATATAAACGATACCAATCAATCAACCAATATCCGCTGAGTAAGGTGAATATTGTCAATACATAGGGCATTTCACGACGAAATGGGTTACTGCCAAACTCATAGGCAAACCACAATCTATATAGTGCTATAGCTATAAGCAAGAAAGCGTTTGACCATTCCGTAAAATACGCTCCGGCAGTCGTTGAATAAACATTGGAATTGAAAAGAAAAGCGATGATTGACCAAAGTACAAGAAGGATCATTAATCCAATGTACAAACGGGTATCCCTTGTTTTATTCTTGAAATTAAGAACGTATGCGAGAACCGTCAGTGACAAACATACTTCTGCCAGAGAAGAAATGGATGCTGAAGAAGGTTTAAACCAATCCATGGTTGAAAATTATTTTCTGAAAATCATTTGCCTCATTTATGCTGCCTGAACAACCATTCCATTATTAATGCATCACTGTAAGCGACGAGCCAGGAAAAATGTCCCACTTCAGGATATTGAGTAAAACCCGGATGAGCACCGGCCCTGCTTAATGCATTCAGCATATCTAAAGAAAACTTCGGGTTGACGGCGGGATCCTCGGCACCATGAACGATCCAGATGGGTAGATGAACAATCGAAGAAACTTTTGACGTATCACCGGCTCCGCAAACTGGAACAGCGGCTGCAAATAAACCCGGATATCGTTCAATGGCATCATAGGTTCCGTAGCCACCCATTGAAAGACCGGTTATATAAATCCTGTTCGTATCAACGGGCATTGTTTTGATCAATTGGTGAATCAATCCCATTAAAAGTTCCATGGGTTTGGTGGGTGTTGGTTGCAGTTTCATATCATTACGTGAAAAATTAGACCATCCTGATTTTTCCGGGCACTGCGGAGCAATCACCAATGCGGGATGCAGGATCATATTTTGATCTGTTGCAAAATTCATCACGCCCCATTTTAGCTGCGCTTCGTTGTCATTGCCGCGTTCACCTGATCCGTGCAAGAAAATGACAAGCGGATATTTTCTAAAAGTATCCGCATCGGGAAAAAGAAGGCGATAATTTAATGTGTCCCCTTTGTTAATGTATTTATTAAAACTGAAGCGTGAGGATGACTGGGAAAATGCAAACTGTCCGGCACAAAAAATCAATGCTGAAAAGAAAACGATGAGTTTGAAATGGTTCATTTTTTTATTTTTTATTAAGTAATTGAAATCTCAATTATAACTGTGGTTCCAAGGTCTTCCCGGTTTTCAACTTTCATCGCGATAGCTCACGGATGTTCAATTAAATCTACTGCAAATAAAGACGATCCATCCTGAAAATAGTTTTGCATTGATTACTAAATAAAATTAACTGACTGTCCGGATACATAAACCTAAATCTTCGTGGGATAGCCTTTGTGTTCATTTTGTCCCGATAGCTATCGGGACTTTGTGGTCTTAGTGTCCTGTATTTTCTGGTCACAAAGGACACAAACCTGCCTGCCGGCAGGCAGGGAATTACACAAAGTTCACAAAGAATGTAAGAGGGTTGTTATATGCGGATAGTCAATTAAAATTAATTCTAAAATATTATACTGCGGTTTCCATATTTTGAAAAGCGTCTCTTCCCAATTCATTTTATGTAATAGCTGTTCATCCAACAGGGGATTGTTTGCCAACCAACTTGTATCTCTCAACTTTTCAGCCTATCTTCAATAACAATCCCGATGCGGGTTTTGAGGCGAATAAAAATTATTTATAGACGCTGAGATGAATCGAACCAAAACAGTTATAGGAAAGAATCTTTCTGACACAACCTTAGAAAAAACGCGCTCATTCGCCAGCCTTATTGCCTGGGCAATTGGGCTTTCTCGTCCCTACCGGAAACTCGTTTTGATCATTCTTCTTGCGATGCTTTTGGAGACGTTGATCGGATTGGCTGTGCCATGGCCCCTGAAAATAATCATCGATAATGTAGTGGGCCATCACCCTTTACCCGGGGCGCTTCGATGGATGAATTTTCTTTTTCCTGCAGAAAACAAAATGCAGCTGGCCGCAGTGGCAGCCATTAGTTTTATCGCAATCACCGCCATCGGATCCTTTGCCGGCTATCTTGATAATTATTATAATGAAAAAGTGGCCCAGTATGTAGCCAATGATCTCCGCCGGAAAATGTACCATCATCTTCAGCACCTGTCTCTTTCGTATTATGATTCGCATCAAACCGGGAAATTATTAAGTACCATAACTGCAGATGTTTCGACGATCCAGGATTTTGCCTCCTCAACGCTTTTAACCATCCTGGTGGATGGCTTAACCATTGTTGGCATGATCGGTATCATGTTTTATCTCAATTCGGATTTTACACTTGTTGCTTTAGCAGTGGCTCCATTCCTGTTATTCTTTGTCGCGAGGTTTAAAAAAGTAATGAAGAAGGCAACGCGTGAGGTGCGCAAGGATCAAAGCAATATGCTTGTCGTATTACAAAAAGGTTTGGAATCGATCCGTGCAGTAAATGCTTTTGGCCGGCAGGATTTTGAAGAAGAGCGGTTGAAGAAAGTAAGCCAGGAAACTGTTGATGCCGCATTAAAAGCAAGGCGGGTGAAATCGGCACTTTCTCCCATTGTGGCCGTTACGGTTGCTGCCTGCACAGCATTTGTACTTTGGCGCGGCGCTGACCTGGTCATTAAAGGATCTATGACCATAGGTGCTCTTACCGTTTTTCTATGGTATATGAGTAAATTTTTCAGCCCCGTACAGGATCTTGCGAAGATGACCAGTACGATCGCACAGACAACCGTTGCATTGGAACGTATCCAGGCGATCCTCGATACTGATTCGATCACTCCCGAAAAACAAAACGCTATTGAACCCGGAATACTAAAAGGCGAAATCGTTTTTGAAAATGTTTGCTTTGCTTATAATAAAGAATCACCTATAATCAGCGACTTTGATCTGACAATCACCTGCGGTCAGCGAATCGGTATTTGCGGACCAACCGGAAGTGGTAAGTCAACGATTGTAAGCCTGATCGCACGATTTTATGATCCAAGCTCCGGGCGCGTGCTGATCGATGGAACAGATATTTCAGATTTTACACTTGATGGTCTTCGCAGGCAACTGGGATTTGTTTTACAGGATACTGTTTTGTTTTATGGTTCTGTCCTGGAAAATATTGCCTATGGAAGACCTGATGCAACAGAGGAAGAAATCATGGAAGCTGCGAGACTGGCAAATGCCCATGAGTTTATTGAAAAAATGCCCCATGGATATAATACCCTCGTTGGAGAAAGAGGAGTTACACTTTCAGGTGGTCAGCGACAACGAATCGGCATTGCCAGGGCGCTGGTGCGAAATTCGCCCATCCTTATCCTGGACGAACCAACTTCTTCCATCGATTCGGAATCTGAAAAGCTCGTTATGAAAGCGCTCGAAAAACTCATGATCGGGCGAACTGTAATCACCATTGCACACCGCCTGAATACAATCCGTAACTGTGACCAGATCGTTGTTCTCAATGGTGGCCTCATTGAAGAAAAAGGTACACATGATGAACTTATGGAGAAGGGTCAACTATATGCAGAGCTTTATAATATGCAGGCGTGGTCAGATCATTCAGTTCGTAAAACCGTTGAATAATCATTAAATTTAATAGAGAAAACTAATATAAACCCAGGACAATGTCTCACAGATCTATAATTGTTTTGCCGGATGATACTGCCGGAGAAATAATTGATGCAATTGATAATGCCAGAGAATCACTATTGATAAAAATGTTTCTTTTTTCAGATCCCCCACTTATTAATGCGGTAATTGCGGCAAAGAACCGTGGTGTAAAAGTTAAAGTGATGCTCAATCCTGTACGCAACAATGGAGAAGAAGAAAATGAAGAAACCCGAAAAATATTAGAAGAAGCCGGCATCGAAGTAAGGGACAGTAACCCGGAATTCACCATCACTCATGAAAAATCAATGGTAATAGATGATAAGATTGCATTTATAAAATCGCTGAACTGGGAAACTAAAAATTTTATTGAAACAAGGGATTATGCTATCATAACCTATCACCCTCACGAAGTAAAAGAAGTGGTTTTGTGTTTCGAGGCCGATTGGCACCGGGAAAACTTTGACCCGGGAGAAAATTTGAACCTGATATGGTGCAGCAATAACGGCAGAATAAAAATTGCAAGGTTCATTGATGAGGCAAAGCATACACTCTTTGTGCAAAACGAACGATTCCAGGACCTGGTGATCATTGAGCGTTTGGTACATGCTGCAAGCCGGGGTGTAAAAGTGCACGTAATGGCGCGACCACCCCATACTCTGAAAATGGAAAAACTGGTGGAAGGTGTTGGAGGATTACGCATAATGGATGATGTGGGTATTAAAATACATAAACTCAAACATCTGAAGCTGCATGGAAAAATGTTATTGGCGGATGGTTGCAGGGCAATTGTAGGCTCTATTAATCTGAGTCCCGGAAGCTTTGACCATCGAAGGGAACTTGCCATCGAGGTACATGATCCACCGGTTGTGGAAAGGTTAAAGAAAATCGCGCATCATGATTGGGAAAATTCACATACACTTGATCTTTCTGACCAGGGGCTTTTGGAAGACCTTGAGAACATGGGTGCAGCCGGAATAAAAAAGCTCGTAATCGATGAAAATCTGGAGACCAAGAAACATCACAAACATAATAAGTAAAATAACCGGAACAATTGATTTATAGAAGGGCGGTTGAATATCTTTTTATGAAATTGACCTGGTTTTTTTTACTAAACTTTTTTTCAATCCTCCCTAATCGATCTTTTTTGATACTATAAAAAAATCCCATGCGCAAAATCTTTTTTTTATGCATCAGCCTGAGCATTGCCTGTTATTCATTATCACAAAATACCAATCCCTTACCTGGAGCCAAATCCAATGAAGTTCAACGGCCAAAACTTGTAGTGGGAATTGTGATCGACCAGATGCGATGGGATTACCTGTACCGTTATTATAATCTTTACCAGGCCGACGGAGGATTCAAACGATTATTGAACCAGGGATTTTCCTGCGAGAACACATTTATTCCTTATACTCCAACTGTAACGGCATGCGGGCACGCCAGCATTTATACAGGCTCCATACCTGCCATTGATGGAATTACCGGGAATGACTGGTGGGATTATGATCGTTCACAAATAGTTTACTGCACAGAAGATGATAATAGTAAAACAATAGGCAGTAATTCGGATGCCGGTAAAATGAGCCCGCACAATTTACTCGTAACAACCATCGGCGATGAATTACATCTCGCTGCTAATTTTCGGAACAAGGTAATTGGCATTGCACTTAAAGACCGCTCCGCTATTTTGCCGGCAGGTCATACTGCAAATGCTGCTTATTGGTATGATGAAAAGACAGGCGACTGGATCACTTCTTCTTACTATATGAATGATTTGCCTAAATGGACAAAAGACCTGAATGCAAAAAAATTAGTGGATGGTTATTATGCACAGAATTGGAATACACTCTATCCTTTGAGCAGTTATGTGCAAAGCGCACCGGATGAAGAACCTTATGAGTACAGACCTTTTGGCGCCGGTGCAAAAGGTTTTCCATACGATCTCACACAGTTTATTGGAAAAAATTATGGAATACTGCCTGTAACTCCTTACGGCAATACATTGACATTTGAAATGGCAAAGGCTGCTATAAACGGTGAGCAATTAGGCTCTGATTCAAGTACAGATCTTCTCGCCATAAGTTTATCAACACCTGACTATATTGGTCACACCTTTGGCCCTAACTCAGTAGAAGCAGAAGACAATTATTTAAGATTGGATAAAGAATTGGGAGATTTTCTTAAATTTCTTGATAAACAAATTGGCAAAGGAGAATATCTTGTTTTCCTTTCAGCCGATCACGGTGTGGCTCATGTGCCTGCATTTTTAAAGCAGCATAAGATCCCTTCAGGCAATGTTGATGACCAAACAATCGCAGATCAGCTGAACAGCGCATTAAAAGCAAAATTTAATATTGACAAACTGGTGATCGGTATTTTCAATGACCAGGTTTATCTTGACCGAAGTGCAATGTCTTCAGCGCATCTCGACAAGCGACAGGTTTATAATGTAATCATTGATTTCTTATTGAGCCAACTCGGTATCTCCAGGGCCTTTGCTCTGGATTCTTTAGGTTCTGTAACTTTAAATGCATCTATAAAAAATACGCTGGCAAATGGATACTATCCTTCCCGAAGTGGCGATATTCAAATTATGTCAGACCCTCAATGGATAGAAGGTTTCGAGAAAGGAGGAACTACTCATGGTGCCTGGAACCCTTATGATTCGCACATTCCATTGCTTTGGTATGGATGGAATATTCAACCCGGCAAAACAAACAGGAAGGTTTTCATGACCGATATCGCGCCAACGATCGCAGCAATACTTCATATTCAAATGCCAAATGGATCGATCGGAGATGTTATTGAAGAAGTTTCTAAATAGAATGTTGTGTACTGCAATGCTGGTTATTCAATGAAAAGTCGCCCTGGATGATATTAAGCAGCTTACTTTTTTTGTTTCCGTATCTCTGATCGAATATAATTCAGCTTTAATAAAAACACAAGTAGTTATGAAAAATTTTTTCTCAGTATTACTATTTTTTTCTTTTCTAAAATGCCAGGTCGTATATGGGCAGGACCTTACCATAGATAAAACGAAATTTTTTACAGATACCTCAATAATCAATGCAACGATCACAACCAACCTGACCCACGTTTTCAGGAAAAAAGAAGCCACTCAGTACCCGGCCAATTTTTCAGCCACGCTTCCCGGCGGTTCTTTAGTAAATGATCCCGTCCTGCTGGAAATAAGAGGACATTTCAGAAAAGATTTTTGTTATATGCCGCCTCTAAAGGTCATTTTTAAATCCAAAAAAACTTCAGTGATGAAGCCGCTCGGTTCGCTGAAGCTGGTGAGCCAATGTAAACTTTCTGCAGCTGATGAACAATATTTACTGAAAGAATTCCTGGTATACAAAATATATAATCTGCTTACGGATATGAGCTTTCGGGTACGTTTATTGAATTTGAATTTGGTGGACAGTGCCAATAAAAAGAAACCAATTACCGAATATGCTTTTCTATTAGAAGATATCAAAGACCTTGCAGAGCGAAATAATTGTCTTGATATGAAGAGTGGCAAAGTAAATACAGAGGCAACGAACCGGAGGCAAATGACCATCGTAGCAGTATTCGAGTATATGATCGGGAATACTGACTGGGCTGTTCCCGTTAATCATAATATCCGGCTCATTATCCCAACAACTGATTCCTTACACCGGCCTTATGCGGTACCATATGATTTTGATTATTCCGGATTTGTAAATACCGATTATGCGATACCCGATGAAAAACTGAATATCCCAAACGTAAGGGAAAGGCTTTACCGCGGTTTCCCGAGAACGATGACAGAATTAAATGATGTATTGGATATATTTAAAAAGCAGAAGAGCAATATCTATGCTTTGATCAACAATTTTGACTTGCTCAATTCGAGGACCAAGAAAGATCTGTTCGAATACCTGGACGAATTTTTTGACCTCATCCGCAACCCGACACAAATAAATAATATTTTCATCCAGGAGGCAAGAACCGAGTAGATTGATGCGTTGAGGCAGTTTAGAGCGATTGAAGGATGACTAAATCCTGCAACGTTATCCTTAATCTTGCTATTTAATTTTTTTTACGGTTGTCAGGATCAATCATTTTTCATTCCCTTAATAACTACATTCCCGGTTTTATTTTTATCGCAGGGATAACTAAATTCTTTTTGCAGGGACACAGGATCATTAACTGTTTTATAAAATTCATCGAAGTATGAAATAGTAGTTTTTATATATTTCGCATCCAACAGTTCGCAACCAGTGTACATCTGATAAAAAGCTGTTTTTAAATGATTGTACAAAGCAATGACCGAATCAAATTTTTTCATATCCGGAACACAATAACCCCTGTAGCGGCGTTCCATAACGGAACTCATTTCGAGCTCTTCCGCAGGTTTTGCGTACGGCGTATTGACAACACCGGCATGATCAAAATCGTATGGAACCGTAACCGGAACGGAATTGGAATCGGTTGCCAATAGTTTTATATTTTGCAGGTATTGAACAGACCAATCGGTGTTACCGATAAGATATTCAAAAACTGCCATTGTTAGAAAGGAACCGGGATCAATTTGCTCCGGCCGCATCTTTCTCTTAAGCAGGACCGTTTGGTTCCTTAGTGCCATATGTTCTTCTTCTTCGAGAAGAATACCATAAAATGGTGAAGTGCTCTTTTTCTTTTTTGTATCATTGAGTTCTACCCTCACTAATCTTGCCCTGAAACTTTTGGGTGTAATGAGTTCATACATTTTATAAACCATCCATTCACGAACAACGTATTCATCCCCCTGGCAGGGCATCACCAATTTTAATGTTGTCTGGCCTTTAAAAATAGATGCATTGAGTGAGTCACTCTTTAAGAAATGAAGCAAAATAGGCGGATAGTTGCAATTACCTGCTTCCTTCCGGAAATGCCCTCTTGTTCGGGCTTCTACAGCAAAAGAAACTTCAGTTCTGTCTGCTTTATATGAAAAAATCAAAGAGTGGTATTTTGGATTTTCGCCCCTGTCGTTGATCAGCTCACGCAGATTGCCGGATAGCTTAATGCTCAGCACTCCGTCATTGTCGAAAAAATCCCTTGGGGAGGATGGCTGGTTAATGGCAGATACTGAAGATGTGAACGGCGTCTGTGCATTGACCAGTGTAAAAAAAGGCAAACAATACAATGCGCCAAATAGCGATAGCTGTAAAAAAAATTTCATTGTTGAACTTGCAAACCAGAAGATACAAAAAATCGCAATCCGTATAAAAAATATGTTTGAAAGTTTTACCCAGATTTTTTGTGAACTTTTAAATTGTCATTTCTTCTCGCTTTAGCCTGTCAAACTGATGGTATTTTAATAGTGAATGTATTTCCTTCATCTTCCTTTGTTTCCACTTTTATCTCTCCTCCATGTGCTTTTCAATATAATAAATCGTCCGAATCACAGATTTGCACGGATTGATGGATTTCACTGATTTAAGTTTAAAAGATAAGCGTTTAAGTCATTGATTAAATCCGTGTAATCTTTTAATCCAATTAATCCCTGCCTGTCCGGCAGGCAGGCGTGATTCAGACAACGGGTAATTGAATAATAAACTCACTCCCTGCCTCCGCTGAAGCTTCGGCAGGCAAGCCTTCCAGATATTTTGTCTCCACTTTTATTTCTCCTCCATGTGCTTTTACAATATCATAACTCAGGCTCAAACCCAAACCCGTTCCCTGTCCTGTTGGTTTTGTTGTAAAGAATGGCTGAAAGATTTTATCCAACACTTTTTGAGGAATACCGTTACCATTATCCTTAATCTTAACCTGAACCTTGTTTCCTAAATTTTTTGTGCTTACTGTTACAGTTGGTTCATACCCTGCCTGTCCGGCAGGCAGGCCTTTGACTTCTGCCTTTTGTCTTTCGCTTACAGCATAAAATGCATTATTAATAAGATTGAGAATAACACGGCCAATATCCTGCGGCACTATTTTTATATTCCCAATTGATGTATCAAAATCTGTTTCGAATTTTGCATTGAATCCTGCCTGTCCGGCAGGCAGGGATGTGTCTTTTGCCCTTAAACCATGATATGATAACTTTAAATATTCATCAGCCAGTGCATTGATGTCTGTCGGCTCCTTTATACCACTGCTGCTGCGGCTGTGTTGCAGCATTCCTTTTACAATGGCATCGGCTTTTTTGCCGTGGTGATTTATTTTCTCTAAGTTCTGTTTGATGTCGCCTGCAATTATTTTGGCCTCATCAATATCTCCTTTATTGATTTCATCATTCATTTCATCCATCAATTCATTACTCAACTCCGAAAAATTATTGACAAAATTCAAAGGGTTCTGTATCTCATGAGCAATGCCGGCGGTGAGTTCACCAAGCGAGGCCATTTTTTCGGTTTGAATGAGTTGCTTCTGGGTTGTCTTCAGATCCTGTAAAGATTGTTTTAATTCAGCGGTCCTTTCTTCTACTGTTTTTTCCAGTTCAATCTTTTGGTGCTCTATTAACTGGCTGCGTTCTATTTCTCTTTCTTTGCCAAGTCGTTCTTTTTCCAAAGCCTCATTAGCTAGGTCCTTTTGCAATTTCTGGTATCGTTGAAATAAAATCCATGAAAACAAGATCACAAACCAGGTAAGACAAATCGTTTCTAAAAAATCGATCGAATTGATCAACCTTGCTACCCCTGATGGAATCTTTACATTATAAAATGCATTCAGAGTTGGATAGATTTGAATAATAATACCGCCAATACCCCAGAGAAGAAATATTGGGAGCGCGGCAATAAATTTTAGATTCATTGACCTGTCACGGTTGCGAACAAATAACAGTAAAGTGATCAACAGGAGGGTCATATATATGCCGGGCATAAATTGCCACACAGCCTGGATAACCTTATAATGCTTTAAAGAAAGAGAAGTGGTGGGCAGTATATCACTCAGTATAAATAAAAACACCATTATATAGCTGAAGACAAACAAAAATCGATCCCACCTGGGATAATGCCGGAATGTTTTTAGAAAATGCCGGAAGAAGTGCAACAGGAAAAAGAAGAACAGAATCAAAAATAAGTTCCAGGGAACCAGGAAAGCTCCCGGGTATTCCCGGAAAAAAAGGTTCGTGATCTGGTCTCCAAAAAATTGCAATGAAAAAAAAAGAAGAAAAAGCGAGAATAATAAATACTCTTTTTCCCGGGCAACTTTATAAATCATTAAATTGAAAAAAAGAGCGATAAATAAAATACCAAACAGAACCGACCGGAGCGTGTTGGAAAAATAATTGGATTCTTCATTGATATAATTCTGTTCAACTATTTTATCTGTAAACCCGACCCGGTGATCCAGGTTGTCAGGCCGGTCATACAAATAAATAAATTTATTTCGTTCATAGATCACTAATTCCTCTGCAGGTTTTATTACCAGCAGAAAGTGCCTGATACCCTTTAATCCATCCCGTTTACTCCATGGCACCAGGTCTCCTGTTATTTGATGATTCCATACTCCATTTGCACCGTTTATATACAAGTCAGCATATGAAGCCAATTCCGGGATAGCGATCTTTACATCATGCTCCATCTCGTTTTTTAAACTGTAGCGAAACCAAAAAGTATGTATCGAATAATCAATTCCAGTTGTTTGGGTATTGTCTGTATGAAATTTATTGATGAGTGGGGGCTTGCTTACTTCTTCCAGGGTTAATTTTCCGGATGGGTCTTCAAGCATTTGCCAATGGGCAGTATCAAGGTTTTGATATAAACCGGTATCCCTTTTTATTTCATACGCAGTCAGTAAATTATCCTGGGCAATTATTTTTGTAAACGAAAGCAACCATAACAGCCATAAAGCAAATTCTTTCTTCATCATGCTTTGGTTAAAGGCAATTCAATGATAAAATTACTTCCTGCCTGCGCTGAAGCTTCGGCAGGCAAGCTTTCCACATATTTTGTTTCCACCTTTATTTCCCCGCCATGTGCTTTTACAATATCATAACTCAGGCTCAAACCCAAACCAGTTCCTTCCCCTGTTGGCTTGGTAGTAAAGAAGGGTTGAAAAATTTTATCCAGTACCTTTTGAGGAATACCAGGACCATTATCACGAACAGAAATCAAAACCTTATCACCAATTTTTTTTGTGCTCACCCAAACAGTAGGCTCATGTCTGTAATTGGGGTCTTTGAATCCTCCGCCACCTGGCGGAGACAGGGAGGCTGCATAAAATGCATTGGTAATTAAATTCAGAATCACTCTTCCAATATCCTGGGGTATGATGTTGATGTTTCCAATTGTTTCATCATAATCTGTTTTCATCGTTGCATTGAATTCTTTATCCTTTGCACGCAAACCGTGATAAGCCAATCTTAAATATTCATCCGCCAAAACATTTACATCTGTTGGTTCTTTTATACCGCTGCTGCTGCGGCTGTGCTGCAACATTCCTTTTACAATGGCATCGGCTCGTTTGCCGTGAAACGAAATCTTTTCATTATTCTGATAAATGTCATTCAGCAATTCATCTTGTTCATCATTGCTTTCCGCTTTTAATTTTGTCTCGCCTGAGGCGAGATGACTTTTTAATTCATCAATCAGCTCATTGTTCACTTCCGAAAAATTATTTACAAAATTTAAGGGGTTTTGAATTTCATGTGCAATGCCAGCAGTGAGTTCCCCAAGGGAAGCCATTTTTTCGGATTGAATCAGCAGGGATTGGGTTGATTTGAGTTCGGTTAGAGTACTTTCTATTTTTTTCTTTTGCATTTGCAGCAATCTATTGGCTTCTTTCTTCTGCCGGTTATTACGAATAAGAAGGCCGGCTGTTAGTAATAAGATAAATAACCCTGCTGCTAAAGAGTATATCCACGCATTGGACCTAAACTTATCATTTTGGGCTTCTATTTCCTGTTTGTGCAATTGCTCATTAAATACAAGGTTATGTATTTGTTTTTCCTTTTCCCTTGTAAATAAACTGTCTTTTGTTTTTATTACAATGTGCTGATAGAAGAACGCACTGTCAAACCTGTTTTCTTTTTCAAATAGCTTTGATAAAAGAATACCCGCATCAACAACACCAAAAGGGTTCTTTACCTGGTTTGCAATTGCCCATGATAACCTTGCATAATAAAAGCCGGAGTCCGGAAGATTATTTTCTGTAAACTCCTGTGCAAGCCTCTGGTACGCTTTAGCGAGGCCGATGGAGGAAATGTTCGATAAGGATTCCCACGCTGCAGATTGCCTGTAGTATACCATCGCCTGAACTTTATTCTCCAGCTTCTTTTCAATATCGCCAAGCAATAGAAGAGCACCTGTAGAATGCTGAATCTCGTTACTCTGATCTGCATAATACGCTGCGGAATCCAATTTCGATGCATTGAAATAAAGGTTACCAAGGCTCAAAAACAACTCGCTGCGCCAAAAGGCCCTTATGTCGGTTGCCGATAAGGTATATTTTATTGCATTCCCGTAATAATATTTTGCTTTGTTATATTCCGTTTCGGATTCAAAAATATTTCCGATGTTTTGATTGACCATTACCAGATGAAGAGAATCATTTCGCATTTCTGCCATGGGCAATGCCTGTAAAAGCAACTCCAACGCTTTGTCTGAATTACCCTGTTGCTTAAATACATCTCCTAACACGATTAATGATCGGGTCTCCGATTTTTTGTCGTCAATTTTTTTGGACAGTTCAAAGCTGTACTGCGCATATTTATAACTACTGTCCAAATTTCTTTCCAGGTAAAAGAGACTTCTTTCCCATCCCACCTCTAAACGAGTTGAGTCAGCAACGTTGGTGAGATCTATATAATCATCAATCCAGGCGGCAATACGCATTTGTACTGTAGTATCTTTGGTTATTTCGAGTGCTCTGTCATCCATGTCAAAACCCATTGCAGCAGATTCCACCGTACCCCAGTTGCCGCGGGTGAATTTGAAAGAAACTTTCCCCGGACGCACATCCTTCAGGATAATGTATTTGTGTGTGGAATCAAGCACGGTGAGCTTATAGCGGCTGTCCCCGGGGTTCCAGTCGTTGAAGCTTCCTGCTAAAAATGTTTCGGTTTTTTTAGTCGGGTCGTACACATCAAACCGAACTGCGCATCTTGCTGGCAGCGGAAAATTGCCAACACCCTTGATGCCGTCTGCCCAACCGGCTATGTGCAATTGTACTGCAGTATCTTTCCTTATTTCAATTGTTCTGTTGCCAATGTCACCACCGTCGGAAGTGGATTCCACTGAACCCCAGGTGCCGCGGGTGAATTTGAATGAATACTTTCCGGGAAGAATGTTTTTAAGGATAATATATTTATGAGTTGCATCAAGAACAATAAGTTTATAAGAGCTATCTCCCGGGTTCCAGTTATTGAAAGTACCAGCTAAAAACGTTTCGGTTTTCTGTGCAGGATCGTACACATCAAATCGAATAGTAAACTGTGCAGACAGCGGAAAACACATCAATGAAAAAAATAAAACCAGCCCCAGGCTTTTTAGTAACATCACCTGAATTTTTTTTAATTCAATTTGCAATTCACTATTCATAACATCAATTTAGTAGCCGGCATCATTTTGTGGCAAATGAATAATAAATTCAGCGCCTTCTCTCTCCCTGGACTCCACTTTCATCCCGATAGCTATCGGGACACCGCTATGTGCTTTTACAATATCATAAATTGTCTGAATCACGGATTTCACTGATTTCATTTTAGCGGATCAGCATTTAAATGATTCTTTGCATCCGTGTAATCTTTTAATCCCATTAATCCCTGCCTGTCCGGCAGGCAGGCGTGATTCAGACAGGCAATGAAATTATAAATTCACTTCCTTCGCCTTCCTTTGTTTCTACTTTTATCTCACCACCATGTGCTTTTACGATGTCATAGCTCAGCGATAAACCCAATCCTGTCCCCTGCCCTGTAGGTTTGGTAGTAAAAAATGGCTGAAAAATTTTATCAATTACTTTTTGAGGAATGCCGTTGCCATTATCAATTACTCTCAGCTCAACCTTGTCAGCAAATTTTTTCGTAATGATAGTCACTGTCGGCTCATAACCCTTCAGATTTTGTTTTCTTCGCTCAGTCACTGCATAAAAAGCATTGTTGATCAAATTGAGAATGACACGACCAATATCCTGCGGAATGATATTGATCATTCCAACACCTTTATCAAAATCAGTTTCAAATTTTGCATTGAATGATTTGTCATTTGCACGGTGGCCGTGATAGGCTAATCGCAGGTATTCATCACACAAGGCATTAATATCAGTTAGTTCTTTTTGCCCGCTGCTGGTTCTTGAATGTTGCAGCATTCCTTTTACAATCGCATCCGCCCTTTTGCCATGATGATTTATTTTCCCCTCGTTGTCTTCAATATCCTTCGCCAGTTTTTTTGCATCATCATAGTTTTCGGAATCAATTTCAGTTCTCATCTCACCAATCAATTCTTTATTGAGTTCTGAGAAATTATTGACAAAGTTTAGTGGATTCTGTATTTCATGCGCAATGCCGGCAGTAAGCTCACCGAGTGAAGCCATTTTTTCGGATTGGATGAGTTGCTCCTGGGTTAACTTAAGTTCATTTAAAGCATGCTGAAGTGATTCGTACGACCTGGCATTATACAAAGCTGCAGATGTATAAGAAGCAAGTGTTTTAAGAATATCCAGGTGATACTGGGAATATGCATTTTTTTCGTACGACTGTACTGAAATAAGGCCAATAATTTTATCCTTGACCTGCAGGGGAAGGTAAATGAGCGAATTCGGGTTTTTAGGCATGCTCCCATCTTCCAATACTACGGAAGCCGGAACAGTGTAATCAATATCTTTCAGATACCTTGAAAATTCAATCTGGATATCATTAATAAAAATTTCTTTATTATTCTCAATGCACCAAACAGCAAGCTGGCTCTTGTCATTCATTTTCCGCTGGTAGGGTTTGAATCGTTTTCCCTGTTCAATAGCCAAACGATATTCAATGGCTTCTTCATCTGGCCTGTAAATACCAATTCCAAAAACCGTTGCATCCATCAGCTCATTCACATTTTCATAAACTGTATTTAAGATCGTATCCAAGTCAAGCGTAGATGTTATATCCCGGCCGATCTTACTTAAAACTGAAATGTTATTGTAGGATTGTTCCAGCTCTTCCGTTTTCTTTTCCAGTTCTGCATTCTTCTCCTTCATCACCACATTGGTCAGGCGGTTGATCTCTGTTTCCTGTTTCAGCTTCTCCATTTCATGCTGGATGTTCAGGTATTTTTGTTTGCTCTCCTGTTCATCTTTAAAAACCTCAGATTTATATTTATGAAACAGTTTGTAGTGTTTAACAAAAGACTGTATGTCTTCTTTTCTTTCGTACAATTCAGCCAATGCTTCATGGGCTTCGTAAATCACAGCTTTCGCCTTAATGTCTTCAGCCACTTTCAGGGATTCGAGCAGGTATTCTTTCGCCTGAACGGAATCCCCCTGTTTTAAAAATAATTTTCCCAAATGCAATAACGAGGTTGCTTCACCAACCTTGTAACCGATCTCCTTCCTGATAGCAAGACTTTTTAGAAAATATTCTTTGGCCTCTTCAAAACGAGATTGTCTTTCCATCAGGTCGCCTATCCCAAAAAGTGCATAGCCCATATTCACTTTTTGTGAAGATGCTTCGCTTATTTGAAGGCATTCAAGATAGGCTTCATAAGCCTTATCAATCTGGCCATCGTTTGCATAAGCAACGGCCATACTATCAAGAATGGAAGACTGAAGATCATAGGATCCCTCAAGCTCTTTACTGATCGCCAAAGCTCTTTGAAGAAATTCAAGACCTTTTTTATAATCACCGAGAACACCGTAAATATATCCCGCTCCATTAAACGCATATGCCAGCGGCTGTTTTTTCCCGATCTCTTCGTTATAGCGAACTCCTTTTAAGAAATAATCAAGGCCTCTTTCCAGGTCACCCATATAATAATAAATGGCCCCGATGGAAACATAGGCTTGTGCTTCGCCGCTTTTTTCTCCCATTTCCGTAAACATGTCAAGGGCCTCGAAGGAGAGTGATAATGCTGTTTCAAGATTTGAGAGATAGCGATGACTTACACCCATATTGCGGAGAGCATAAGCTAATCCTTTGGGATACGAAAATTCTTCAGAAAGTTTTTTAGCCTCGCTGCTTAACTCGAGTCCCAACTTAGGCTGGGTAATGTGTACCTCCCAGGCTTTTTTGTTTAAGCTGTCAATCTTACTGATGATCTCATCGGTGTTGTTTGCAGCAGTTGCAACCGGAAAATCCATAAATGAAATTTTATTTTTTAAGATACGGGAAGTTGAATAATAAATGTGGTCCCTTCAGCTTCTTTAGTCTCTACTTTTATTTCTCCCCCATGTGCTTTTACAATATCATAACTCAATGATAACCCTAATCCTGTTCCCTGCCCTGTCGGTTTGGTAGTAAAGAAAGGCTGGAAGATTTTGTCAATTACTTTTTGAGGAATGCCGGGACCATTATCCCGTACAGAAATTAAGACTTTACCACCAACTTTTTTAGTACTCACCCAAACAGTAGGTTCATGTTTGTAGTTAGGTTCTTTGAACCCCCCTTCGGGGGGCAGGGGGGCTGCATAAAATGCATTGGTAATAAGATTGAGTATAACCCTGCCTATATCCTGCGGAATGATATTGATATTGCCAATGGTTTCATCAAAATCAGTTTTCATCGTTGCATTGAAAGAATTATCTTTTGCTCTCAGGCCATGATAGGCCAATCGTAAATATTCATCAGCAAGTGCATTGATATCTGTCGGCTCTTTTACGCCACTACTGCTGCGGCTGTGTTGCAGCATTCCTTTTACAATGGCATCGGCTCGTTTGCCGTGAAACGAAATCTTTTCATTATTCTGATAAATGTCATTCAGCAATTCATCTTGTTCGTCATTGCTTTCCATCTTTAATTTTGACTTTTTAGTTTTTAATTCATCAATCAGTTCATTGTTTACCTCAGAAAAATTATTCACGAAGTTCAAAGGGTTTTGTATCTCATGTGCTATGCCGGCAGTGAGTTCTCCAAGAGAAGCCATTTTTTCTGATTGAATGAGTTGTGATTGAGTTGATTTTAACTCAGCCAATGTTCCCTCCACATTTCTCTTTTGTATCTCTATTTCCTTTTTTTGCTGTTGTAAGAGCTCATTTGCTTTTCTGCGGGTCCGGCTATTTCTATATAAAAGAAATGCAATCAACATAAACACGAAGATGCCCCCAATCAGTGTATATATCCTGATCCTGTTTTCTCTTTGCATCCGCTCATTCTCTTGCTCTTTTATTTTTAACTGTTCATTAAAGCCTATGTTTTGGTATAGGTATATCTTATCTTTTTCAGCCTTGTTCAGGCTATCGCTTAAAGTTTTGGAAAGCTGAAGATAAGCGTATGCGCTGTCAGCATTTCCCGTTGCTTTGTATAAGTCATAAATAGCTGAATAGGCCTGGTTCGTTCCTTCAAACTCACCAAAAGACTTCTCATCTGCCAGGGCTTTTTTAGCATAATACAGGGCGGTATCCATTTTGCCCAGGGATTTATATAATCCAGCGAGTGACAGGTAATCGTTAGGAAGCTCCAGGAGGCTATTTTGTTCAATGTTTGCATTAATGGATGAGTCAAAATATTGTTTGGCCAACTCAAACTGGTTTTGTTTTAAGTAGACATTTCCAATTGTGTTAAGCACATATCCTTTATATGTTTTATAGCCGGAGATGCTGATCTGCTGTAAACTCTGCTGACCAAATAAAAGCGAAGAATCAAGTCGATCGAGTGCAAAATAACATAGAGACAGGTTGGCCGTAATAAGCGCCATTACAGCACTATTATTAATGCTTTTGCCAATCTTTAATCCCTGATATAAAGAAGCTAATTCCTTTTCCTTATTTCCGGTGTTTTTATATAATTGAGACAGGTCATTGTAAATAAACCCAAGCGCAGTTAGTCTTGCTGTTCGTGGATTTTTATCTTTTGAAAAAAGCGTTATCAGCCAGATGTTTTTTTCGCAATCCGGATTTTCCAGAATCTTAATTCCTTCCAGGAAGTACTGGAGGGAGCGTGGATAGTTTTTCAGATAGGAAAGTACCCAACCGGCCTGGTCCATTGCATCTCCTTCCCATAGTTTTAATTGCAGTTTTCTTGCCAATGATAATTCCTGTTCATGAAAATATAAACTGCTATCAC
Organism: Chitinophagales bacterium; assembly: GCA_044448365.1. Classification (GTDB taxonomy): domain Bacteria; phylum Bacteroidota; class Bacteroidia; order Chitinophagales; family Chitinophagaceae; genus VBAU01. Next base: position 27,748 of record JBIOGV010000008.1, read on the forward strand.
GGTTTGTTTCCTGATAATGGAACCCTATACATCTGCATAAAAACATCCGCAGTGTATCATTTGACGTATGATATGTTTCCGTCTTTAAACTATCGGCTTGTTCATTGCTCCAGGTTTTAAAATAAAGGTCTTGCTGCGCTGCCGTAAAGACAGGAACCACTAAAAAGAAAAATATTTTTATAAGCAGTTTCATAAAGCAATCTAAGTTATTGGCAGCTGAATGATAAATGTCGTTGCTTCTCCATCTTTTGTTTCTACTTTTATTTCTCCCCCATGTGCTTTGACAATATCATAACTCAAACTCAAACCTAATCCCGTTCCCTGCCCGGTTGGTTTTGTGGTAAAGAAGGGCTGAAATATTTTGTCTATCACTTTTTGAGGAATGCCATCACCGTTATCACTTACTGTAAATTCAACCTTTCCATTTTTCCTTTTTGTACTAACAACGACTAATGGCTCATAGCTAATATCTGCTAGCCTTGCTTTTTCAGTTACCGCATAAAATGCATTATTGTAAAGATTAAGCAATACTCTTCCAATATCCTGCGGAACAACATTGATGTTGCCAATGCTCTCATCATAATCGGTTTTCATCGTTGCATTGAAAGAATTATCTTTTGCTCTCAGGCCATGATAGGCCAATCGCAAATATTCATCAGCTAGTGCATTGATATCTGTCGGCTCTTTTACGCCACTACTGCTGCGGCTGTGTTGCAGCATTCCTTTTACAATGCCATCGGCACGTTTGCCATGAAATATTATCTTCTCTTCGTTCGCCGCAATATCGTTTAATAGCTCATCTAATTCTTCACTTTTTAATTTTGTCCCGCCTGAGGCGAGATGACTTTTGATTTCTTCTATCAACTCTACATTCACTTCTGAAAAATTATTTACGAAGTTTAGTGGGTTCTGAATTTCGTGTGCAATGCCTGCGGTAAGTTCGCCAAGCGAAGCCATTTTTTCTGATTGGATCAATTGCGCCTGTGTTAATTTTAGATTTTTGAGCGTAGCTTCGAGGGCTTTGTTGGTCCTTTGATTTCTTTTGTTGCTATTGTAAAGAATCAGTGTTATGAGTACGAAAACGCCCAGCCCGGCAATCAGCAGGTAGGTTCTTACTTTATTCCGGTATTCCTTTTTCGCCGTCTCCTCTTCTCGCTGCCTCTGTTGCTCATCGAAAGAAACCAGTTGAAATTGCTGAATCTTTTGCTGGTTAAACAGGCTGTCTTTTGCTGCCAACATTATTGTCATATACTTCACAACGCTGTCGGGCTTGTTTTGCTGCTCATACAGGTTAGTCAATGTTTTACTGGCATCCAGTGCCCATCTGGGATAACCGAATTCCTGGCATAACAATAAAGATTTCCTGACGTAATAAATAGCGGAGTCACTTCTCCCGGTTTTATTTAAAACATTGGCCAATCGCTGATACATCTGAATCTCATTGTTTACATCTCCATATAGTTCATCCACCCGGATAGCCTCACGAATGCAATCTTCAGCAATTCCATAATTTCCCAATAATGCATTTACATTACCATAGGTTCCTAGCCGGTATTGATCAAAGCCATCGGGGTTTTTTACCGCTTTTTCGTATTGAAAATTTTGCTGAGCATAATAGAAAGCAGAGTCGAGTTTATTCAGGTTTAAAAAATTATATGCAAGCTGATTGCAGACAAGGCTTTTTTGATACCCCGAAATTTGTTTTTGCATTGTCATGCCTGTATAGCTATATAAAAAGCTTTTGGCCTTGTTATAGTCTCCCATATTGGAGTAAATTATAGAAATGGCGATAGTAGCCTGAAACTGTAATTCTTCTTTCCTGTATTCCAATTTTTCGATAATCTTCTTTGCGTCTAACACTGATTCCAGTGCTTTGGGGTAGTTACCTGTAACATTTAATGCATTCGACATCCGGATAAACCCCAGGGCTTCGCCATATTTATAACCAAGTTTATCAGACAGGGCAATCATTTCAGCGGCATAATTAATAGCGCTGTCTACTCTTTTATAAATACTGCTATATGCTATCTGATTTAACAAGGTAACCTTTGCTGTATCATCATTTTTATGCATTGCCAAATCATGCTTCAAGCTGTCAATGTATTGAAATTGTGCACTTGTAACAACATGAATCAGCATTGCTAACTGAAACACAATGAAAAGCCTCATTTTGTCAATTGCTATCCTTTAATGGTAATTGAATTATGAATTTACTCCCTTCTCGTTCCTTAGTTTCTACTTTTATTTCACCACCGTGCGCTTTGATAATATCATAACTTAAACTTAATCCCAACCCTGTTCCCTGTCCTGTTGGTTTGGTAGTAAAGAAGGGTTGAAAAATTTTATCCAAAACTTTTTGAGGAATGCCGGGACCATTATCACGAACAGAAATCAAAACCTTGTCACCAACTTTTCTTGTGCCCACCCAAACAGTAGGTTCATGTTTGTAGTCGGGGTCTTTGAACCCTCCCTCGGGGGGCAGGGGGGCCGCATAAAAAGCATTGTTGATCAAATTCAAAATCACACGGCCAATGTCCTGTGGTATCACATTTATTTTTTCAATGGAAGGATCAAAATCTGTTTCAAATTTTGCATTGAACGTTTTATCCTTTGCGCGCAGACCATGAAAGGCCAGTCTTAAATATTCATCCGCCAAAACATTTATATCAATCAATTCTTTTTGTCCGCTGCTGGTTCTTGAATGTTGCAACATTCCTTTTACAATTGCATCAGCTCTTTTGCCGTGGTTTAAAATTTTTTCAAGATTTTGCCTGATATCATTTGCAATTGCCTGAGCTTCTTCTTTATTCCCCTTTTTTACTTCATCAACCATTTCTTCTATCAACTCATTGCTAACTTCGGAAAAATTGTTTACGAAATTCAATGGGTTTTGTATTTCATGCGCAATACCTGCAGTCAACTCGCCAAGCGATGCCATTTTTTCTGATTGAATTAATAGTGTTTGCGCCTGTTTGAGATCGGTTAACGTTTTTTCTACCTGCTGTTTGGCTGCTTCGAGTTTATTAAAGTCTTCGTAGCGGGCGTAGGCCGTAGAGAAAGCATCGGCAACCGATTGGATCAATTGTATTTCATCATCACCTAACCGGTTTGTATTCCCGACGTATAACATGCCCTGCAAAAAAGGAAGGAAGTGCAAATGAAAACCACCATGAGGAATTGTTTTCAAATATTGTTCCGGTGAATCAAGTGCCCCCTGTTTTACCAACGTACCCGCAAACTCTGTAAATGCTTCTTCATCCCAATGATCAATATAATTTTTACTATGATGCCAGTGGTTGAGAACCTGTGAAATATTTCCCGGCGTATTATAAGGCAGGTGAAATGCTGCGATCGCTTTTCCATCCGGTGTTGAAAGAAATGTATGAATAAGCCTTTGCGATTCATCCATGATGAAGACACCGCAGCGAATAAAAGGAACTCCAAGAATGGTGAGTTCATTCCAGATCAATGGAGTGATCCTGTCCAGGTCACCGATCGTACGCATGGATGCAATATCCGCACGAATTCGGTCAAGAGCCGCCTGCTTGACTGCGTCCCTTGCATTGGCTTCTGATGTTTGCAATTCCATATAGCGCCTGAATGTAAGATCAATGACGGTAGCAAACCTTTTCAGAATTTTTATTTGCGTCTCATTATAGGGAATGTCTGACCAGGCATACAGGCACCCGATGGAAAAGGGAAGAAAGGTTCCATATTGTTTCGGGCTGCTCTGCCAGTTGGGAACAGAAGGTAAAGAGAGGCCTGCTAATAAATTTTCATAGTAAGATTTGAGTTGCTCGCCGCTTAGTTCAGGGTAATAATCTTCATTCTGCACCCATGATGTATAGATTTTTTCAGATACAGGATGATTCGACAATTCAATCCATCCTATCAGTGAAAGGCTATCGGCACCATCTGCTGATGAAGTTGCGGAATATAACTGCGCTTTCATTGATTCCTTATTAAGCAAGCCAACGCCACAACGAATAGAATGAATGCCGAGCTTTCGTAATTCGGTAAATATCATGCTTGCAGTTACGGAAAGATCATTACTGTTGTGCATAGCGATCGCTTTCCCCCGAACTTTTTCCAAAGCCGCTTCAATCTTTGCTTCTCTTGCCTGCGCTTCTGCCCGTTGCAGATCGAGGTACCGGCGATAGGTTTGACCGAATACTCCTGCAAAACGTTTGAAGATGGTTGCATATTCGTCCAAAAGAGGTTCGTTGGTAAATGAAAACAGGGCACCATCTGCAAAAAAGAAATCACTATGAAATTCCTTTGATGGCAATGCATTCAAATCAAACTGCGTTGGATAAAACCTTGAATTGTTGATGGCCGTATAATAAAGTTTCAAATCTTTATCCAGCAGATCATATTGATAAAATTTCTGTTTGGCTTTCCATGCATCGTAAATAGATCGGAGCATTTTATGTGCGTCCAAATCCAGTTTTCCAGTGATCAATTTCGCATTGCCTCCGGGTGTTGATCTTGCGGTCCACACTTCGGCAACATGTTCGTCATTAAATATCAGGATACCACATCGGTTGGTGTAAATCCCAAGATTGATAAACTCTCCAAACATGGTGGCAACGGTTTCTCCCACATCGTCGCTGTTGTGCATGGCTATTGTCTTGCTGCGCACTCGTTCCAACGAGGCTTCAACCTTTGCCTCCCTGGCCTGTGTTTCGGCGTTTTGCAGATCCAGAAACCGGGTATAGGTTTGTTGAAATACCTTTCCAAAGCGCATAAGCGTGGCATTCTCTTCATCTGTATAAGGAATACCCGAAAAATTCTCAATGTACAGGCCGACATTCTCTAACAATACAGTCGATATGGCAAGGCCGGGGCAACTAAAATAATATTCTAATGATTCCTCAGGCACGCCAGGGATTAACTGAAAAAGATCCTGGTAAAATTTGTTCTTTTCTTCAAAAGACAGATGGTTGGCAAAGAAATCCAATCCTTTTTCTTTTGCTTCATTAAAACTGTTCCAGTGCGCACAATCAAAATAAGGAATGGTTACCTGGAAGGGAACCGCGTGCTTGTCGGCCAACCAAATATGCATATCATCCCTTTCTTTGTAATCCATGATAAACCCGGTATGCTCAACCTGGATATTTAAGTGAATCAATTGTTCGTACACAAC
>JBIOGV010000009.1:0-32016 GCA_044448365.1 Chitinophagales bacterium
GATTGATATGATAGCAACCCTGTATAAAACCCTTGAGTCAAAAATTTGGGAAATAGGCACTTCGTTGTCGCCTGAACAAAAACAAAAAATACTTGCTGCAATAAAAAACTCCAATGCTTCGAAAGATGTCCTGACCACTTTAGGAAATGCCTATGGAGATGTTTTGAAGTGAAAAAGATTTATTTTCGAAAAAACGAACTGTATGCCAGATAATCACTACCCCACTTATGGGAACGGTAAAATTTGTTACATCGAAATGCCCGCCATTAATGTTGAACGTTCAGCATCATTTTATAAATCTGTTTTTGGCTGGAATATCAGGCAGCGTGGTGATGGTGCCACTGCCTTTGATGATGCAGTTGGTGAAGTGAGCGGTTCGTGGGTGCTTAACCGAAAACCAATGACAGAAGTTGGTTTGTTATTTTACATTATGGTCGATAACATTGAAGAAATGATCAGGAAAGTGGTTGATAATGGCGGAAAGATCATTCAACCGGTTGGAATGGATGCTCCTGAAATTACAGCGAAATTCACTGATCCCGCAGGCAATATAGTTGGTCTTTACCAGGAACCTCCGGGTAACCAATAATTGCTCTCGCCACAAGAAAATAACCGTAACTCAGCTTTATTCTTGGATATCTTCAACCTGCACCGTAGAGTAGTTTTTATTTTTAAAGTTCCGTCCATTATCCAAAAACCTGGAAAGAATGATCACAAAAACTACGTGATTACTAAATACTGTTTTCTTCGCTGCTGTTTTTGCAATTGCGATCATTATGATCTTTCTTATGTGAAGAAGAAAATAAATTGACCATAAGTGCATCAAACCATTAATTTACCTTCTTTCTGTTATTAAGGCAATTCGGTTTAAAAATGTGAGAAGTTTTATACTAAAATCTTTGAATTTCAGTTATTAAGGGTTTAGATTGCGCCGGATGCAACAGAATAGATATATCAGTATTTTTTTATTGGTTTTTGGTCTTTGCCTCACTTGCGGTTTTGCTCATGCACAGCTTGGGTTTTCCTTTGATATCCCCAAGCCAAAGCAGTATGAAGAAAGGCAGCTTAAATCAGAAAAATCCGATCAAAAAAAGTTTACCCTTCCCAGGCGATTCATTCAAAATACCAGCACGCATTATAATTATTTCTTTAATGCTAATAATAAATTGAATGAGATCGTTGACCGTGCTAAACAAGCACACCAGGACGATTACACCCAGCTTCTTTCGTTTTATAATTATGATCTCGATGTTACGGCAAGGGATTCTGTTCAGCTTGATTCGGTAATTTATAAGGCGACCTCAGGTATCGTGCTTCACGATCTTCGAAACGACTGGGCAGACAATTTATATCTTCTCTGGGGCGCGGCTCATTATCTTCAAAAACAATTTGACTCTGCTTATCTTACTTTCCAGTTTATTAATTATGCCTTTGCTCCAAAAGAAAAAGACGGGTATTATCAGTATATCGGAAGTAACATGGATGGAAATACCGCTCTTTCGATCTCAACAAAAGAGAAAACCAATCTGCCTAAAAAAATTTTTTCCCTGCCACCAAGCAGAAATGAAGCATTCATCTGGCAGATCAGGAATTTTCTCGCCTGGGGGCAATATCCGGAAGCTGCTAGTTTGATAGCCACGCTAAAGGCAGATCCTGCTTTCCCCCGTCGTTTGAACAATGATCTTGAAGAGGTGCAGGCTTTCTATTTTTATAAACAAAATCAATGGGACAGTGCTGCTTTGCATTTAAGTAACGCATTAGGCAATGCAACCAACGGACAGGAAAGAGGAAGATGGGAATTTTTAACGGCCCAGATGTATGAGCTTTCCGGCAATAATGATCTGGCCCAGCATTTTTATGAAAAATCAATTGGCCATACCGTTGATCCTGTAATGGCGGTCTATGCCCGGCTCTATTCAATAAAAGTAGATAAGACCGGGGGCGACAATTACATTGAAAAGAATATCGCTGAATTGTTGAAAATGGCAAAGCGTGACAGGTTTGCTGACTATCGGGATATCATTTATTATATGGCGGCTCAGATGGAAATTGAAAGGAATAATATCGGGGCTGCCCAGCAACTACTTCTGAAAGCAGCTAAATATAATAATAGTGGAAATGTGGCTCTGAGAAACAAGGCATATATGAAGCTTGCTGAGCTGGCTTTTGCTAATAAAGATTACCGCCAGGCGTCTAATTTTTATGATAGTCTGATCTTAAGTGATCCTGGTCTAAAAGATATCAATGCGATAAACAAGAAAAAGGAAATGCTGAGCAGATTGGCAGCGCAAGCTGAGATATTGGATCGCCAGGACAGTTTGCAACGCATCGCTGCCTTACCTGAAGATCAGCGAAAGGATTTTGTAAAAAAAATACTCAAAGATCTGCGTAAGCAAGCAGGGCTGAAAGAGGGAGAGACAACGATTTCTCCCGGTTCCGGAATCATACCGGCGACAGATATATTCAGTGCTTCTCAGTCATCAAAGGGTGATTGGTATTTTTACAATACTGTATTGAAGGAAAAAGGCGCGTCTGATTTCAAGGCCAGGTGGGGCAACAGGCCAAACGTTGATAACTGGCGAAGAATGCAGGCGGTAACTAACCAGATCAGCAATCGCTCTGCTAACAACAGCAACAATACAAACCCCACAGACAATTCTCAAAAAAATAATCAGCCCGTAGAACTAACATTTGATAATTTATATAAAAATCTTCCATTAACGGATGATCTGTTAAAGATTTCAAATGACTCAATTCAAAATGCATTGTTTCAGCTTGGAAAAATTTATGCAGAAGAACTGGAAGACTGTGATGCTGTAATAAAGACCTATGAGCGATTAAAAAAGAACTATCCCCAATTCACGAAAATGGATGAGGTTCTTTTTCATCTTTTCTACTGTTATAATAAAAATGGTGATGCAACGAAAACCTCGGAACTTAAATCGGAATTAAATGCTAAATATCCCGCCAGTAATTTTACATCCATCGTAACAAAAGGAAAAGATCCGAAAACCGAGCAAAATACTGAGGCAACAAAGACCTATGAAAAAATTTATGACCAGTTCATTGAAGGTTATTTTGATGAGGCCCTGGCGCAAAAGAAAATTGCAGACAGCCTGTATGGGGAAAATTACTGGAGCCCGCAATTGCTGTATATTGAATCCGTTTACTACATCAAACAGCGGAATGACTCAACTGCTATAACTGATTTAAAAAATATACGGACAAAATATCCCTCTTCCCCTCTTGCGGAAAAGGCAGGCACCATGATCAATGTACTTGGAAGAAGAAAACAAATCGAAGCGGAATTGACGAACCTTAAAATTGAACGACCACAACCTGGAGTCAAAAAACAACCCGTAGCGGATACAATTGTATCAAGACCTATGGCAGTCAAAAAAGATACGGCAGCCATAAAAAAACCTGCCACAAACCCGATAAAGGTTGATTCAGTTACAAAGAAAAAAGCAACTCCGATCACCTCATTTGCATTCAATGCACAGGCGCCGCATTATGTAATGATTGTATTGACTAAAGTGGATGTAGTGTTTGGCAATGAGGCAAAAAATGCCTTTGCCCGGTATAATAGCGAAAAATATTACAATAAAACTTTTGACTATACCACAATTGCTCTTGATGAAGACCATAAACTGGTATTGATAAAACCCTTTAATAATGCCCAGGCAGCCATTGATTATATCAGCGATGTGAAGCCAAAAGCAGCCAATGAAATTATTCCCTGGCTTAAGGCCGATAAATACAATTTCCTGATCATTACTGATCCAAATCTTGAAATTTTGAAATCCAGCCCCGATCTGACCACTTACAGGCTTTTCCTGGAGCAAAATTTGCCAGGTAAATTCTGATTACTTAACAGCTTGCCAGCTTTGAGAAAAAATTAGTAGTTAAAATTGACCGTGCTAAAGGCGATTGCATAATTTCGGTTGTGCAATAAAAACCAAGTTGAATCTAATAGCAGAATCAAACTTTGAATATCAAACACTCAAATATGAAACGCTCTGTTCGTATTTTCTGGCGAATTGCAATCGTTCTTGCTGTTTGTTTTGTCCTGGTAATTGTTTTGGCAGCTACAGGTGTTTTTGGACCCATGCCTTCCATGAAAGACCTGGAAAACCCGACCCTTCTTCAAACTTCGGAGGTGTATGCTGCTGACGGAACATTAATGGGGAAATATTATCGCGAACATGGCAATCGCAGTAATGTGACCTACGGCGATATTTCAAAACATGTGATTGACGCCCTTGTAGCTACTGAAGACGTACGCTTTTATAATCATTCAGGTATTGATATGAAGGGCACCATGCGGGCGCTTTTAACGCTTGGCAGAGGCGGTGGCGGAAGCACGATCACCCAACAGCTTGCCAAGGCTTTACTGGAACAGGGGAGCAAGAACAAAGCCTGGCGTGTAATTGAAAAGATCAAAGAATATATCATTGCTGTAAAGCTGGAAAGAAATTTTACCAAGGAAGAAATTCTTGCTCTTTATCTGAATGCGGTTCCTTTTCCTGACAATGTGTATGGCATTCGAAATGCTTCACGTACTTTTTTTCAAAAAGAACCGGATCAGCTCACGGTGCCGGAGTCCGCATTATTGATCGGGATGTTAAAGGGAAATACAATTTACAATCCGAGAAGAAATTATTTATCTGCATTCAACAGGAGAAATGTAGTAATCGATCAGATGGTTAAAAATAATTTCCTGACTGAAGCCGAGGGCCAGAAGTATAAGATGACGCCGATCGATATGTCGCATTACCGGAAAATGGATGAGAACAATGGGTATGCTCCCTATTTTCGTGAAGTATTAAAAGGAGAAATCAATGATGCATTGAAAGACGTTAAAAAACAGGATGGCACTCCATACAATATTTATGATGACGGGTTAAAGATTTATACAACGATCAACGTAAAAATGCAAACCTATGCAGAGGAGGCCGCTGCCCAATGGATGCCTACTTTACAAAAAGCATTGAATGCGCAAAAATTTATAAAGACAGTGTGGAAGGATCATGAAAATTACCTGGAAAAATACATGAAGGAAAGTGACCGGTGGCAGAATATGACCGATGATGGTTTCAGCGAAAAAGAGATCCGTGAAAGTTTCAACAAAAAAACGCCGATGAAAATTTTTGCATGGAACAGCAATCGTGAAAAAGATACCGTAATGACGCCACTTGACTCTATTAAATATTGCAGGCAAATGATGCAATGCGCTTTTATGGTAACTGACCCCGTCACTGGTGAAGTAAGGGCCTGGGTGGGTGGCATTGGTTTTAAAACGTACAAATTGGATCACGCTAATTTAAAAACTAAACGGCAAGTGGGTTCGAGCATTAAACCGTTACTCTATACACAGGCAATGGAAGAAAGAGGGTTTTCTCCCGAGACGGTTGTCGACAATGAAGCACAATTTTTTCCTGGCAATGGCTGGGTGCCTGCCGGAAAAAAATGTAAAGGCGCCCCGCAAGTGACCATGGCTGGTGCTTTGGCACATTCGTTGAACTGTGCCAGCGCTTATATTATGAAGCAGGTAGGCCCCACTCAGTTTGCTGATTTTTTGCAGAGATTAAATATACCTACAAAGGTGGATGTAGTTCCATCACTGGCATTAGGTACATGCAATCTTTCATTGTATGAGATGATGTGGGGTTATTCCATTTTTGCCGGTCATGGTTTTTCAACAAGGCCCTATCTTATTACGCGTATTGAAGACAGGAACGGAAATGTGATCAAACGTTTTGACAATTCTAATAATCGCAAAGAAGCCATCAGTGAGGCAACGGCCTATAAAATGGCAAGAATGATGCAGGGCACAGTTGATATTGGTACGGCAGCAGGATTGCGTGGGAGATTGGGAATTGCAGAAATGGGTGGTAAGACCGGCACCACTAATGATAATACAGATGGATGGTTTATGGGGTATACTCCACAGTTATTAGGTGGAGTTTGGATCGGTTGTGATGACCAGTTTATTCGTCTCGAAAATAATTTGGGTATGGGCGGTGAAGCTGCGAGACCGATCTGGGAATATTTCTTCAAAAAAGTGCTGGCTGATAAATCGCTGGGCGTTGACAAGGAAGCAAAATTTTCTGTACCGGCTGAAATGCAAAATGAGATCAATAGTGCTGACATCATGGAGATGATCGATACGCTGCCACCCGGGGCACAGGGTGATGACGAAGGCGTTGGTCATCCAAATGATTTTATGACGCAGCCGAACCATGAATATATTCCTGCTGAATCACAGCCCGTGATCGATGAGAATAACGCAAAAAAAGATACCGTAAAAACGACTGTTCCTAAAATAGGCGAAATGAAAAAAGAAGATCCAAAAAAGAAAAAAGGATTTTTCAGGAAACTATTTGGGAAAAAAACTGATAACTAAAATTGTAAAGCTCCGCTCGCCGGGGCTTTTTTGTCAGTGGTCAAAAAGTCATTCAGTCAGTAAATTATTGAACCTGCGTAATGACTTCTATACTTAATGACTATTGTCTATTGACAGCTGACTGATTTAATTTTGTTTAATGAAGACCATACGAATCAAAGTATCGGGAAAAGTACAGGGTGTTTTTTTCAGGCACGCTACACAGGAAAAAGCTTATGATTTAGATTTGAAAGGCACTGTAAGAAATTGTGAAGATGATACAGTGGAGGTCATCGCAACCGGCAATAAGGAGCAACTGGATCAATTGATCGCATGGTGTTGGGAAGGATCTCCCAGAGCAAAAGTCATTAACGTATTTGTACAAGAATTATCTTTACAACAGTTTAATAATTTTTCAATTATTCGTTATTAAATTATTCCATTATGAAAAATAAAATTTTCCTGCTGTCATTGGTATCGGTAGTATCTATTAACATGAATTCCCAGGTCCGTGAAGGGGGTGACCCCAAACTTTCCGATGTATGGCAACCTGTACCAAAGGTCATTTCACCCGGCAAAACACCACAGGAGGCTCCTTCTGATGCCATCGTTTTATTCGATGGAAAAGATTTTTCGCAATGGCAAAGTGCAAAAGGAGGTGATGTAAGATGGAAACTGAAAGACGGGTATATGATGGTTGATTCGGGCACAGGAGATATCATCACAAAACAAAGTTTTGGTGATTGCCAGTTGCATATTGAATGGAGAACACCGGAAGTAGTGAAAGGCAATAGCCAGGAAAGAGGTAACAGTGGAATTTTTTTAATGAGTTTGTACGAATTGCAGGTTTTGGATAATTATAATAACAGAACGTACAGCAATGGACAGGCAGGGGCCGTTTATAAACAATCAATGCCCCTGGTAAATGTTTGCCGCCCTCCCGGTGAATGGCAGACCTATGATATAATATTCACTGCTCCCAAATTTAATAGCGATAGTACATTAAAGTCCCAGGCAAGAATTACTGTTTTGCAAAATGGCGTATTGGTGCAAAACAATTTCGCAATATGGGGAAGCACGGAAAACATTGGCATTCCTGTGTACAAAATGACACTGGAAAAATTACCACTCAAATTGCAGGATCATCACAACCCTGTTTGCTATCGGAATATTTGGATCAGGGAACTTCAATAATAATACTTTCCAGGTGTTTGTTATACAAAAGGCGACTAAAGCAGATATTCCTTTAATTCGTAAACTCTGTTTAAAAGTATGGCCTCAAACTTACGCCCCTATCCTATCGCAGGAAAAAATTGATTACATGCTTGAGTTGATGTATAGCCCGGCTTCTTTACAGGAACAGATGTCCGGCGGAAGTCAATTCATTTTTATTTATGATGATGAAGAGCCTGTTGGTTTTGCCGCCTACTTTGAACAAACCTCATCGGTTTATAAGCTTGATAAAATTTATATACTTCCCTCTCAGCAAGGTAAGGGCACGGGAAGATTTGTAATTGATCATATTGTTAATGAAATAAAACAAAAGGGGGCTGCTGCATTGCGGCTGCAGGTAAACCGGAATAACAAAGCAAAAAATTTTTATGAAAAAATCGGATTTGTGGTGATCGACTACCAGGATATTGATATTGGCAATGGATTTTTTATGAATGATTATGTGATGGAGAAAAAGTTTTGAATTTAGTGAACACGAATGGAGAGTTTCTTAGCCATCTCCGAGGTCATTTCATCAGCCGAAATTCCATAACCACTTACTAGCACTCCCTTATCACCTTTATTACTTTCAATGGCATACACCACAGCTTCATCCCCGGGATCAGAATTACCTTCAAAACGATATACTTCTGTAATCTCAAAATCTTCGGGATGAAATTTATCTTCATGGCAAACCAAGCAATTTTCCTTGAGATTAAAATCCTTTGTGTAACCTCTTTCTTTCAATCCTTTCACGGCTGCTGTTACGGTATCGTAGGTGTACATGGTTGAGAATTTAATTACGCGTCTCAAAGTTAGGAAGAATAAAACCACAATGTTCTATACCATTACATGTGTCTCCTTCACTACTCCCATCACAAATACGCTTTGCACATTGCCGATATTTTCAATTTCACTTAAACGATTTACATGAAAATCATAATAGCTATCCATGTTTTCTTCAACAACTTTCAGCATAAAATCAAATTCACCTGAAATATTATAACACTCGATCACTTGATTCATCTCGTTGATGGCCTTAATAAATTTTGCACCGGCGGTTTTATTATGCTGTTTCAGCGAAACATAACAGATCACCATCAAACCTTTCTTCACTTTTGAATGATCAACCAGCGTAGCATACTGTTTGATCACCCCTGTTTCTTCCATCCATTTGATGCGTTCGTACACGGGGGTTGTACTCAAATGAACCTTATCAGAAATTTCTTTTACTGTTATTCTCGCATTGTGTTGAAGTAATTTCAAAATAGAAAGATCCTTCTGATCCAGGTTTACGGGCGTAGTGGAATCTTCTTTTTTCAATGTCTTTGCCATAGCCAGATAGATGTTTATACTACAATAAACGAATTATTATTCATTTTATTCCAAATTTTTTATCATTATTAGTAATTTCTACTAATCACCTTATCTTTGAGCAAGCTTAAACTTTTGACTTTTTACCTTTAAATTTTAAATGAATATGTCAACAACAACATCACCAGCCATTGACTTCAAGCTCCCTTATAAAGTAAAAGATCTTTCTCTTGCAGAATGGGGGCGCAAAGAGATCCGTTTGGCCGAAGCGGAGATGCCCGGTCTGATGGCGATACGTAAAGAATATGGTGCTAACAAACCATTAAAAGGCGCACGCGTCGCCGGTTGTTTGCACATGACCATTCAAACCGCTGTGCTTATTGAAACCTTGATTGAACTGGGTGCCGAAGTAAAATGGAGCTCATGCAATATTTTCTCTACGCAGGATCATGCCGCTGCTGCTATTGCTGCTGCAGGCATTGGCGTATTTGCCTGGAAAGGTGAAACATTGGAAGAAGCTGATTGGTGCATCGAGCAGACTTTATTTTTTGGCAGCGCTGATCGCCCATTGAATATGATCCTCGATGATGGCGGCGATCTTAGCAACATGGTGCTTGATAAATATCCGGAACTGGTGCAGCATGTAAAAGGGATCTCTGAAGAAACAACAACCGGAGTACATCGCCTGTATGAAAGAATGGTCAAAGGAACGCTGGCTCTACCCTGCATCAACGTCAACGACTCTGTTACTAAAAGCAAGTTCGATAACAAATATGGATGTAAAGAAAGTTTGGTTGATGCGATTCGTCGCGCAACGGATTTGATGATGGCGGGTAAGGTTGCTGTAGTGGGTGGTTATGGTGATGTGGGCAAGGGTTCTGCGGCTTCATTGCGTGGAGCAGGTTGCCGTGTTATTGTTACAGAAATTGATCCCATTTGTGCCTTGCAGGCTGCTATGGATGGGTACAAAGTAATGAAGATGGCGGATGCTGTAAAAGAAGGCGATATCATTGTTACTGCGAGCGGTTGTCGCGACCTGATCACTGAAAAACATTTTCGCAGCATGAAGGACAAGACCATTGTCTGCAACATAGGTCATTTTGATATCGAGATTGATGTAGCCTGGCTCAATAATAATTACGGTCATACCAAGGATACTATCAAACCACAAGTCGATCTGTACAATATTGATGGCAAGGAAATCATTTTACTGGCTGAAGGACGTTTGGTAAATCTTGGTTGTGCAACCGGCCATCCAAGTTTTGTAATGAGCAATTCATTTACTAACCAGGTTTTGGCGCAGCTGGAGCTCTGGAGCAATCACAACAGTTATGAAAACAAAGTATATGTGCTGCCCAAGCATCTTGATGAAAAAGTAGCAAGGCTCCATTTAAAAAAGATCGGTGTTGAACTGGATGAATTGACAAATGAACAGGCAGGATATTTGGGAATACCCAAGAACGGACCTTTCAAACCTGAACATTACAGGTATTAAGATAAGAGGAAAAGCTGATAGATAAAATGTAGAGGCTGTCTCAAAAAGATGGCCTCTTTATTTATGTCAAGTAGTAGATGGGGCCTGACTCTTCTCTGCTTCCTTTGTTTTACAACAAAGCAACACCAGTTCTTCTTAGCCTGGCTAATATTGATTTGATCATTTCACTTTTGTAGTATCAAATCTTTCAAGGGACAGAGCATAACTATATGGAGGGTTTGGTCCCGAAATAATTTTTAAAGCGGGTGGATTTAAGAATATTACCCTTCGTAATACTGGTTTTTCAAAATCATTTTTTGATAAACCGGCGAGATGGATTCAGATCGTTGTAAGAATAGGTATCGACAGTATTTTGAGGATGTATTTAAAATTTGAAAACCTCCCATTTACTATTGACGTATATTTCATAAAAGTTATCCGGTGCAGAGTTATTCCAAACATCTTGGCTTTATTCGCAATAAAAAGATCACTGCTGAGATCTTATCACTCGACCCCGAAAAAGATCATTGCCGTATAGTTCATTTAATGACCGGTTATGAATTTCCCTGGGATGTTGTGCGTGCATTGGAAGTTGCATTGATGCGAACATTTTGCAGCCCGCGTATTTCAGGGCTTTTACACCGTACAGGAGAATTCAGAAAGCATGGACAGAAAAGATATGATGACACAGCCTTACTCGTAGCCGAGTTCATGCAAAACGGTTATGACGGTGAACGCGGCAGGCAGGCCATTCTTCATACAAACCGGATACATGGGTTTTATACTATTGAAAATGATGATTTCCTTTTTGTGCTTTCAACTTTTATATTCCTGCCTATTCAATGGATCGATAAATATGGATGGAGAAAAACAACCCACAATGAACGCCAGGCCTTGTTTTATTTTTTCAAAGCAGTTGGAGAAAGGATGAATATTAAAAACATTCCTGTTTCCCTGGATGAGCTTAAACGATTCGTTGAAAAATATGAAAAAGAAAATTTTGTGCCTGTAGAAACAAACCTGGCTGTTGGAAATGCCACGGTGAATATTGTGAAGGGATGGATGCCGTTTTTCGCAAAGCCTTTTGTATTACCGGTTATGAAATGTTTGCTCGATAAAAATATGCTGAAGGCCTTAAATTATTCCCTCCCTCCTTCTTTTTTAAGAACAATTGTATACCGAGCCATGCGTGTAAGGGCTTTTGGACTAAAAAAGATCAGCTTCAAAAAATATCCTTCATTCGTTACTACTGAAAAAAACCGTACCTATCCAAAAGGATACGAGATCAGCCAGCTGGGTCCCGGAAATATTATAAAGAACATTCCATAGAATTTTGGAAGCCTTTTTTCCAACCAACAAAATTTTGCGAGAATTTTTTATTAAATATCCATAAGATTATCGCAATGCGATTTTATTTCACCGGTTTTTTTTATTTTGAACCCAAAATTTACGTCGTATGGTAAACAAAAAAGTTCTGTTTTATGGAGCAACCGCGTTATTGCTGATGGCCTCCTGTAATAATTCCAATAATACTGATAGTCACAAAGAGCAAAGATCAACACCCGCAAAATTGCCCGACAGCAGTAAAACTGAGACCATATCTCCGAATGAACCACCTGCTAATCCGAATATCTTTTTAACTATTGCCGGTGGTGAAATGGCCGGCAATTACTCCGCTGCATGTAAAGAAGGCTGTTGCAGTTGGGGTATCTCAGGCGATAATATTTTTACCTGCCAATATTCAGAAATGAGAGCGGGCGCAAAGGGGATTTCAGTTGTTCAACTCCTTGTTGATAATGTAAAAGGAAATAAATCAACTAAAGAATTTGCTCTTACTGTTAACCTTGGACCCATCTCCTCAAAAACGGGTAATAGCTTCAATATTGACACAAGAAATGGAAGCAAAAAAGGCTCCGGGATGCTTAACCTGAAGTACTCAGGTAGTAAAGCAATTGTGACGATCAAAGGTATTAGCAGCAAAGGACCATCTATTGATTTGAAAATAGAGTGTGATAAAGTGATTAGTGCAAAACCATTAAGAAAATAATACTCAATAGCCAATCATTCGGCTTTGTTTTTGTTTGAAACGGCTTACTGATCTTTATTATTAGTCATAATCGAATAATAAAAAGGATTCTGCTGCCAGGGGATTTCCTTTATGTCCTGAACCCAAAAAATTTTTACCGTTGCCAGTGTTTAGCAAAGCACCCAACTACAATTTTCTGATTTTATGTGATATTTCACCTACCTTAACTGGATTAACAAACCAAACTAACAATCATGAAAAAGTTCTTTTTTGTTTTATTAGCAGGTTTTTTAGTTACGGCCTGCAACAATGAGAAAAAAACAGAGGCTCCTAAAAACACGGACCTTATAGGTCAAAATTTAAAAGGCAAAGTGCAGCATTATGAAGAAATGTCCTATGCAGTTGACAGCACAGGAAAAATGGGAGCAATGGATTCCATAATAAATACGCAGGATTTTGACGAAATGGGTTACCAGACAACATCCTCCGGCAAAAATTCCAAGGGCGAAGTGATGAGTGAGGGAACGGTGACTCACTATGACAAAGGACAAGTCAAAGAGTTTGACAACAAAAACAAGGGTAAACTGACATCGAAAATGACGATTGAAATTGACAGCAATGGTAAATATAGTCGTGCAGATAGTTATGATTCTACCGGAAAAATAACCAGCTATTATAAAGATATTACCGAAAATGAATATGGTGAAGTGCTGAAGGGTACTGAATATAAGATGGACAATACTGTAAAATCATCATTCGAAAATAGTTTTGATAAGGATGGTCATTATATCGGGGGTTCCAGCAAAGACAGCTCAGGAAAAGAAACGTTTCATTCTACTGTCAAATTAAATGACAAAGGAGATGCGGCTGAAGAATCAGATATGACTGTAACGAAAGACTCAACAAAAAATGAAACCTTTACTTACAAATATGATAGCTACGATGATAAAGGCAACTGGACGCAACGCACTACTTATAATGATAAGGGCAAACCCACTAAAATCATAAAAAGAACCTACACTTACTATAAAGAATGAGTATAACACTAAAAAAGTTCTAAAGCCTTCAAATTATTGGAGGCTTTTTGTTTCTCATTGTATAGCGGTCATTGCGTTTGTGTTGAGCATAACAAGAGCTATTACCCCTATTAAGAAAGCAACCATGTACGATGAATATTGAAACTTTAATTTGTTTTTAGGCTGTATAAAAAACATGTTATTATTCTTTTCCCTAAGGAAAAATTTAGGGTCTCTGCCCGGATTTATTGTACCTTTCTTATATGTCAGACAAAAAAGATATCGATTTTACCTACACCACTCTTGATAAAATTTTCCGGCTGAGCATTGGTGAAACGGCAGATTTTAGCGGAGCCATGTACAATGGTGATTTTTCAATGACACTGGAAAAAGCTCAGAGAAAAAAACATGATTTCATCGCCGACCAGCTTAATATACATGAAGGCAGCAGGGTTTTGGAGATGGGTTCGGGCTGGGGGCCTTTTTTACAATATACAAGCAAGCAGAGAAAGGCAAAAATTTTGGGACTCACCTTATCTGACGGGCAATATAATGCATGCCGGAAAAAAGGGTTTGATGTTCATATAAAAGATTGCCGGACAGTAAAACCTGAAGATTTCGGAACATTTGATGCTGTTGTATCCGTAGGAGCATTTGAACATTTTTGCTCATTGGAAGAATATAAAGAAGGAAAACAGGACAAGGTCTACAATGATCTTTTTAAAACTGTATCTGATCTTATACCGAAGGGGGGAAGATTTTTTTTGCAAACAATGACATTTGCAGATAAAATGCCCGGTTGGGAAACATTGGATATAAATGCTTCCAAAGATTCCGATTCATACATCCTGGCTTTAACTGAAAAGCATCTTCCCGGCTCATGGCTTCCTTACGGTTCCGAAATGATCACAAAAAATGCAGAACCATTTTTTAAGGTCATTAACATCAGCAGCGGACGATTGGACTATATTGAAACGATCAGGATATGGAGAAAGATGTTGAGAAAATTTGATTTAAGAAAATATGGATTATACCTACAGCTTCTGTTTCAGTTTGCAAAGAATAAAAAGTTCAGGCATTTAATACCGGTGTTCAGGATCAGCCCGATCAAAGTTTGTTTTGAGCGCGGATTGATGGATCATTTCAGAATTGTTTTTGAAAAGGTCTAAAACAATTACTCGACCATTTGCGAAAAAGAAATGTTCGGTTTTTTTCGCAAAGCACCACATTTTTTTATAGTTGGGATTAAACATTATTTTTTGGAGAGCTGGATTTTCAAAAATCAAAACGCCTATTTCCAAATACCTTTACAGAAAGACAGAATATGAAATTTCTTTCTCTTCAGCCCTTTGTTCCATCAGGCAGCAATTTCGAAGGTTCCAAACAATTCTTCCAGGAACTTGGGTTCAGCATAAGTTGGGATGGCGGTGATTATGTCGGCTTTGAAAATAATGGGTGTAAATTCATTTTACAAAAATTCGTCAATAAAGATTTTGCAGAGAATTTTATGCTCACTGTAGGTGTAGACGATGCAGACGATTTCAGAGCGAAAGTGATCCAAAAACAGCTATCGGAAAAATTTGGTATCCATATTGGAAAAGCCTCTGATATGCCATATGGAAGGGAAGTCAATCTTATTGACCCCGCAGGAGTATGCTGGCATTTTGTACAGCAATAAAAATAGAGTGAGATCAAAATGGATTTACATTGATCTGCTCTCTGTAGTTTTGTTCTATGAAAGAAAATCCACATGAAGTAAAGGTTTTTATCACAAGAGAACTTCCTTCAATCGGAATTGAGCTATTGAAAAAAGAAGGGTTTAATGTTTCTGTATGGCCGCATGACAGACCCATGAAGCCCGGTGAATTAATTGAAGAAACAAAAAAAGCAAATGCGATATTGACCCTGTTAACTGATTCAATCAATGCTGAGTTTCTCAATGAATGTAAACATCTTGATATCATTTCTCAATTCGCCGTAGGGTATGATAATATTAATATTGCTGAAGCCACAAAGCTCGGGATACCTATAGGATATGCTCCCGGCGCTATGAGTGATGCTACAGCAGATATTGCATTCGGGTTGATGATAGCAACATCGAGAAAAATGTTTTACATGCATAAAACAATTGCCAAAGGCGAATGGACCTACTTTAGACCGAAGGCAAACCTTGGAATTGAACTAAAAAATAAAACACTTGGTATTTTTGGATTGGGTCGTATTGGTTTGCAAATGGCTATCCGCTGTAAAGGTGCGTACAACATGAAAATTATCTATCACAACCGGAAACCGAATGCAGAAGCAGAAAAGCTTTTAAATGCAAGGCTTGTAAGCTTTGATGAACTTTTACGGGAAAGTGATGTGCTATCCCTGCATTGTGCATTGAATGATGAGACACGCGGAACCTTTAATAAAGATGCTTTCGCAAAAATGAAACCTGCCTCTATTTTCATAAACACGGCAAGAGGCAGCATACACAATGAACAGGATTTGCTACAAGCGCTCAACCAGGGAAAAATCTGGGGAGCAGGTCTTGATGTAACGAACCCGGAACCTATGAATACGAATGACCCCTTATTATCAATGCCAAATGTTGCTGTGTTGCCGCATATTGGCTCGGCTACTGTGGAAGCAAGAAATGAAATGTCGAGGCTGGCAGCAATAAATATTGTAGAATTTTATAGAAATAACAATGTACCGAATATTGTAAACCCGGAAACACTAATCAAATAAAACTCAATAAGGCCGGTTAATTTCCCGGATGTTGTGAGATGTAGTACAATAGATCAGGACTCCCGCTGTAAATGTAAAAAGCCAGCCCTTACCTACTTTGATGATGATATGAATGAAATCGTTTATGAGATTTAGTGATGTAATGCGTTTAGTATTTGTATTTTGACCGCAATGCGATCAAAATTTCTGATAAGGTTTTAATTCCTCATCACAATTAAACAATGATTGTTTTGCATCGACTTAAGCTAACAAAAAAGAAAATACCAGGGATCATACAGCGGGAATCAGCGATTGAGATAGATGGAAATGTGAAGGATCTTAAAGCAAATCAAATCTTTTAGTTTTGAAAATAGGTTTTGAGTAAATTTCTTTTTGATCATCTGGCTCTTTTTTCAATTGGGCTAAAGGTGAACTCCCTGACTTTGCCAATAATTCAGGTGAATGGGATGTATTCTGTGACTTTTTCTTTTTCGAGATAATGAGATCTTGTTCCTTCTTGACCATAGTGGAACAAATTTATCGTTACCAATATCGCAAAAAGAATGATTCTTATCAGCTCAATTTATCCACCGATGTTAATTTTTGGTTTTACAAGCTGAAAATATACGAAAAGATGAAACTCAATATCCAGCTGAAAGAGCTTTTTCCTTCTCGTTTTTCCTAATTTTATAAGCCAAACTTATAATTAACAAATTGATCAATGGAATTCATCGATTATTACAAAGTGCTGGGTGTGGATAAAAGGGCAACACAGGAAGAGATTAAAAAGGCCTATCGCAATTTAGCGAGAAAACATCATCCTGATCTGAACCCAAATGATAAGGAAGCTCACAAAAAGTTTCAACAGATCAATGAGGCCAACGAGGTTTTGAGCAATCCTGAAAAAAGAAAAAAATATGACCAGTATGGAAAAGACTGGCAACATTCCGAGCAATTTGAACAGGCACGACAATCACAGCAGCGGTCACAGGGTTTTGGCAGAGAAACATTCACCGGTGATTTTGATGAAAGCGGGTTCTCTGATTTTTTTACTTCTTTGTTCGGCGATGCAGGAGCCGGGGGCTCCAGACAACGGCAGGCAAAGTTTCGCGGTGAAGATTATCATGCTGAGTTGCAGTTAAATCTTACGGATGTTTACAAAACCCATCAGCAGGTTTTAACAGTAAATGAAAAAAACATTCGCATTACCATTCCTGCAGGTGTTGAAAATGGGCAGAAAATAAAGATCAGGGGTCATGGAGGACCGGGCATTCATGGAGGTCCCAATGGGGATCTATACATCAGTTTTCATATCATTAATAACACGAAATTCAAAAGGGATGGAAGTGATCTTCACGCAGTCATTGCTATCGACCTCTATACTGCGGTACTTGGAGGAGAAATTACAGTTGATACTCTCGATGGGAAAGTAAAATTAAAAGTAAAGCCGGAAACGCAAAACGGAACCCGGATAAAATTAAAAGGAAAAGGATTTCCGGTTTATAAGAAAGAAGGAGAAATGGGTGACCTGGTTATTACCTTCCAAATAAAAATACCTGCTAATCTTACCCAAAAACAAAAAGAGTTATTTGAAGAATTGTCGAAGTTATCATCATAAAATATTTTCATGCAAACAGAAAACATGATAGTACTTGAAGAGTTTTGCGCCAACCACCAATTGGAAATTTCGTTTATCCGGTCGCTTGAAGAATACGGTCTGGTAGAAATCAGCATTATAAACCAAACTCTGCATGTGCCGGCAAGCGAATTATCACAGTTAGAAAGAATGGCAAGGCTTCACCAGGAGCTTAATATTAATCCTGAAGGAATTGATGCCATCAATAATTTACTGAAGCGCATTGAAGGGATGCAAAATGAGATCACAGAGCTCAGAAATAAGATAAGTTTTTACGAAGAAAAATGAATCGGAAATTTACCCGGTTTACATAAAATATTTTCTTTTTATGGCAATAGTAAGTACTTTGCCATATCTGCCCGATGAAAACGTTACTTCAATATTCTGTCAGATAACTTCGATATTCGCATACTCTCCGAAATCCCACTCTACCTTATGTATTGTCGATAAAGCAAATGGTGAATGTTATTTTAAAGCTGAACCCGGAATTTAAGGTTATTATTTTTTGCTTACTGATCTCAGCAGAAATTTTGTTCTTCATTTAAAAAAAGGAAGGTAAGAATGAGAGGTTCTTTTTTTATCACACTGATCAGTGTCATGATCATGTACTCTGTCTTTTCAAGGCTGCACGCTCAGGGAACGGTTAGTTTTACCGGGCAAGAATTGCTGGGCCGGCCAACCAGTACATCCATCGCCCTGAATATTGTTGCAAATAAGGCATTGGATGTTTACATTAAATATGGTACAACAACGGGTGTTTATACAGGGCAAACGAGTTCAGTATCATCTGCTGCAAATGTGCCAGTTGTAATTGTTATTAATAATCTTCAAAGCAATACAAAGTATTTTTACAGGGTGCAATATCGCATTACCGGCACAACTACCTGGTCGCAAAGAACCGAACATTTTTTTCATACTCAAAGACCCTCGGGAAGTACATTCATATTCGATATCACTTCTGATTCACACGTAAACGTTGGCGGGTTAGGTAACCCGGCTACATGGAAACAGACATTAACAAATGTTTCCAAAGACAGCCCTGATTTTCTTATAGACTGTGGTGATACATTTAATATGGACACCATATCATCTCAGTCAAGCGCCAATAATTCATATATCTTTCAGCGCAGTGCTACTGCGATCGGTTTAGTAAGTCCCTCCGTTCCAATATTCCTGGCTGTTGGGAATCATGAGCAACAGGAAGCATGGCATCTTGATGATAAAGGCAATCCGATAACCAGTCAGCCGGTCTGGGGAACAAATGCGGAAAAGAAATATTTCCTTAACCCGGCCCCGAATAATTTTTACTCAGGAGATACAAGTATCTATTCTGCACTTGATAACGATCATTTGCGTGGAGATTATTATTCCTGGACATGGGGAGATGCACTTTTTGTAGTTATTGATCCTTTCTGGTTTACTTATACAAAACCATTTACAGGTAATACAGGCGGTGGAGAAGGCACTGATGTTGGTTCCGGTGACAGGTGGGATTGGACCTTGGGAGATGCACAGTATAAATGGTTGCAACAAACCCTTCAGAATAGCACAGCTAAATACAAATTTCTTTTTATGCATCATATGACAGGAGGTACCCAAGACTATATACGAGGCGGGGCATATGCTGCACCTTATTGCGAATGGGGTGGATATAATGAGGATGGTACCACTTATTCATTCACTACCAGGCGACCTGCATGGATTGCACCAGTTCATCAATTGTTGATACAAAATCATGTCTCTGTTGTTTTTCATGGACATGATCATCAATATGCCTATGAACAACGTGATGGCATAATATATCAATCTCTCCCTGCCGCTGGCTTCTCAGGAAATGGATTTAATGTCTATAGTCAGCAAAACCCGCTAACCACAAAAGTTTTACCAAGCCCGGGTCATCTTCGTATTACCGTTACATCCGGTAAAGCGACTGTAGATTATGTCAGCTCCGGGTTTGGCAGCAATGGACGTGTCTCCTATTCATATACAATAAATCCCAATCAGAGCAGTTCTTTAACAACAACACAATCTCTTAGTCTTCAAACTTTAAATAATAAAAAAGTTATTTTATCATGGGAGGCCCCATCTGATCTTCAGAATAAACAATTTGTCGTACAAAGAAGCTCGGGTGGTTCAAAAAAATTTGAAGACATTGGAACGGTTGCTGTGAGCGGTTCTCCGGAAATTGCCACCTACAATTTCATTGATGAACCGGGGCGATCCGGATCTTACCTGTATAGGATTTCAGAAGAAGATATAAACGGTAAAAAAACCTTTTCAGATGCCAAATTAGCTGTACTCACTAAAAGCAATTACCAAATAGTTGACAATGGAATAAACTGGGAGATTCACAGTGATCAGCAAATTAATTACGGTCTTTTTGATATGCAGGGGCGACTCATTGAAAAAGGCAATTTTATTGGAACAAAAATTATCACAAAACCACTTAGCAATTCAATATATGTGCTGAGAACAGAATGCGGCGGACAATTACTGACACAAAAGCTCAGGTGATTCAATTACTCATTACTTTAATGAAAAGATCAGAAAATTATTTCTTGAAATCAACCAGGTCAGAAAAATCTTTAGTAGTAGGTAAAACAGAAACTACAGAATTTTGTAAGATTAATTTCTCCGGGACCAGTTTTCCATGTTTCACAGTGTCTTTTTGTAGCATCTGATCATTATTTCAAAAATTGAATTGCAAACTATTACTCAGGCTGTAATAAAATTTTTCAATAGGAACTACAGGCGCCACATCGTACAAACCGGAAAATAGAATCGAAAAACCAATGTGTTTCCCGGCTTTTATATTCCATTGAAGAGATGGTGCTATCCGGGGTTTAAATCGATCGGGTCTCGTTTGTAAAAAGATGTTGAAAGTGATATCATTGTTATTATCAGGTTTCCAGTCAAGCCGGATATAAGAATTAATTTTTCCAAGTTGGTTGGTAATTGGATGCGCAATCGCCGGAATTTTTGATGAATCGACCGCACTATAATCCCATTTTTCATCTTCATACATTAACCCAAGCCCGGCATTAAATTCAAATTTGTCGGCTTTCCAGAAATTGTAACGACAGTTTGCGCCGGCAAGAAAACGATGAACCATTCCCCGGTTATTATCCCATTGGTACTGGATAAAAGGCTCTGGCTGAAATTTATTTTTATAGTTATGCCTGTATTTCAAATGAACATACCCGGCATTCAGAATATCGTCGGGGCCATTGTAAGTGAACCGGTAGCTTGCTGCCAGTATGAACAATTCCCTGTATTCCTGCCACATTGATTCTGCAGTATTCGTGGCGTCATACAAAGTTGTTTTTTGCTTATCAATTTCAAGCCCGGTGCTAAAGTTTACAGAGAACTTAGATTTTCGGAAATAATCAGAAGTGTCTGTCTTGTCAATATTTAATATTTGACATTCTGATTTTAATGCAAACAGGTTAACGAGTAACAGTACAATAAGAGGCTTCACTTAATGAGGTTTATATTTTAACCTGAAAATAACCCGAAAACTTCTTTTAAAGAAAAAACAGGCTTTTGGCCTGTTTAATTAATTTGCCGGCTTGAAGTATTATTTGCCAACCAACTCATAGTAGATCTTATTTCCTTCAGTCACTTCTTTGTAATACAATCCGGAAGAAGTAGCGTACAACTTTTCCCCGCTTATTATTACGGGTTTACTATCGGGGGGTAATTGATCGATTCTGTCGCCGACCTGCGGCCCGGATGAAATGTTTTCATTCTTATCTGTATTTAATACCCCGTCCGTCCCGACTACCAGGTAGGATAACCTGTTTTTTTCGTCAAACTGTTCTTTGTAGTAGGTGCCATTGAGTTCATAATATTTTTGACCGTCTATTATTTTCACTTTTGAAGCCGGAGGCAGCCTGTTAACAACAGCACCAGGAGGCGGCGCCACCACTTCATATTCATTTGCATAGGGACGGTAAAATATGCCATTGTAATAATAATAAGGGTTGAGGCCGAGGTAAAAACTACTGTATCCAAATGGAAGGGTTGCAATACGAATTCCAAATGGCGGAAATACGAATTGGAAGAACGATCCGTAGGGGCGATAAAAATATCCTTTCTGATATCGGTAGTAATAGCTACCGAAACGCACAGAAACATAAGGATGGAAGTAAGAGTAACTTCTGTAGGGATAATAGTAATGTCCGTAATAACCCCTGCCATGCCTGTATCGTTGAGAAAAACCGGTAGAAGAAATAAGCAGGCTGACAAGCATTATTAAAAGAAAGAAAATAGTGAAGAGCTTTGTTTTCATATAAGAGTGTTTAAAATTGGTACTCTAATCTAATAAAATTGTAGTTGCCAAAACGTTAATATCAGGCTTTATGACAATAAAAGTCAAGGCTATGAATCGATATCTCTTAAAAATTTTCAGAGACATAAAGACGTATTGGGGAATCGATATTTGCAATTATATATTTTAATGAGGATTTTGTCGATTAAGAAATTAAATTGGCAGTGAAAACTGCTTTGTTAATAATTAAGCTAAAGAAGCCCTAAAGGAAGGTTGGCGGATGTCATCAAGTTTTGAATACAAGTAGCCGGGAAACCTGATTTTTGCAGGCACATTAAGAGTAGTTGATCACGATCAGATATAAGAATTAAAGGGAGATTTGAAGATTTCGATTTTGTCACCGGAAATCTTTTGATCCTCAATCTTTATACAGGAGTTTAACTCAGGGGCATTTAAACCAGTATTAATTATTAATTCTTCATTCGTGATTATTTTTGCTTCATCCCACATTTCTTCATCAATAAAAGACTGTAATAATTTCGCACCTCCTTCTACAATCACCGTTTGAATTTTTAATTGGTATAAAGCATTTGCTATTTGATGAACGAGGCTTACGTCTTCCGTCACCTGGTAAAACAAAAGATTATTCTTCTCTCCATGGGATCTTTTATTAAACACAATAGTCCTGGCTTTGTCATTGAATATTTTTAACGAAGAAGGTAGTTTCAAATCCATGTCCACAACAAGGCGTACAGGATTATTACCAGTCCATGATCTTGTTGTCAGTTCGGGATCATCTGAAAGCGCCGTATTGGTTCCTACAAGAACAGAGGATTCTTCACTGCGCCATTTATGTACGATCCTGTTTGTAATTTCGTTTGAGATATGAAGACGATCACTCCGCTGCCCCGCTATTTTCCTATTTGCAGATTGGGCCCATTTTAGAATAATGTATGGACGGTGGTGTGTGTGAAATGTAAAAAAACGTTTATTTATCTCTTTACACTCTTTTTCTAAAATGGCCTGTATTGTTTCAACGCCCGCTTTTTGCAATTTTTCAATTCCTCTGCCATCGACTTCTTTAAAAGGATCGCGGCAACCGATAACAACCTTTGGGATTTTATTTTCTATGATAAGATCAGCACAAGGTGGCGTCTTTCCAAAATGAACACAGGGTTCAAGCGAAACATACAGTTCAGAATCCCTGATCAAATGAGTATTTTCATCCGAAACTGAAGTGATACAATTTGGTTCAGCATGTGCTTCGCCATATTTTTTGTGATATCCTTCACCAATGATCCGGTCATGATGCACTAACACTGCCCCCACCATTGGATTTGGAGCAACATTTCCCGATCCAAGTTTTGCCAGTTCAAGGCAACGATGCATGTATTTTTTATCAATTGTCAATCTGAAAAGAGAATGAGCAAATATAATGATTAACTACCCTGGCCGACAGCAATGGCTCAATCGTCTTCACTATCTTTGAACATGACCATTGACGAAGCAAGAAAAAAAATCAACGAGGCCCTCAAAAATATTTATGAAAAAAATGAGGCAGATAGTATCAGTGAAATAGTGATGGAACATTTAACCCGTTGGTCGCGATCAGCACGTCTTGTGAATAAAGACCTTGAGCTTTCATTTGCTCAAAAAAAAACATTATCCCAGATTATTCAACGCCTGTCGCTGCATGAACCCATCCAGTATATAATCAATGAAGCCTGGTTTGCAGGCATGATATTTTATGTCGATAAAAATGTGTTGATTCCAAGACCAGAGACTGAAGAATTAGTAGATTGGATATTTAAGGAGGTAAGCACTCAGAATTCAGCATTCAGAATGCTTGATATTGGAACCGGTAGCGGCTGCATAGCTATCGCATTAAAGAATAAGCTTCCCCATGCTGAGATCTGGGCATGTGACATAAGCGAAGAAGTTTTGAATATTGCAAGAATGAATGCCGATGCTTTAAATGCGACTATTGATTTTATTCCTTTAGATTTTTTAGATACGGACCAGCGAAAACAGTTGCCTCAAATCGATCTTATTGTAAGTAACCCGCCGTACGTTCCCCAAAAAGACAAGATTGAAATGGGAAAAAATGTTGTTACTCATGAACCACCTATTGCTTTATTTGTACCCGACGAGGATCCTTTGATTTTTTATGCTGCAATCGCTGAGTTTGGTAAAGAAAAATTAAATCAGAACGGAAAAATTTATGTTGAGATCCACGAAAATCTCGGCACACAGGTTATGAATTTGTTTCGATCGAAAGGCTATCAATCTGTTGAAATAAAAAAAGATTTACAGGGGAAAAACAGGATGATAAAAGCAAGCCTTTTTTAAACTTTGCTTTCGGGCTTATTTTACATTTGCCACCACTTTTGCTGTATCTTTTTTTGCAATTCTCATTACACGAAAGACCTCCCCATAGAATGCGCTTGTATCTGCATTGATAACTACAGTAGGCGTATCAACCGTGGCTCTCCATTTACGAATTTCAGCAGTAAGAGTTGAATCCAGGCTGCTTTTGGTGACCATCTTTTGCCCGATATAAAAATTTTGATCTTTATCTATACTTATAACAATGTTTTGCCGTGCTTTTGTGTCCTTTGTAGCCCGCGGGTTGTTTACCTTGACTACGTTAGGATTTGCCATAGTAGTTGTGATCAAAAAAAACATTAACAGAATGAAAAGAATATCATTCAATGAATCCGTAAATAATTCTGTTTCCTGTCTATGCCTCTTCCTTAATTTCATGAATAAGGTGTTTATCGTGTGGGTTCCTGCAATACATCTAAAAAGTCAAAAGCTGCAGCTTCCATTTTATTCAAACTCTTTTCGATTTTTGTATTTAAAAAACTCCAGGCAAAATAAGCGAACAGACCGATCACAAGACCCGTAATAGAGGTAATGAGCTTTGTATAAATACCCTGGGCGATGATATCAATTTTTACTTCGCCGCCACCATGTTGAATACCTGAAAACAATTGCATCAACCCGATTAGTGTTCCTACGAATCCAAAAATGGGCGCAGCCTTTGAAACAACAGATAAAATGGCAAGATTTTTTTCGAGCTTATACATTTCAAGCTGGGCCACATTATCCATGCTGGTCTCAATGATATCAATGGGTTTACCCACCCGTTGAATGCCTTTATCAATAATTCTGCCAACAGGATTATTTGTGTTTTTAGCAAAGCTGCGGGCAGCGGAAACATTTCCACTTACAATATGATCGCGAATAATGTTCATGAAATTGGGATCAATACGTGACGCATGGTTAATAGCTATGAATCTTTCAAAAAAAACATAAATAGCTATCAATAACATCAACGCAAGTGGGATCATGATCCATCCCCCTCTTACCAGTAATTCAAGAATATTGCTGGGGCCCTGCTGTGTGCCAGCAATGTCAGAAACCATTTTTTGTGTTGAATCAACAATCTGTAAAAGATCAATCATATTAAATCCTGATTAGGTGCGTAAAAGTAGTGTATCGTTTAAGAGTAGTGGTTGAATGTTTTCAACAACATGTGAATGAACGAAAAAAACAATGCCTCGTTGTTCGTGGCATGTAAGTTTTAGAGTTCTTTAACAAGGATAATTTCGAAATTCGATGTTTGAAATTCGAATTCTCAAACATCTGGTAACTAAAACGATCAATTCAATTTCTGATTAACGGAGTGGGAATATCAAACTTTTCCGGAAGTTCCCGCCTGTTTCACCATCAAGGCCTGGATCTGTTTCATAGTAGCTTCCATTCCTTCGGGACTGCCATCCAGGAAAATAACATTTCCTTTTCCAAACTCCGCAAAATTTTTAATGGCCTCAGTCCACATACTAAACAAAATGACATTGGTATCAAGATTTGCCTGCTTCATTTGTTCAGCGGCTTCCGTCATACCTCTTGCAACTTCCTGGCGAAATAATGCAACACCCTGTCCACGCAATCTTGCTGCCTCTTTTTCAGCTTCAGCAGAAATCTTAATGGCATTTCCTTCTGCTTCTGCAGCTTTTGTTTTTGTGATCAGCAAAGCCTGTCCTTCATTTTCAGCAGCGGCCTTTAAATTATTTGAAGCAACAACTTTGCTCATTGAATCAAGGATCACTTTGTCAAACGTAATATCATTGATCTGGAGGTCTATTAAATGATAACCCCAATTTTCCAATGTATGATCAACCTGTTCTTTCACGTACTCAACAATTTCTTTGCGAAGGCCCAGGACTTCTGCCTGTTTTTTTGATGCTACATAGGTACGAATGGACCCTTCAACAGTCCGTACCAATGCCTGCATCATATCTTTATCGCTTACAAATTTGAAGGCTACTTTCTTGATGGTTTCTTCATCCTGGTTCTGCACTGAATACAGCAGCATCGATTTGAAATAAACATTTGCCTGGTCACCCGTAATTGCCTGGAATTCCAATTCCACGGAGCGGTTTTGATAAGATATTTTCTTATAGACCGATTCAAGCAATGGCAACTTCATCCGCAATCCAGGAAGGACTATGCGCTGGTATTTGCCAAACATGGTGATCACTCCAATATATCCCTGGTTGATTGTAAAGAAAGCACCAAAAAAAAGAATTACCAGGATAAAGATCCACCAATAGTCTGCAAGAAATTTACTAAGGGTCATATTAAGTCAGGTTTATTAAAGTTTAAAAGATAACACATTGAAATGGTTATTCTTGTTTTGCAGATCAGGGAGCAGTTTTTTCTTCCCAAACCTTTGCAAGATTCACTAACACTTCAACTGATTTTTGCATATCCTGCACACTTACATATTCATGCTTGCCGTGAAAGGCCATCTCTCCCGTAAAAATATCCGGACAGGGCAAACCCATAAATGACAATCTTGAACCATCAGTTCCTCCCCGTGCGCTTTCTTTTTTGAATTTCACACCTGATCTTTTCATGGCTTCTTCTGTATATTCTTCGATCCGGGGATAATTCTTCAGCACTTCTTTCATATTCCGATACTGTTCTTTTATTTCGAAGCTGTACGACGAACCCGGATATTTTCCTACAGCCTGTTTTGCAAATTGCTCCAGCCTTGTTTCATGAAGTTTTAAATTTTTTGTTTCAAAATCGCGGACAATGAATTCCACTTTCACTTTTTCAGCAATACCTTCAATTCGAACCGGGTGAACAAAACCTTCACGATCTTCTGTTGTTTCCGGGGAAAACTCATTTTTAGGCAAAAGATCAAGGAATGTACCTGCAACTTTTAATGCATTGATCATTTTATTTTTTGCAAAACCGGGATGAGCACTGATTCCGTGAAAATGGATCACCACTCCATCAGCACTAAATGTTTCATCAGTAAAAGAACCTTTTTCTCCTCCATCCAGCGTATAAGCAAAATCAGCTCCGAGCTTTTGAAGGTCAACTTTATTTACACCTCGTCCGATTTCTTCATCCGGAGTAAATAAGATTTTTATTAAACCATGTTTTATTTCTGGGTTTTTCATCAAATAATTTGCAAGATCCATAATGATGGCAACTCCAGCTTTATCATCTGCTCCTAATAAAGTTTTTCCGGAGGCCGTAATAATATCTTCTCCTATTTTTTGTTTCAGGTAGGCTTGCTCTCTTATTGTAATTATCTGGGATGAATCATCCGGCAAAATAATATCCTGTCCCCTGTAATTTTGATGCACGATCGGTTTTACCCCCGCTCCGGATGAATCAGGAGCTGTATCCACGTGTGAACAAAAACATAGTACCGGAACTTTTTTATTTGTAGTGAATGGAATGGTTGCATACACATAACCCCATTCATCCAGGTGTGCATCATCAATTCCAATTTGCTTTAATTCATCTACTAAAATCCTGCTTAAATCTTTTTGTTTTTCAGTAGAGGGAGTCGTTCCTGATTGAGGATCACTTTGGGTATCTATCTGTACATATCGAATAAATCTTTCTTCAACAGTAAAACAGTATTTTTCAAGCATAGCAGGAATTAGGGAGGCCGAATATACAACGATTTGGAGTTTACAAAGCTGAATATCGTCCGCCTCTGTTTGAAGTAAAATTTTTAAAAACCTGGAATGAATTTGCTAAGGCATTATGATCAGAGGCTTGCCTCCTGCAATTTCTACCAGTTCAATATCAAAGACAAGATCTTCTCCCGCCAAAGGATGATTGGCGTCCAGGATAACCGAATTTTCTTTTATTTCAGTAACGATCACGGGTATATTTTGACCGGAACCATTGCCCATCATCAATTGCATTCCCTGCTCGATTTCCATATCATTTGGAAAACGATCTTTTGGAAATTCAATTAACATATCGTTACTCCGTGGACCGTACGCGTCATCAACAGGAATATTAATGGTCTTTTTTTCACCTACCTCCATTCCTGTTACACCTTCATCAAAACCCCTGATTACTGATCCACTGCCTACTTCAAACTCAAGCGGCTCACGACCCGAAGAACTATCAAATGTTTCACCATTTGTTAATTTTCCATGATAATGAACTTTGACTTTATCACCTTTTTTTGCCTGTTGCATAAACACCCTTTATCAATAAATTATATACTCAACTTTTGTCCCATTATTCAACTTCCGTTGCCTGCCGATAGGCAGGCGTCACTCACTTCAACGTTCAGGGTTTTACTGAGCAAAGATTGAGAGATTACCAGGAGTAAAAAACAGGGCCTGCAAGGTAACCAATTTATGATGCAACTGTTTAAATATTTGCGTGCATCTAAATAATTATTTTTGACTTTAGATTGGATTAGTAAAAACGATTAACATGAAATTTTTTGTTGTCTTATTTGGTGCTGCAATTTGTATTTCAAGCTGTGCTGCACAAAAAAATCAACCAGTAACCAGTAATGGGCAACCTGCCACCACTAATCAGCAACAAATAAACACCATCATCACCGGCGCCGAAAGAATAGATGTTTATGTACCATTATTAAAAGGAAAACGGATTGGAATTTTTGCCAATCAAACTTCCATGGTTGGTAATACTCATTTGGTGGATACGTTAAAAAATTCAGGAATTGATATCAAAGTGATCTTTGGACCCGAACATGGATTCAGGGGTACTGCCGATGCTGGCGAAAAATTAGGAAACTATACAGATGAGAAAACAGGCATTCCTGTCATTTCACTTTATGGAAATAAGCAAAAACCATCAGCAGAAGATTTAAAGGATATTGATATACTCATTTTTGATATCCAGGATGTGGGTGTTCGGTTTTATACATATATTTCTTCGTTGCAAGAATACATGGAAGCTGCATTTGAGAACAGCAAACCATTGTTGATACTTGACAGACCCAATCCAAATGGATTTTATGTGGACGGGCCGGTGCTCGATCCCAAATTCAAATCATTTGTTGGCATGCAGCCTGTCCCGATTGTGTATGGAATGACGATTGCAGAGTACGCTTTTATGATCGCAGGTGAGAAATGGCTTTCTGAAAAGGCGAATGAAAAATATGCGTACTATCATACTGCACAAAATTCTCCGGACACTCCCTTTCATTTTCTCGTCATAAAATGCCAGAACTATACACATGCTCGCAAATACATTTTGCCAGTAAAACCTTCGCCCAATTTGCCGGAGATGCAATCAGTCTATCTCTACCCTTCTACCTGCTTGTTTGAAGGCACGGTGTTAAGTGAAGGTCGTGGAACAGATAAACCGTTTGAAACCTTCGGTCATCCCCTGCTCCCGAAAAATCTTTATTCATTTGTTCCTAAACCAAATGAAGGCGCAAAATCGTCAAAACATTATTTTGAAGTCTGCTATGGATGGAATCTAAATGGAACAACTGAAGAGGTTTTAAAAAATATTGATAATCATGTTCAGTTAAAATGGCTGGCAGAAGCTTATAGACTTTTCCCGGCTAAGGATACATTTTTTTTAAACACAAATGGTTTCAATCGCCTTGCCGGGAATGATGTACTGATGCAGCAAATAAAAGAGGGCAAAAGTGAAGAGGAAATTCGGAAAAGCTGGGAACCGGCGTTGGGAGAGTTTAAGAATATTCGAAAAAAATATTTGTTATACCCCGATTTTGATTAACTAATGTTAAGTCAACCAAATAATGTCGTATGGTTCCGAGCAATGTGAAAACTGAGACATGAGATTCACACGTTTGTCGCCTGACATTTCACGATTGACATGACACTAATACCGAATAATGCTTCAATACCAGCTAAAAACAAAACAAACTGAGCCGACAACATTTAATTTGTCGCTTTCCTTATCCCGCATTGTATTCATGGGTACACCCGAATTTGCGGTTGCCAGTTTGGAGGCATTGATTAAAGCAGGTTTTCATATTGCCGGTGTAGTTACTGCACCGGATAAAGCTGCAGGTCGCGGAATGAAGATGAATGAAAGTGCAGTAAAAAAATATGCACTTGAAAAAGGATTAAAAATTTTGCAACCTGAAAAATTAAAGAATCCTGGCTTTCTTGAAGAATTAAAATCCCTGAACGCAGATCTGCAGGTTGTTGTTGCGTTTCGCATGTTACCTGAAGTGGTTTGGGATATGCCGCCGAAAGGAACAATAAATCTACACGCTTCGTTGTTGCCTCAATACCGGGGAGCGGCACCCATTAATTGGGCAATTATTAATGGAGAGAAAGAAACCGGGATAACGACCTTTACGTTGCAGCATGAGATCGATACGGGAAATATTTTATTGCAGGAAAAAATCCCGATCGGTGAAAATGAAACTGCCGGAGAATTACATGATAGAATGAAAGAGATCGGGGCAAAACTTCTGGTCGAGACAGTTAAAGGAATACTGGAAGGAAGTTTACAGGAAACTCCACAATCGTCAATCGTCAATCGTCAACCGTCAGTAGAAAGCTCACAAACGTCTGAGTCTGACTCTGACTCACGGCTCACAACTCACGACTCACGATTTCTTAAACATGCTCCAAAGATTAACACGGAAACTTGCGAAATAAATTGGCAAAAATCTGTTGATGAAGTTCATAATTTAATTCGCGGCCTCTCGCCTTATCCTGCAGCATTTACGGAATTAAGTGACAAGACATTAAAAGTTTTTCGAAGTGAAAAAGAACCGGCTGTCCCTACTTCAAGGATAGGACGCTGGGAAACGGATCGTAAAACCTATCTCAAGTTTGCCTGTAAAGACGGCTATATACATTTAAAAGAAGTTCAGCTGGAAGGGAAAAAAAGAATGAATATTGAAGATTTTCTGCGGGGATACCGGTTTGAATAAATTACCATCCACTCGCCAATACATCAGCAATGTGCAACGTTTTTAATAAATAATTTTTGTGTTTGATATACCCATCCAGGTGCATGAGGCAGGAAAGATCAGTTGAGATAAGATATTCTGCATTTGTAGCTAATGCATTCTCTACTTTTTGTTCACCCATTGCAACAGAAATAGATTCAAATTTTATGGCAAAGGTTCCGCCAAAACCACAACAGGTTTCCACGTCATTCAATTCAACCAGCTCAAGACCTTTTACATTGGCCAGGAGTTTGCGCGGCTCCTGTTTTATTTTGCATTCACGCAAGCCGGCGCAGCTATCATGATAGGTTGCTTTACCAATTAATTTGGCTCCTACATTAACTACCTGCAAGACTTTCACCATGAATTCTGAAAATTCATAGATACGTTTTGAAAGATCTTTTACTTCATTATGAACAGAAGAATTATCAAACAGTTTTGAATAATAATTTCTCACAAAACCGACACAGCTTGCGCTTGGCCCCACTATATAATCAATACCCTCAAAATCTTTAATGAATTTATTACAAACAGATTTTGAATCGTCCCAAAAACCTGCATTAAATGCCGCTTGTCCGCAGCAGGTTTGATTTGAATTATAACTAACCGTACACCCCGTTTTCTCCAATACTTTGATCATATTGAAAGCCGTTTGTGGATAGAGCTGATCCACAAAACATGGTATGAAGAGTTGGACATTCATTTTTTGGATATTGAAGACCGGGAA
>JBIOGV010000010.1:0-31805 GCA_044448365.1 Chitinophagales bacterium
TAACACTACCAGCAGGATCGCTAAAATCAAACGCATTCGAATAGTTTTGTTTCAAATTTACGATTAAACAGGCTTCCAACCTAACTATGCCTAATCAATGGTTTCATAAAATTTTTTCGGTTGATGACACCGGCTTTGAGCAGCTCGCCCTAGAGCTATTCCGGTTTCAATACAAGGATAATTTAGTCTATAAGGCTTATACCGACATGCTGAAGGTGGATCCGAAAAAGGTAAATACCCTGGCAGAAATTCCATTCCTTCCGATCCGGTTTTTTAAAACCCATGCAATAAAAACTACGGAATTTGAAGCCGGGATTGTTTTTGAAAGCAGCGGCACAACCCAGGCAGCAAACAGCCATCATTTCGTGAAGGACACCGCTTGGTACAGACAAAGTTTTTTAAAAGCATTTGAACTGTTTTATGGCCCGGTAAACCAATGGTGCATTATTGGTTTATTACCGTCTTATCTTGAAAGAAAAAATTCTTCTTTAGTTTTTATGGCAGAAGAATTGATTCATCGCAGTGAGCATTTGCAAAGTGGGTTTTATTTGTATGATCATACAAAATTGTTTGAAACCTTAACAGAATTGGAGATTAACAAACAAAAAACATTATTGCTCGGAGTAAGTTTTGCCTTACTTGATTTTGCTGAGAAATATTCGTTGAAATTGGAAAATACGATCGTCATGGAAACCGGCGGAATGAAAGGCAGAAAAGAAGAACTGGTCCGAACTGAATTGCATGAAATATTGAAAAAAAGCTTTCATCTCAGCGTCATACATTCGGAATATGGAATGACCGAACTTTTATCGCAGGCCTATTCACAGGAAAATGGAATATTTCAGTGTCCTCCCTGGATGAAAATTTTAATAAGGGATGAAGAAGATCCATTGAGCATCCAGTCGGCAGTTCAGAGTTCAGAGTCGGCACCACTCACCACTCACCACTCATCACTCATAGCAAAAGGAGCAATCAACATAATTGACCTCGCTAATATTTATTCCTGCAGCTTTATTGCTACAGATGATGCAGGAAAACTTTATAATGACGGGAACTTCGAAGTATTGGGCCGCATCGACAATAGTGATGTCCGCGGTTGCAGTTTAATGATAATGTAAAACCGACGGTTTTTTTATTACCTCAACTATATTTGTAACAATTGGTACAATTTTTCTTATCTAATTGAAAAACTCCGTCGGTGACTTCATAAAAATAGAATCAAACCATCTGCAAATTTTTCACATTAGCTTTGCCTTATGCATTACGTATCTGTTGAATTCTTAGTAAAGTCATACGGCATTAAACCTTTATTCAATGATATTTCGTTTCATATTGAAGAAGGCGATAAGATTGCCCTTGTAGCCCGAAATGGTTCCGGTAAGTCGACTTTATTAAAAATTCTTGCAGGGAAAGAAACCCCTGATGACGGGAAACTATGGGTGCACAAAAACGTGGACATTGCTTTTTTTGAACAAGAGCCTTCTTTTAATGAAGAGCTCTCTATCCTTGATAATATTTTCAATCATGATCACCCGATCATTAATGCGATCAAAGATTTTGAAGCAGCCAGCGAGGAAAACGATCCCGAAAAATTAAATGCTGCTATTATACAAATGGATGAATTGGGAGGATGGGATTTTGACACGAAAGTAAAACAGGTTTTAAGCAAATTAAATATTCATCACCTGCAGCAACCTGTAAAAAATCTGTCGGGCGGACAGCGAAAACGGGCTGCCCTGGCCAGGACATTAATTGATATCGGCTTTGAGCACAAACATGTGTTGCTGATAATGGATGAACCTACCAACCAGCTTGATGTGGAAATGGTGGAATGGCTGGAGCATCATCTAAATAAAGAAAATGTAACGCTTTTGCTTGTTACGCATGACAGGTATTTCCTGGATGCTGTTTGTGATGAAATATGGGAAATGGATGGCAGTAATTTCCATGTCTATAAAGGCGATTATGAAAATTATCTCGAAAAGAAAGCAGCACGATTAGAGAGCGAAGAAGCCAGTATCGATAAGGCGAAAAATATTTATCGCAAAGAACTGGCGTGGATGCGCAAACAACCAAAGGCAAGAACGACAAAAAGCAAAAGCAGGCAGGATAGATTTTATGAAGTTGAAAAGAAAGCAAAACAAACAATTGAAGAAACACAATTGCAATTGCAAACAAAAATGAATCGGCTTGGCGGAAAAGTAATTGAACTAAAAAAGATCTATAAATGTTACGGAGATAAAATCATCCTTAAAGGCTTTGATTATACTTTTAAAAAAAGAGAAAGAATTGGCATCGTAGGAAAAAATGGCGTTGGGAAATCAACTTTTCTAAATATAATCCAGGGTATCGAACAACCTGACAGCGGAAAGGTAAATATTGGCGAGACGGTGATCTTTGGAAATTACTCTCAGCAAGGATTACAGGTAAAAGAAGATATGCGGGTAATTGAGTTCGTAAAAAATATTGCAGAAAATTTTCCATTGGCAGGTGGCGGATCTTTAAGTGCCTCACAATTCCTGAACTTATTTTTATTTCCACCCGATCAGCAATACACTTATATCAGCAGCTTGAGCGGTGGAGAAAAAAGAAGATTGCATTTACTTTCTATCTTATTTCGCAATCCAAATTTTTTGGTATTGGATGAACCTACAAATGATCTCGACTTACCGACACTGGGAGTTTTAGAAAATTTTTTAAGTGAATTTGAAGGTTGCCTGCTGATTGTTTCACACGATCGTTATTTTATGGACAGGCTGGTGGATCATTTATTTGTTTTTCAGGGAGAAGGAATAGTGGCGGATTTTCCAGGGAATTATTCTCAATATAGAATTTCTCTTGAAAGACAGATGGCAGATGATAGTTGGCGGATGACAGACGAGAAGGTACAAGGAACAAGTGACAAGAAACAAGTAACAAGTAACGGGCAACCAGTAACCAGGCGGCTTTCCTATAAAGACAAAAGAGAGTTTG
The DNA here is from genome assembly GCA_044448365.1 of Chitinophagales bacterium. Classification (GTDB taxonomy): domain Bacteria; phylum Bacteroidota; class Bacteroidia; order Chitinophagales; family Chitinophagaceae; genus VBAU01. The sequence goes on from JBIOGV010000010.1 coordinate 2,974, forward strand.
ATTTACTGGAAAAAGAAATTGCCGATCTGAATAATGAAAAAGATACCATCAATAAAAAATTTAATGAAGGAAGCAATCTCCCTTTTGAAGAATTGCAGCAACTTTCACAGCGCATCGGGGAAATAAGCAGTCTTCTTGACATAAAGGAACTACGCTGGCTGGAATTGAGTGAGGTCTTAGATAAAAACTAATAAATAAAAGTGAAAGCTTTTCCAAAATATTTTTATCTATTCTCTTTTATCTTCTATCGTAATCTATCACGAATCACCCTCAATACCTCATCCACTTCGATATTTTCCATGCATTTAAAATGCTTTCTCGGGCATTTATCATATCCTATTTTGGAACAAGGCCGACAGCTTAATTTATTCACTTGTAGAATATCGTAGGGCATCTTTTCAATCGTGCCAAGTTTCTGAACCGTGGCATGAATGTAGCCTTCGCCATAGTAAGGATACATGCCGAACGAAGGAACTGTATTTCCCCACAGCGAAATAATTGGTTTTTTAAAAGCCGCTGCAATATGCATCAAACCTGTATCATTGCTAACTACAAGTTTTGATTTTCGAACGAGATCTGCACTCTCGTTAATGGTAAATTTGCCGCAGGCATTGTAAATTTTTACCGGGTCTACAGAAGCAATCTCATCTCCATTTTTTTTATCTTCTTTTCCACCCAGTAAAATAACAGGATGATCCAACTTTGCACACAATTCCTTCAATTTATGAACGGGATATTTTTTTGTATTGTGGGCAGCCCCTATAACGATACCGATATAACCGGCGAGATGAGAGGCAGGAATATCATTCTTCCTTGTTTCATCCTTTTCGGGAATAAAATAATCAAGTCCCGCTCCATCGTTTTTTACATTAAATGATTCAACTGTTTTCAAATACCGGTCTACAATATGAAGATCGGGCATTACATTCCATTTCAGGTTTACGTAAACGTATTTTCGAATGTTTAACTTGTTGAATGAATAAGAAGGTTTGCCCAAAGCTTTTTTTACTCTTACTGTTCTCAGGTTGTGATGCAGGTCGATAATATGATCATATTCTTCAAGCTTTAATTCATGGATCATTAGCTCCCGGCTATGAGCAAGCAAATGGATTTTATCAATGTAAGGGTTGTGTTCAACAATGGAATAAAAACTTTCCTTAGTCAGATAATGAACTTCTGCATCCGGCACTTGCTTTTTTAAACAACGAATTACCGGGGTGGTTAAAACAATATCACCAATAGAAGAAAAACGGATGATGAGAAATTTCATGTTGCAATATAATACAAGGTACAGGGAACCTGCCAACGGACAGGCAGGCAAGGCACAAAAAACAAGGCGATAGCATTCAAGTCTCCGTTCTTCATGGCATCACATCTTCTGTCTCTACATAATTCAGATCCTTATGATAGGTTTCTTCAGTAAAATAAAACGCAATAAAGGCTATCGTCATGACAACGATACCTGTAACGATCCCGCTTTTTACCAATGACCATTGCCAGTTTTTTTGAAAAAGGTCGAGGAACATTAAATTAATTAATGGAAGAGAGCCACGAACCATATTAGGAATAGTTGTTGCGGCTGTAGCGCGAAGGTTTGTTCCGAATTGTTCAGCACCCATTGTTATAAATATGGCCCAGAAACCGGTGCTGAAGCCCAGGGCAGCACAGATCGCATACATGTGTGCATCGGAGTTATTAAAATGACTAAAAAACAGGAATAAAGAAATTACAGTAAGATTATAATAAAGCAGCAATCCCCGTTTACGACTTTTAAAATACTGGCAAATGAATCCAACAGCAATATCACCTGTCGCAATAGCTGCATAAGCAAACATGATGGCTCTTCCAGAGTCAAGCGTTTTTTGCCCATACAGCTCACCGGAAAAGCGATTACTTAAATTAACAAGTACACCGATCACATACCATGTCGGAAGCCCGATAAGTATAGCAAGAATATATTTTCGAAATCTTTTTGAATTCGTGAAGAACATCAAAAAATTTCCTCTTACAACATTTTGCTGTCTTACTTCTTTGAACATGCCTGATTCAGCAACACTGATCCGCAATAATAATAGCAGCACACCAAGAACCCCGCCGATTTTATAGCATAATCTCCAGTCTCCACTGAGTTTGTACGTAAAATAGGCGGCGACAGCCCCGCCTAAACCAATACCAGCTACTAATGATGTGCCGATGCCTCTTTTATTTTTTGGTAACAACTCCGTCACTAATGTAATGCCTGCTCCTAATTCTCCTGCTAATCCTAAACCGGCAACAAAACGACAGCCTGCATACTGATCAACCGTATGAATAAAAGCTGTGCTGAAGTTTGCGATTGAATATAAGATAATGGAGCCAAAGAGCACAGATAACCTTCCTTTTTTATCGCCAATTATTCCCCAGATAATTCCGCCAATCAATAACCCAACCATCTGCCAGTTTATAATCAGCGTACTTGCTGCTACGGCCGCTTTTGCATCTTTCAGATTTATTCCAATACCCCCCAAACTCGGCTCCCTTACAATCGTAAACAAAAGCAAATCATAGATGTCCACAAAATATCCTAATGCGGCCACAATGACGGTAATAGATAAGACGCCTTGTTGTTTTTGAGTCATAGCAAGCTTTATACAAAAATGAAATTATTTCATAGTTCTAAAAAATTCTTGTCTTTACCAAATGATTCCGATAGATTGGAAACCCGGCTTGCGGATAATATTAAGAAAGAAGATCGTAAATATCAACAAAGAACCCTAACGAACCTACAATGACGGGCAGAGAAAAAATACCATACCGATATTTTTTTTCCACTCTTTATGAATTGCTGTTGGTTGAATTACCTGTTTTCTTTTTATTCCCACTGAATAATTTTATAATAACGGGTGCTGTAGTTACAAACACAATTCCGAAAACAATAATCTCCAGATGGTTCTTAAGATCAAAATCAAACGCTTTGAGTATCCATTTCTGTAAAAAATAACCCGCAAATAACATACTGAACACCCAGGCTACAGAACCAACGATATTGCAAAAATGAAATTTATGTCTTTCCATTTTTACAATGCCCGCAACAATGGGTGCGAATGTTCTTATGAATGGAAGAAATCTTGCAGCTATGATAGCGACTGCTCCATGTTTTTGGTAGAATTCATGAGCCCGTTCTAAATAAACTTTTTTAAAAAACACGTGGTCCTTCCAATGATACATGCCGGGGCCAATTTTTTTCCCTGTCCAGAAGCCAACTGAATTGCCAAGCACTCCAAAAAATGAAATCAGTCCCCATAACACTAATAGATCGATCGCTTCATTTTGAATTCCACCCATTCCAAAAAGTTTTAAAAATTGATGGGTCAACCCGGGCCCGCCATTATCCAATTTGTGAGCATAAATGCCGGCAACAAATAAAAGTGAATCTCCCGGCAAAAAAAATCCTACAAACAAACCGGTTTCAGCAAATACAACAAACAACAATAACCAGAGCCCACCGTTCTCAACATAAAACTGAGGTTGCAATAGTTGTTCCCAATGAAAAGCATTTAGCAAAAAAAACATAGTACCCTCAATTAAGTTTTGTAATCCAATTCACTCTTACCCGTTATCTGTTCATAGTTTGTTCGTCTTTAATTCACCTTCCCATTTACTCACCACGCTTGTTGCCAGGGCATTTCCAATTACATTGGTGGATGTTCGCAGCATGTCACAGAAATGATCTATTGGCAATATTAATGCAATTCCTTCGGGTGGAATCTTAAACATGGAACAGGTTGCTAAAACTACCACTAATGCTGCCCTCGGAACACCTGCAATTCCTTTACTGGTCAACATTAATACAAACAACATTGATAATTGGGTAGTCAGATCCATGTGAATATTGTACGCCTGGGCAATGGCAATACTGGCAAACGTCATATACATCATGCTGCCATCAAGATTAAATGAATAACCGAGCGGCAAAATAAACGCAACAATTTTATCCCGGCACCCAAAACGTTCCAATTCTTCGGTTAGCTTTGGAAATACTGCTTCGCTGCTTGTGGTGCTGAAGGCTACCAATAAAGGTTGAGCTATTCTTTTTAATAATTCGGGTATCCTGTTCCGCAGGATCAAAGATCCCACACCCAACAAAACGACCCACAGTAATAATATGCCTATAAGAAAATAAAACAGGTACTGCCCGTAGAAATTAAAAACTTTCAAACCTTTTGCCGCGATCACAGCAGCAATAGCACCAAACACACCGAATGGTGCAAACCACATTACATATCCTACCATTTTTAAAATGATGTGTGAAGCGACTTCTAAAGCCTTTACTACCGGTTTGGCAAAATCATGAAGTGCAGTGGCGGCTATTCCAAAAAAAACACTGAATACCACGATCTGTAAGATCTCATTATTGGCCATTGAGTCAAAAACACTTTTTGGAACAACATGCTCGACAAATCTTGATAAAGAAAAATCCTGCGTTTTACCGATCAGGTCCTTTGCTCCTGAAGTATCTGCATTACTTAAATTAATGGCATGGCCCGGTTGAAAAAGATTTACCAAAAACATTCCAAGCAGCAAACTCACTAATGATGCACTGATAAACCAAAGCAATGCCTTGCCTCCTACGCGTCCAACAGTTTTTAAATCACCCAACTTTGCAATACCCACAACGAGTGTACAGAATACAAGCGGCGCAATGATCATTTGAACGAGGCGAAGGAAAATAGTGGTGAGAATTTTTATATTATCGGAGAACTTTGCCGTGAATTCTGCAGAGCCATTTTCATGAACAATAGTTCCAATAGCAACTCCCAGGATCATTGCAATCAAAATGAAAATAGTCAGCCGGTTTTTTTTTGTCATGCAGGATTTGATCAAAGCCGAAAATCGGAAAAAATACCGGATGATAAAACTTTTACCCTTAATTAATCATTTATAAAAGAAATGGGCGACATAATAAATTATTCTTTATTTTACGAGCTATTATAAACTATAATTACCAACTTATGAGTTTATTCAGAAGAAAATCTTTGGATGCTTTATTAGCACAAGCTGCTGATTCAGATAAAGGATTGAAACGTACCCTGACTGCATGGAGCCTGATTGCTTTAGGTATTGGTGCCATTATCGGTGCCGGGTTGTTTGTAAGAACCGCCGCTGCCGCCGGTGGTCATGCCGGGCCTGCTGTAACGCTCTCTTTTATCATCGCTGCTGTTGGTTGTGCTTTTGCGGGTCTTTGTTATGCAGAATTTGCTTCCATGATCCCTATCGCCGGCAGTGCCTATACATACGCTTATACTACGATGGGCGAATTAATAGCATGGATTATCGGATGGGCCCTGATTCTCGAATATGCTTTGGGCGCCGCTACCGTTTCTATAGCATGGAGCGAATATTTTAACAGGCTTTTTGATGGTGTAGTGCCCTATGAATGGTGCCATTCACCTTTTCAATATGAAATGATAAAGGGTATTCTTCACCATGGTATTATGAATGCTCCCGCTCTTTTCATCCTCCTCATACTTTCTCTGTTGCTCATCAGGGGTACGCAGGAATCGGCATGGGTAAATGCTGTGATTGTGTTTATCAAAGTGACCATTGTTTTGATCTTTATTTTTATCGGGTGGAAGTTTATTAATCCTGCCAATCATACTCCCTTTTTTATTCCTGCTGATCAACCTCCCGCTAAATTAGCAGACGGGAGCAGTTATAGTTATGCGCCAACGTTTAATCATGGCTTTCTTGGTGTATTACGTGGCGCGGCGATTGTTTTCTTTGCTTTTATAGGATTTGATGCCGTATCGACTGCAGCGCAGGAAGCAAAAAATCCAAAGAGAGATATGCCGATCGGAATCCTGGGTTCATTAGTTATTTGCACAATTCTTTACATACTTTTTTCCTATGTTTTGACTGGCGTAGCTCCTTTCACTGAGTTTATGCTGGCGGGTCGCGAAGCATCTGTAGCTTATGCTATTCAACATCACATGGCAGGTTATGGCTGGTTAGCTACTGCCGTAACCATTGCAATCCTTGCTGGATTTTCTTCAGTGATGTTAGTGATGTTGCTGGGGCAAAGCCGTGTATTTTATTCCATGTCAAATGATGGGTTGTTGCCGGGAGTTTTTGCACAATTACATTCCAGGTTCAGAACACCTTTTAAATCCAACTGGATATTATTTGTCTTTGTAGGCGCAATTGCTACTTTATTACCCGGTGATATCACCGGTGATCTTACCAGTATAGGAACTTTATTTGCGTTCGTACTGGTTAGTGCGGGTGTTTGGATCATGCGAGTAAGACAACCTGGTATAAAAAGACCCTTCAGGGTTCCATTGGTGCCGGTAGTTTCTACGCTTGGTATTCTTGTTTGTATGGCTATGATTATTTCATTAGATAGAACGACCCAATTGACAGCTTTTGGCTGGATGATCATTGGTCTTGTGATCTATTTTTCATACAGCAGGTTCCATAGCAAACATAAAGCACCCGGAGAGATCCTGCCGAAAGCTTCTGATTTTGACAAACATTAAATCATTCATATTTTGAATAATTAAACCGTCCCGATTGTCGGGCCGGTTTTTCTTTTACTGTCATTGCTGTAGATTTGCAGCCCCGGGCCTCACCCTCGCTCCCTCTCCTAAGGAGAGGGAGGCCAAACAAAGGATTTCTTTGCAGCCTTTGTGGTGACCCTTTAGCATTAATAAATCTATTGACATATTGACTCAATGACTTTTTATTATGGGAAGAATTTTTGAAGTTCGTAAATCAACCATGTTTGCCCGGTGGGACAGAATGGCGAAACAGTTTAGTCGGATCGGAAAAGAAATTGCTATTGCAGTAAAGGCCGGGGGACCAGACCCAGGCACCAATCCTGCTCTTCGTCGCTGTATGCAAAATGCTAAGGCCGTGAACATGCCCAAAGACCGTGTGGAAGCTGCCATCAAAAGAGCGATGGGCAAAGAGATGGAGAATTATGAAGAAATTTTGTATGAAGGTTATGGGCCGCATGGTGTTGCTTTACTTGTAGAAACAGCGACTGATAATCATGTAAGAACTGTTGCGAACATAAAATCACATTTTAATAAAGGTGGCGGCATACTGGGTAATAGCGGAAGTGTTGTGTTTCAATTTAAAAAAATGGGGGTTTTCAAATTGAAAAGCGGCGGGTTGAATATTGATGACATAGAATTGGAATTGATCGATCACGGGTTGGAAGAATTAGGAGAAAGTACCGGTGAGAACGGAGAAGAAATATTGGTGGCCCGTTGTGGTTTTACTGATTTTGGACACATGCAAAAAGCGCTGGAAGAAAAGAATATCACACCTATCAGTGCCGAACTGGAATGGATACCCGTTACAACTATTTCCCTGCCTGAAGACCAGGCGCAGGATGTTTTGAAATTGGTTGACCGGTTGGAACAGGATGAAGATGTTCAAAAGGTCTTTCATAATCTTCAATAAATTCCTGAGTAACTTTGCCCGGTGAGTGATAAGCCAGTAATCCTTTTTGATGGTATTTGCAATTTCTGCAATGCAATAGTAAATTTTATCATCAGGCAGGATAAAAAAAATGTTTTTCTTTTTTGCACGTTCCAATCTGAACCAGGAAAAAAATTATTGGAAGAATATAAGATCAACTGGAAAGACAATGATTCTTTTGTGATTATTGAACATGGCAAGGCCTGGCAAAAATCAACCGCTGCGCTAAAACTTTATAATAAACTTCCCTGGTTTTGGAAATGGACACAAATCTTCTGGATCGTTCCAACATTCATACGTGATGGGGTGTATAATTTTATTGCAAAGAACCGGTACCGCTGGTTCGGGAAAAAAGATGCATGCATGATACCCGCTCCCGAAGTGAAAGAAAAATTTTTAACATAATTCCCCTCTCCACATGCGGAGAGGAGTTAGGGATGAGGTCATTTCTCAACAAAAGCTTTCAAACTATCCAAACCCTGTTTCAATTGGGGGTTGTATACCTTTTCAAACATAAAGCTGGCAAATTTTTCCCAGGGATACCATCGTAAATGAAAATCGATATACCATTGCACCGTTACTGAATTTGAATTTTGTGAGGATATTATTTGCCAGCCTGTCGGTGTCTTTTTGTTTGGCAACATATAAACTGCCGTTACTTCATCTTCCTTCTTTCCGGTGATAACAAGAAACTGTTTTTTATCCTGATCCAGTATTAAGCCTTTTATAGAATCCTTTTCATAAAAATATTCAGATGAATGGGCATCCGGGTACCAGTTTCTCCATTTTCCAGGATCACTGATCTGTTCCATCACCGCTTCTTTTGAAGAGTTTATCTGAACAGCCTTTGATATACGTATATGTGAAGGGATAAATAAGGAAATAATAGTAATAATGGTGAAAAGGACCAGAATACTTATTATGATCAACCTGATAATTCGCATAAACTGAAACAGGTTAGGAAATGGTAAACGATAAACAAATTATTCCCACCTGAAAACCCAGATCGCAAGAGCATAGAGAATAACTCCCCAAGCCCCTAAAATTCCAATTTGTTTCCAGCAATCATTCAAATGTGAGCCTTCAAATGCAACCCGCCGCAACGCATCATTGAGGGCTGTTAATGGTAATATCTCGATCAGCCAATGAATACTTTGGGGCAATATAGTTTTTGGAAAGAAAGTTCCGCACAAAAAATATTGAGGGAACATGAACAGGTTCGCATAAATAGGGATCACATTCTGATTTTTTGCCACCGAACTGATAAAAAATCCAAAGGCCATAAACACAACAAGCGCCAGTGCACTTAAAATAAGTAATTCAAGGAAAGTCACCAACCCGTTTGCCAGCGTGAAATGGTAAGCAAACCTTCCGAAGATGACCAGGACGATCACGATCAGCAATTGAAAAAATACACGGCCCAAACTCTCTCCTAAAACAATGTTGGTCTTACTTACCGGTGAAGCATACATTCTTTTTAATACAAGTGTTTCTCTTAAAGCAAAAAATAAAAATGCCACACCAAACACTGCCGAACCGATCAATGAAAAACCAATCATTCCCGGCAAATAAAAATCAATTCGCTTATAAACTCGACCTTCCACCTGTTCATTGGAAAGAGTAGCAATCTTCTCAATGGGATGGGCATGCTGGCTTAATTCATTGACCATTCCGTTTAAAACTGCCTGCAATTGCGGCAATTCTCTTTGACTTGCAGAAGAGGATTTTATATGCACGTCATATTTTCCAGGGTCTGATTTCTGAATAGTAAGTATGGCAGTAAGCCGCCCTTTTTTCAACTGGTCTTCAATTTCATCTTCAGTGCCTTTTTGAATGTTAAAAATGGGTGCATGCGTGATTGCCTGGTAAATACTATTTGTGCTATCCGTTTTTTTATCAATAGCAATATCAAAAGAAACTCCACTTCCTCCACCAAGTGAACCGAATATAATGATGAGAACAATCGGAAAAAACAAACTGAAAAAAGTGGACGAAGGGCTTTTGAAAATTGATTTAAAACTGGCTTTTGTGATTGCGAGTAAAGCCCGTCGCTGACTATATGATTGTGCCATTCTTTTTAATTGATGTGCAAATGTAAGTCTTCATAAACTGAAAGAAATCTCATTCTGCAGGGCTTTGTTTGTTTAAGCTCCCGCGTGGATTTTGGGTTTAATGAATAAGAAATTCAAAAGGTAAACGTGCCTGTATTGTATTTGTCATTTGTTTAATACGCACCATTTCCTGGTAAACTTTAAAATTATCTTCCCCCAAATCCTTTTTGATCATTGAAGAATAATTATTCGAAGAGGAACCAAATATCCTGTCAAAAATGTTTTGAGGTTCGGGAAACTCTCTCAAACGATAATCACTGGTCTTTGCTAACCTCGCTGCGCAATCTATTGCATCTTGCAATCCACCGAAATGATCGATCAACCCAATTTTAATAGCATCTTCTCCGCTCCAAACCCTTCCCTGCGCTATACTTTCAATAAAAGCAGTATCCTTCTTTCGTCCATTCCCAACCCTTTCTTTAAATTGTTTGTAAGTGTTCTCAACACTTTGCCGGATCATTTTCTTTTCATTTTCATTCAATGGATGAAAAATACCGGCATCCGCATTCTGCCCTGTCTTGACCCCGTCAAACGTAACTCCGAGTTTATCTTTAAAAAATGTTTCCATGTTGGGAATAATTCCAAAAACTCCGATCGAACCGGTAATCGTATTGGGTTCGGCGAAAATGCTGTCGGCAGCACAGGAAATATAGTATCCACCTGAAGCTGCCACATCACCAAAACTTACCACTACGGGCTTTTCTTGTTTTGCCAGGAACAATTCCCTCCATATATTTTCGCTGGCCAATGAACTTCCTCCGCCTGAATTTACCCGAAACACGATCGCTTTAATGGATTGATCAAGCCTGGCCTTGCGAATTAACTTCATATAATTTTCGCTTGCAATCATTCCCGGCTGTTCATTGCTGCCATCAACAATATCACCCTGTGCATAGATCACTGCAATACGTTCAGTACCCGCTCTTTTGAATGAACCTGTTTTTGCATATTTGTTGATCGTGATGAAATTTATCGTTTCATATTTGCCGATCCTTAATTTATTTTTTATTTCATCCTTTACCTGGTCATCATATTTCAGTCCATCCACCAGCTTATTATCGAGTGCATCCTGGGCTGTTTGAATCTTTCCGTCATTCGCCAGATGAAAAAGAGTGGCTGTATCTATATTTCTCGACAAAGACGCATTCATTAAAAAATGATTATAAAGGTTGGTGAGCCAGACCGTTGTCTGCATTTTATTTTCCGGGGTCATTTTATCAGTTCTGAACGGTTCTGTAGCGCTCTTAAATTTACCCGCATAAAATATTTGTGGCTGGATCTCGAGTTTATCCAGTGCTCCTTTTAAAAAAACATAGTCAACATTAAATCCTGTCCATTCCAACATACCGGTCGGGTTGAGATAGACCTTGTCGGCCACATTTGCAATATCATAAGCCTTTTGCGAGATGACATCACCATGAGCGATCACAAATTTTTTACTGGTCTTAAAATCGATCAATGCATTTCTGATCTCTTCGTTACTGGCAAATCCATTGGGATTGGAATTTGCAATAATATAAATACCTGTAATATCTTTATCCTCCCTGGCCTCTTTGATCAATCGCACTACATCATACAGACCGGGGATATCCATTTCATCATTGCTGGCGAATGTGGAAAGGGGGCTTTCAACCCGCTGTTCTTTAAAATCCTGGCTCAGATCTAATACCAGTACGGATCCTGGCTCTACAGTTGGCCTTCCCCTTGAAGTAATTCCGGCAACCCATCCAACAAACAGAAAAAAGACGATTAAACTAAAGATGACCAGCGATACTAGCGTTGCAAAAAAGATTTTGAAAAAGCTCTTCATGTTGAAAATGTTTGAGTTTCCAAAAATAAAGATATTTGATGCTTCCAATTTTAAATATGAATAAAGTCTTTTTATTGCTGGGGGGTAATCTTGGAGACAGGAAAAAAAATTTTAGCAAAGCAAAAGAACTGCTGGAGCAATATTGTGGAAATATCATTAACACATCTTCACTATATGAAACAGCGGCATGGGGAAAAACCGACCAGCCTTTTTTTCTCAACCAGGCCGTTGAGATAGAAACAAAACAAAGCGCAAAAGAAGTGATGAATAAAATTTTAGACATAGAAACGATGATGGGACGGGAGCGAAAAGAAAAATATGGACCAAGAATTATCGATATTGACATTTTATTATTCAATGAGGAGCACTATGATGATCCTTTTTTGCAAATTCCCCATCCTGGAATGCAAAACCGCCGGTTTGTATTGGTGCCATTGGCCGAAATTGCGGGTAATTTTCAACATTCCGTTCTCAAAAAAACGATCTCGCAGTTATTAAAAGATTGTCCTGACAGGCTTGAAGTAAGAATTTTTACAAATTGATTGGATTTATTGAATTTTTCCACAATAAGCATTAATAAAGTTTATGTTACCGCATTTAATTTATTTTGTGTTCCACAAGCTGGCTACTAACCATGATCAACAACCGTGAAAAGATGAATTATCACTTTATCACCATTGAAGGAAACATCGGCGCAGGCAAAACAACGTTGGCTCATTTACTTTCACGTTATTACAATGCAAGACTTGTATTGGAAGAATTTGCTGACAATCCCTTTCTTGCAAAATTCTATGAAAGTCCGCAGCAATATGCCTTTCCTCTTGAACTCTTTTTCATGGCTGAACGTTTCAAGCAGCTAAAAGAACTGATACAACAAAAAGATCTCTTCCAGAATATTACCATTTCAGATTATCTTTTTACAAAGTGCCTTTTATTTGCGAAAGTTACTTTGCCTGATGATGAATTTCGCCTGTACCAGCGCTTATTTGAGATCATTCACCAACAGCTGATTCAACCCGATATTTTAATTTACCTGCATGCTCCGGTTTCAAAACTGCAGGCAAATATCAAAAAGCGTAAACGATCCTATGAACAAAATATTCCTGATGAATATTTATTCAACATCCAGGAAACGTATACTCATTATATCAAACAGCATAATATAAAAACCATTTTCGTAGATACTTCCAATGCGGATTTTTTAGGCAATGAAAGACATTTGAAAGTGATCACTGATGCCCTGGAAAAGGAATATGATGCAGGGCAGCATTATTTGCAATTGCCATGAAGAACCATGATTAACAGGATTTTTTTGGATTTAGTGGAAAGCCTGGAAACTGTCTATTAGTTAATTTTGGTTGTTCGCTGTTGAAATTCAAAAAGCTTCACGATAGAAAATTAAATCTTTAATTTCCTTTCAATCCATGGCAAATCAGGCAAATCGTGGTTCACCTTTCGCAGCAATCCGGATTATAGAATTCAGAAATTTACTACTTGGTCGCTTTACTTTCATTATTGCCCTGCGAATGATGACAACACTTGTGGGCTGGTGGATCTACCAACTAACCAATACGGCTTTTGCTATTGGCCTGGTTGGTTTGTCGGAGGTGATACCTGCCGTTTCATTTGCATTGTATGCCGGGCATGTAATTGACATAAGTGAAAAAAGATGGATGTTATTAAGAGGGGTTTCATTATACTTCATGGCTGCAGGCACATTATTGTTTTTATCAAGCGGTATTACAAAACAACATTTAAGCAATCATTGGATAGCTATCTGCATTTACTCTGTTATTTTTTGTACAGGGATCATCCGTTCCTTTACAGGCCCCGTATTTAATGTAATACTTGCTTCCATTGTACCCAGGAATGTTTTGCAAAATGCAACCACATGGAACCAGGGAACATGGCTTTCTGCTTCTGTCATTGGTCACGCTTTGGGTGGTTTACTGATCGCCTATCTGGGAATTACAGGAGCATTAGGTGTAATTGTAGTTGCAATTTTTGCGGCATTCGTTTTACTGTCACGAATTAAAAGGAAACCTCCTTTAAATGAAAAAGGTGAGCAACGAACCTGGGAGAGTGTAAAGGAGGGGTTACGATTTGTTTTTCGGACAAAAGAATTGCTGGGCGCCATTTCTCTTGATCTTTTTGCCGTTTTATTCGGAGGTGCGGTGGCAATGGTCCCGGTTTATGCAAGAACAATCCTGCATGTTGGAGCGATCGGTTACGGATGGCTCAATGCAGCGTCTGATATTGGATCCATCTGCATTGTAATATTATTGACTATTTCACCCTTGCATAAAAAACAAGGAAGAACATTAATGATGGTTGTTGCAGGTTTTGGTCTCTGCATAATTATTTTTGGTCTGTCAAAATTTTATCTTATTTCTTTCTTTGCATTGATGCTGAGCGGCATGCTTGACGGAGTGAGCGTGGTAGTCAGAGGAACGATCATGCAGTTAAAAACGCCGGACAATATGCGTGGAAGAGTTATGAGCGTAAACAGCATGTTCATTAATTCAAGCAATGAACTTGGACAATTTGAAAGTGGCCTTGCTGCTCAATTACTCGGCAATGTACCTTCCGTCGTCTTTGGAGGTTGTATGACCTTACTGGTTGTAATTTTTACCTGGTTCAAAGCGCCGAGTTTACGTAAATTAGAGTATTGAGAACGTGAAATGTGAGACGTCAATCATGAAAATTTTTCTTGCAATTGACGTCTCACGAAAAATGAACTACAAACCCTAAACTGCTTTTTATGAACCGTCGAAACTTTCTTCATTCATCAGCTCTTACATTAGGAGCACTCACGATCGCACAACAAAAAATTTTCAGCGCAATGATCGGTGATCCCTGGAAAATTCAAATGCTTCGCAACGATATTGGAGTTTTTACAGAAAAAGGAGGCACGATTGCTTTCCTGTTGTCAAAAAAAGGGATTGTGGTGGTGGATGCAGAGTTTCCCGAACAGTCTCAACACCTGATCGATGAATTGAAAAAAAGAAGTGATAAACCGTTCAAACTCCTGTTCAATACGCACCATCACCAGGATCATACGGCCGGAAATATTTCTTTCAAGGGCATTGTAGAAAATGTGCTGGCTCATGAAAATTCTTTGAAGAATCAAAAGAATGTGGCGGTGGCTCAAAAAATTGAAGACAAACAATTGTATCCTGATAAAACATTTTCCGATACCTGGTGCGAAAAAACCGGGAAAGAAAATATTTGCCTTTATTACCATGGCACCGGTCATACCGATGGGGATGCTATCATTCATTTTGAGCATTCGAATATTGTGCATATGGGTGACCTGATGTTCAATCGACGCCATCCATTTGTTGACCGAAGTGCAGGTGCAAGTATGAAAAACTGGATCCTTGCATTGGACAAAGCCTCTAATCATTTCAGCAACGATACTATTTTTATTTATGGTCATGCCGCTGATGGTTATGAAGTAACGGGAACAAAGGATGATTTGAAGGCCTTTGCTGAATACCTCGGTAAAGTGCTGGATTTTGTTGGCGGGGAAATTAAAGCGGGTAAATCAAAGGACGAGGTTTTAAAAACAACCACATTGCCATTCGATACCCAATGGAAAGGTGACGGTTTGCAAAGGCCGCTCCAGGCTGCGTATGAAGAGCTGACAGCTAAATAAAATTTACAGATTTTGCTTTTCGGTCTCTATCAACTTTTCAATTACATAATAAGTAATCGGGCAGAAGGTAGAATTTTTGAGTGTGAGCTGTTGCCGTTTTATAAAAACATCTTCATCGGTGTATGGAAAGCGATGACAATCGGAAGGACGTTGATCATAAATGCTGCAAAAATTATTGCCCCCTAAAAACGGGCAGGGAGTTGATTTTACCACGAAATCTCCATCTTCATCCACTTTCAAGTACGTTTGAATAAAATCACTTTCCCGCATTTTTAAAAGTTTGCTTATTCGCTTTATATCGGGAGTCTTAAATCGTGGTGAATAATTTTTACAACAGTTGGCGCATTGCAGGCAATCAATCTTTGAAAAGGCTTCTTCATTGAGTCCGGGCAGCCTTTTCAGCACTTTATTCTTGTCGGCTTTTTGCAGATATTGTTTGTAAACTTTTTGCCGCTCTGCAGATTTTTTTTCCCACCCGATAGTTATCGGACTATTTAATGAACCGCTATCCATGAAATTTAAAAATGAAAAAGTGCTGAAAGGTACTGAAGATTTGAGGAGTGAGTCTTACTTTTACTGTTACTATGCCGACGATTTACGAACAACTGCTGATCCTTGTTTCAACTCCTTTTTATGCTATCATAATTGGAGCAGAACTTTTGCTGAGCAATTACCGGCATATAAAAACTTATACATGGAAAGATACGGCTGCGAATGTTTACCTGATGTTGCTGAATGCTTTTCTTGATCTTGTTGTAAGAGGTGTTTACCTGCTGGTATTAACTTATTTTTTTCGGTACCAGGTCTTTTCATTCACTAATGTGATCGTTTACTGGATCATGTTGTTAGTGCTGGAAGATCTTTTATACTACTGGTTACATCGTTTCGATCATGAGGTACGATTATTCTGGGCGGTTCATGTCACTCATCATTCATCGCAGCAATTGAATTTTTCCGTTGGTTTTCGTTCGTCGGTTTTTCAGCCGCTATATCGTTTTATTTATTTCATTCCACTTGCGTTTCTTGGTTTTAATCCAATTGATATCGTTTTCATGTATTCAGCCACGCAGATCTGGGGAATCTTTGTACACACTGAACTTATTGATAAAATGGGCTGGTTTGAATATATTCTTGTAACCCCGTCGCATCATCGTGTTCATCATGCTTCCAATCCAAAATATCTTGATATGAACATGGGCATGTTTTTGATCATTTGGGATAAACTATTCGGAACATTCCAACCCGAGCTTCCTGCTGAAGAATACCAGCCGCTGAAATACGGACTTACCAAACCTATCGTAAAAGAAACTCCTGTTACAATCGTTTTTCATGAATGGAATAACCTCCGTAAAGATCTTTCGCGCAATGACATTGGCTGGAAAGAAAAACTATTTTATGTCTTTGGCCCTCCCGGCTGGAGTCATGATGGAAGCCGCAAAACCAGTAAACAACTACGCAAGATCGAAAATAGTGAACCGGAAATGATCAAAGAGGCAGCAAAACAAGTAGCCCTGTAATTTTATCGAATGTGCTTTAGTATGCGTCAATCGTGTGACGTGAGACGTCAGGATACCATTCACGTCTTACGTCTCACGACAAATATTTTATCCACCTGTTTTCAAACCTCCGTTTCATCATCGGTTTTCTCCTTCTATGCCCGTAAATTTGCAATTTTAATTGACCAGGTTAAATTACCCAGTGAACATGAACTTATTCGAACAACAATCCAATGAATTCGTACCACGGCATATTGGTACCATCGGGCAGGAAGAAGAAATGTTGAGAACGATAGGAGTCAGCAGTCTTGATGAACTTATCGATAAAACCATTCCCTCCTCCATCCGCACTCATTCCAAATTAAATTTGCCGGAAGCCATCAGTGAGGCTGAATTGCTTTCAGAGTTAAAGGAAATTTCTCTTCGCAATAAAACGTTCCGAACCTACATCGGGCAAGGATATTATGATACCATCGTTCCTTCGGTTATTCTTCGCAATGTTTTTGAGAACCCGGGATGGTACACTCAATACACCCCTTACCAGGCAGAAATTTCACAAGGACGCCTGGAAAGCCTTTTGAATTTTCAGACAATGGTAAGTGATCTCACTGCATTGCCGATAGCCAATGCTTCTTTACTTGACGAATCTACCGCAGCAGCAGAAGCCATGAGCATGCTCTTCCACCAGGTAAACAGAACAGATGATATAAAGTCTCCAAAATTTTTTGTTGACAATGAAATTTTTCCGCAAACGAAGGACGTGATCGTAACCAGAGCCAATCCGCATGGAATTGAAATCGTTTTTGGAGATTATAAAACCGTTAAAATTGACAATAGTTTTTTTGGCGCCATTGTTCAATATCCAAATAATCTCGGTTCCATTGAAGACTACCGGGATTTTATTGATAACGTTCATAACGCTGGTGGCTATGTGGCCATGGCTACCGATCTTCTTGCATTAACATTATTGACTCCTCCCGGTGAATTGGGTGCTGATGTAGCTGTCGGCTCCGCTCAACGTTTTGGAGTTCCCCTTGGTTATGGCGGACCGCATGCTGCCTTCTTTTCTGCAAAAGATGATTTTAAAAGGGCAATGCCGGGCAGAATCATTGGTGTCAGCATTGATGCCGAAAACAATCGTGCCCTACGCATGGCATTGCAAACAAGAGAGCAGCACATCAAAAGAGAAAAAGCTACTTCAAATATTTGCACAGCGCAGGCATTGCTGGCCAATATGGCTGCTATGTATGCTGTTTATCACGGGCCGGATGGTTTGAGGAATATTGCAAAACGTGTTGCCCTTCTTACCCAGATTGTTGCAGAAGGAATTGAAGAAAGAGGTTTTGAACTGGTGTCTGAGAATTTTTTTGATACGATCATTGTAAAAGTAAATGATATAAAGCCGTTCAGGGAAAAAGCAGAACGTCAGCATATTAATTTGCGATACATTGATGATACACACATTGGAATTTCACTGGATGAAACAGTTACGATAAGCGATCTTTTTGATCTCATCAATTGCTTTGAAAATGATGTAGACCCTGTTGGCTTTTCGATAAATGAGGATGATGAATGGAATCACATTCCTTCATTTGCTGTACGCACTTCTTCTTTTTTAACCCATCCTGTTTTCAGTTCCCATCATAGTGAAACACAAATGATGCGGTACATCAAACAACTGGAAAATAAAGATCTTTCTCTCAATACATCCATGATATCCCTGGGCAGTTGTACCATGAAGTTGAATGCAGCGAGCGAAATGATCCCTTTAAGCTGGATACATTGGAGTCGTATGCATCCATTCGTACCTGTTGAACAGGCAGAAGGATATAAACAAATTGTAAATGAACTTTCTGATTATTTAAATGCGATCACCGGTTTTGACGCCTGTAGCTTGCAGCCCAACAGCGGCGCCCAGGGAGAATTTTCGGGATTATTAACCATTCGCAATTATCATTTAGCTAATGGCGATTCGAATCGTAATGTTATTCTGATCCCCATTTCTGCACACGGTACAAATCCCGCTTCAGCAGTGATGGCCGGAATGAAGGTAGTTGTTGTAAAAGCATTGGAAAACGGGTATATTGATGTAGCCGATTTCAAAGCAAAGGCCGAACAGTACAGTGCCAATCTTGCCGGGACGATGATCACTTACCCGAGCACTTATGGAATTTTTGAGGAAGAAATAAACCAGATCTGTGATATTGTTCATCAACATGGCGGCCAGGTATACATGGATGGGGCAAATATGAATGCTCAATGTGGGTTAACCTCTCCCGCAGCTATAGGTGCCGATGTTTGTCATTTGAATTTGCATAAAACATTTTCTATTCCCCATGGTGGTGGTGGCCCGGGCATGGGACCGATCTGTGTGAAGAAACATTTGACAGCTCATCTGCCGGGGCATTATGCGTCAGGCCGCTTACATCGGCCAGATGCATATGGCGCCGTTAGTGCCGCTCCATACGGAAGCGCCAGCATTCTTCTCATCAGTTATGCATACATCCGCCTGCTGGGTGCTGAAGGTGTAAAAAAAGCAACTGAGTATGCCATACTCAATGCAAACTATATGAGAGCAAGGCTGGAAAAGGATTTTGATATCCTCTACACCGGTAATAATAGAACCTGTGCTCATGAATTCATCGCAGACCTGCGGCCATTCAAAAATTTAGCAGGTATAGAAGCAGAAGATATTGCCAAACGTTTAATGGATTATGGCTTTCATGCACCGACAATGAGCTTTCCCGTTCCCGGGACGATCATGATCGAACCAACCGAAAGTGAAGACAAGGCTGAACTGGATCGTTTTTGTGATGCATTGTTAAGTATTAAAGATGAAATAAGGGAGATCGAAGAAGGCAAAGCCGATAAAAAAGATAACACGTTAAAAAATGCACCGCATACTCAGTGGTCAGTGGTCAGTGGTCAGTGGTCACATAGTTATACGCGGGAGAAGGCTGCGTTTCCACTGGACTATGTAAAACAAAATAAATTCTGGCCATCGGTGGCGAGGGTCAATAATACAGTGGGTGACAGAAATTTAATCTGTGTTTGTGAACCAACAAGCAGTTATGCTGAACAGGAAGCTTAATTTTGTGATCCTATAAAAATATAAATATGTCATTACTCAATCAAAACAATCCGAAAAAAGGTAAGAAAGGAAATAAGAATCAAAAACCTAATGCACAGGGTTCCAAGTTCATTCCAAAACCGGGTCCCGGTAAGAGCGGGGGCTTTTCTCAAAGACCACACAAAGCTGGTGGAACAAGGGGTAGTTAATCTTTTTAAATTCTCTTTGAAGAAGTTTTACGATCAATTTTGTTATCCGCAGGCATTTCGTCGAATAGGGATTTTCTTCATGATATTCTAAATAGTCCATCCGGCAACCATGTATATGGCAATGACTCATCGTTTATTCGTAATATGCTGCATATGATTTTTAGTTGCAGCGGCTCCATTTGCATCATGCCAATTCTGGAAATACATTGAAGTTCGTAAGAATTGAACTGTTACTGTCAAAAAAAATCAGATAGTTGACAATCACTCCTGCCAGGTACCGTGTTTGAATAATTGGTACCATTTCTCAATAGCGGAATCGTCATATATTTTAAGAAGCCTGAAGATTTCCCTGGCAAATTCCAGGGCTGCAACACCGCTTGCGGTAATGATATTACCGTCTGTAACTGCAGTTGGATCGGAATAACCCTTTTTTCCCACATAGTTTTTTTGTCCTTTGTAATTGGGGCAAAACTTTTCTAAATAATTCTTTGCATTGCTCGTATGCTTTATCGGGTTGAGCAGTTTCATGTCAGCCAATAATGTTGTTGCTGCACAAATAGCCGCAACAGGAATTTGTCTTTGAACAAACTTTTCAACGACAGGAATTATCTCCCGCAATTCCTTTTTTTCCCACGCATCTCCTCCCGGTAGAATGATCATTGCGGCATCGGTATAGTCGAGACCGGCAAGTTTACACTTGCAAATAACTTCAAGCCCTCCCATTGACCTTACCCTTTCACCGCTTAAAGAAGTTGCCACTAAACTGTAGTTTTTATTTTTCTCTATATGAGGAGTAGCATAAGAAATTTCCCAGTCTGCGAAACCATCAAACAAGAAAATATATACATTCTTATTTCTCATAGTAACTACTTTAAACCCTGATCAACATTCGACCAAATATCAGGAAAAAATAAGGATTTCAGATCAAGCAATTCCAAGTGAGATCAATTACAAAATCATCTTCGAAAACTCGTGACGTATGTATGAAAACCTGAAATGATCTTTGCTTTAAAGTGGTTTGTAGCAGTAAAGTTCATGTCATCATAATATTGAGAGAGCGCTTCCATGGTTGTGTAATTAACTGCCGTGATTATAAGGCTGTGAACAATTTGGTCATCGATTATTTTTTTTACAATATCCCAATTTCCCCGGAAGCTGGCATTAGCTGAATTTACATAACTCAAAGTTCCGTTCTCATAAAAAGTGAAGGTCCCATCTCTGAAAGGAAGATTATCGGTATTGCCACCCAATCCGAAACGGTCCACATCCGTAATTCGCCATGTTCCGGCAATTCGCTTATCGTATTTCTTCAAAAAATCCTTACTGCAACTTGTAAGAGTAAGAAAACACAAGAGTAAGCTGATTGTATAAATGTTTTTCATGTTAAAAACTTTGAGTGATTCGTATGCCGGGCGTTACTCCTTTGAAGAAATTATTGAAATAGAGTGAGGGCTCAATAGTAGTTTTTAACAATCTTAATTTGCCCGCACCTATGCGGAATGTATTCTTTTCAATGAAATCTCCCGATCGATGGATGAGATAACCAATGGAAAAGACTGCACTAAATGAAAAATCTTTTCTTGGATCGTGATCCGTTGTTCCTCCCTGTCCATAAGTAAGTGTTAAAAAATCATTCCTGTATGTTTTCAGTTTTCCCTGCACATCTTTGGAAAATAAAAAATGCGGTTCCCAGAATAAGGCCGGTTCCCATTTGAAGGTTCTCTCGCGATTGCTGAATACCAGCTTTATCCCCAGGCTGAATGATGGAACAAAATAATTTTTATAATTCTGGACATTCACAGTTCCCATTATTTCAAGCATGTCTCCCGTTCCTGCTGCGGTCATACCCCTGGGTTTGTCAGCGGTAATGCTCTTGTCTTTTTCAAGATAATGCCAGCCACTGCCCAGCACGATATGCCAGTTGCCATTTACATTGTTTTGAATGGTGTTGATTTTTCCCGACAAGGTACCATGCATATAGCCGGGCAGTTCGTCAATAGTATTCAGATAAAAAATGAGATGATAATACCGGGGATTCCTAAGACTTATTTTATTTTGCCGGGGTTTTGACGGATTCGCAATAATTCCAATTATATTGATCGTGTCCTGGTTCAATTTTAATGAAGAAAGATCGCCATGGTTCAACAGGTAACTATCTCCTTTGGGATGATATTGCAGTAGGCGTATTTTTTTTCTTCCCTGGGCATCTGTTACGTAATCTATACGTTTCGAGGCAAGCGGATCTGATAGAGAATCTCTCAAAGGTTTTAAGTCATTTATAAATACGGTAAGCAATGAATCAACATTGGAAACCTTTTGCAGATCGGTAATATCCGAGAGTTCTATCGTGAGCTTATTTCCCTTTTCGAGATCAATATAAAATCGGCTGTTGATAATGATATTGTCAGGGATTTCAAATGCTTTATCTTCTTTATTGTTCGATTGCGCACAAAGCTCTGTCAGGATGCTTATAAAAAGCATCAATACACTGAATTTTTTTTTCATTTTATTTCAGTTTGAAAATGGTTTTGTTTTTAAAATGGCGAAACCTGTTGTTTTGGAAACATTCGAGGGGTTCACAAAAACTTCCTCTTTCGCAAATTTTAATTTAAAAGAATGTTTATCGGCGCGGTGAACTATATCACGAGATTCTTCAACAGGATCCCCCAATTCATTTATATAAACTACGTTTAATTTCTTCTTTGAGGGTAGTATTGTTGCCGCAATAGAAGTGACATCAACTACCTGTAAAGTTCTAACTGCGGGATCCTGCAAATGAATACTACCAGTATCATTAAAACGGGCATGGGAAACAGATCCCGGAGAAACGGCAGGATGATCTTTTTTATAGGATTTCCTTGTAATACCAGCTATTTTATTTTTTAACGGCACAGCCATATTCATATTTTCGTCCCTGTTCTTTTTATCGGCCATTGATTTAGAATTATCTGTTTTATCTGAATATCTTATTGCTGTTTCATCATTTAAACGTTTTGAACTTCCCTTATAATAGTTTACGAATGCGATCATCAATACGCAGATTAAACAGGCAGCGGCTATCCAGTACCAGAAAACCTTTTTACTGCCATGTTTTCCCTGCAAACGTTCATGCAAGGTATTCCATGCCGCATCTTTATTAAATGCTTCACCGGGCACATGCTCCAAATCCCCCAGTTTGTTTCTCCAGTGAAGATTATCATTGGGATTTTCGTTTGACATATTCTATATCATTTTGTGATAATAATTTTTGCAATAATATTTTTGCTTTGCTGAATTGCGATCTTGAAGTTCCCTCTGAAATATTCAATAACCTGGCAATTTCCACATGTGTCAGGCCTTCTACTACATGCAGGTTAAACACGGTTCTGTAACCTACCGGCAATTGAACAATCAGTTTAAAAATTTCTTCGGCCGATAAATTGCCAAGCGCTTCTTCCTGCAACGGGATCTCTTCTGCCGTCGCCTCCGTAACAATGGTGAATACATTTTTTTTCCGCAAGAACATCAGGCACTCATTGATCATAATCTTTTTAAGCCACGAATATAAAGCCGCATCACCCTGGTAACTGAACGATGATATTTTTTTAAAGAACTTATAAAAGCCATCCAGGAGCAATTCTTCTGCTTCTTCCGGGTTCTTTACATAGCGCAGACATACCACTAACATTTTTTGCGCAAACTGATCAAACAGCCATTTCTGGGCAGCAGCACTCCCCTGTTTTACTTCTTTGATCAGTTCTGAATTGTCCATGTAGAAATCACGAATATTGTAACGCTTTAAAGGTATGAATGCGCTTAGTAACAAAAACGTTGCCTGTAAAAATAAATCGATACGAACTTTAAGATTTGAGTTCCGGGTTATTTTAGGTCAGGGCGATATGGTTCTTAAAAGATTATCATGACATTCATCACTTTGCCAGCTTTAATGTTACCGGTTCATTAAGCATATTGACCATTTGTTTATAAAAATCCTTCAAATAGGAATAGTCATTATAGGAAACAAGTGTGATGTTTTGCAAAAAATCGAGTTTTATTTGAAGGATACTTCCCGTTTGAATAACTTGTCTTGAAACGATAATGTCTTTGCCAGGTGTTGTAATTTGCTTGTTAGCCGGCATTCCATCTATTTTGCTGTTGCCAGGCAGTTCAATTGTTTCCTCTACCATTACATGGTATGGATAACCAAAATCCACATTGGTAAAGCGTTCATCTTTTGTAAATGGATTTTTTGTCAGTCCTGTAAACAAATTATAGTTCAATAATACAAACCCATCAGCCTTATCAAACTGTTCTCTGAATTTAATATTTTGAATCAAAGGATTTGCATCATTGTTTAACTCTGTATGCACGAAACTGTCCACGGATATACCCGGATTATTATCCTCATAATTTTTGATAAGTTTTTTTTCGTTTGCAGCTATCTGTTCGGATTGTGATTGTTTGGCATATTGATCAGACTTAATAATAGATTCCCCGCTAAACAACCCGTTATTATCGAGTTTAGCATGAAGTGTTATACCTGACAGGAAACTTCCATTACTGCTCTTTAGGTTAATAGGACTGGTTGTTCTTTTGCTAACCACCAGGGCATATGTATTTAACAGTGGATAAGGAGTTAAATCAAGCGGGCAAAATTTCTGCGTAGCGTCCAAAATAAAGGTCTTCTCTTCTGCATTAACATACGCTACTGTTTTATTGAATCTGTCTACGAACGGAAGCGTTGGATCTACTTTGCCATAATCCCGTTCTGCCACCAACATAGGCGCAGCATCAATGTCAAATGTTTGAAGTAAGCTGACTAAAATGAGATTAATTTCCCCGCTGGTTCCATTTTTCTTATCCCAAACTTTTCTCAAACCATCTGACGCGTACTTGGAATCATACCCATTCCAGGTAAAATTATTCCTGACATAATTGTAAATAACATTGATTTTTCCAATCGTGGTTGTTTCTTTATCGACGATTGCCTTTACGTCCTCAATTTTGGGCAGATCTTTTTTTAAGCAACCCCCTAAAACTTTGTCAGTGCTTAAATCATACGCAAGATCCTTCCAGGTTGTATTAACCTTTTGCATATTTCCAAGAGGATTGGCATATCCTGAAAGCTGAAATTCTACCTGCTGCAAATAATCTTTTGGCGCATCCATAAAAGGCTCAAAGCGTAATCCGGGAATATTACTCATTTCAAAATATATTTGGCCCACGTCGGGTTTCGGGGTAATGATAATATTGTACTTACTTTTTTTTGTTACAACATAAGAGAATTCATGGTTGGGAATTATCTGCAAAAGATAACAACTCCTGGCTGTTGGAATATCTGATTGAAACAGCCATCGGTCAAGCCCTCCATAATTTTTCATCACGCTCTCATATTGATATTCAATGATACTCCCTACCCTGACGTTTGGCATCGCGAATTTTACGCGCGATCTCCGTTCATCTATTTTCTCCGTATAAATTGATTTCTTATCAAGTTGAGAAATGTCGGGATTCTGATTAGCGTTAAATGTGATACCCCCGATATTCTGGATGAATTCAAATTTATCTTTCGAATAGAAAGGAATGATGACATTTCCCTCGTCAATCCCTTTTTCATTTAAAATTTTTATACGCACTCTTCTTTTGGTGATCAGTTGCCAGTCATCATCAAAGTCTGAAAATGCTTCATCTAATAAAACAACTGCATTTGCATCTTTTTCAAAAGAACATTCCTTCATACTCAACTCTTCTGCGCTATATGAGCCAAATTGAGGCAAAGAAGATTGAGCCAATAATTTTAAATTTAGTGTCAGGGCAGGCAAGACCAGGAATAATTGAAGTATTCTCATAGCAGTTCATCATTTTGTCTTCCAAAGTAGAAAGGTTTTTTTGAAAAAAAGATGATTTTCGGCATTTGACAATCTTTTTAAAGTTGTTAGTATTCCCGGCTTTACAAATGCGTTTTGATGCATTTTAAAAAGTCGCTTCATCAATTTAATCTTGTCGTATATTGACTATATGCTTCAAAGACTGCCATTATTATTTTTGCTTATTTCATCGAAAGCCCTTGCACAGAGCGAAGAAATCTTTAAACCTGATTCCATTAAAAAGGAAATTGATGCCGTACACATTACTTCGTTTTTAAAAATTGATGGCGCCCTGAATGAAACAGAATGGCAGCGGGCAAAAATTTCTCCCCGATTTACCCAAATAGAGCCTTACCAGGGCGCATTGCCCAACTTCGAAACGATCGTAAAAGTATTGTACAATAAACAATACCTGTACTTTGGTATTTTTTCCAAAGATTCTCTAGGCCGAAAAGCGATCCGTGCAACTGATTTTAGAAGAGATTTCAATCCCGTTGCGCATGACCTGGTAACGATAACTTTCGACGAATTTAATGATAAGCGCAATGCGATGTGCTTTGCAGTAAATGCTTATGGTGTGCAGCGGGATTATTTAAGTTTTGATGATCTTTATTTTGATGAAAACTGGGATGGCCTCTGGCGTGTGCGCACAACAAGAACCGACTCAGGCTGGTATGCTGAAATCGCGATTCCCTGGCAAACACTTCGCTACCCGAAATCAAAAGACAGTGTACAAAACTGGGGATTGAATGTTTATCGTAACAGGCGTTTAACAAATGAGACATCTGCATTATCGGCTTTTCCGCGTGTATTCAGTGTTTCAAGAATGATTTATGAAGGAGTTTTGAAAAATTTGCAGCCACCTCCTCCCAAACCTAATATTCGTATCCAACCCTATTTTCTCAGCTCTTACAATCATTACAAAAATTTTGATCCAGGAAAAAAAGAAAATCAAACAGAATATAAAGCGGGCGGCGATCTTAAATGGGCAATCAATTCAAATATTGTTTTAGACCTCACTGCCAATACAGATTTTGCCCAGGCAGATGCTGATCTGCAGGTCAATAACATAACAACATTTTCTGTGTTTTTTCCGGAAAAAAGACAATTTTTTTTGGAGAATGCATCTCTGTTTAGTCCATCTATACAGATGGCAATCGACGGCTCTGGCGGTTACATGCACATGGAACCATTTTTCAGCAGAACGATAGGACTGGACACAAATGGAAATCCCATTCCTATTGTTGCCGGAGGAAGATTTGTTAATCGTTCTTCAAAACGAAATTATGGTGCCATTGTAATGCGCCAGGAAAAAACTGACAATTCACCGGCAACAAATTTTTTTGTAGGCAGGTATTCACAAAATTTTGGTGAGCAGAGTCGCATTGGTGCATTGATGACCGTAAAAAATACAAGTGCCGGTTCGAATATTGAAAGCACCCTTGACGGATTTCTTCGTTTGGGCGAATCTCAGTCACTGAATACAATAATTACACATACTATTACAACCAATACCAATAAACAAGGCTTTGCGGGTTTTGCGCAATATTATAATTCCACAAATCATTATAAAATCTGGTGGACGCAATCCATTGTAACGAAAAATTTCGATCCTGAAATGGGCTTTGTTTCGAGATCCGATGTAATTGGAACTACCCCAGGTATGAACTGGTATTATCGCGGCAATCTCCTACCCTTCAAAAAAATTCTTCGTGCCTATGAGCCGGGTTTTCTTCCGGAATTTTATTGGCAGGCTTCCACAGGAAAATTTATTGAAAGGAGTTTATATCTCTGGCCCATTTGGTTGAATTTTCAAAGCGGAGCTTATTTTGGATATTCCATCACGCCGGTTTTTAAAAGACTGACCGATCCCTTTAATCCCCTGGGATTAACTATAAAGCCAGGTGACTATCATTTCTGGCAGAATGAAATATTATTTACAACCAATCCTTCGAAAATTATTAGTTTTTTTGGCAATTATATATGGGGGAGCTATTACAATGGCAGGATCCGGTCCAATGATCTGAGTTTGCAGTTTGCTCCTATCCCTAATATTTCTTTGATAGCCGAATTCAACCGTAATCATTTTATGGAGGTTGGTGAGCCTAAAAGTAATTCCACTGTTAATTTATATATACTGCAAGGCCGGTTCGCTTTAAATCCAAGGTTGCAGCTAACCGGTTTCTATCAAAAAAATTCTTTGGATCATTCCGACAATTACAATGTCCGTTTTTCCTGGGAGTATCGGCCTTTGTCGTATATATACATCATATATAACCAGGGAAGCTTTCTGAACTTACAGCAAATAAAACTGACCGAAGATCATGTTATACTAAAAATAAGTTACCTGAAACAGATCTGACCTGGGTTTACTATTGCAATGGTTCACTTATTGCCAGTTTCCTGGCCATTTTTCCGATCGTTAAACCCTGCACAACAATAGAGAAAATTACGACCATGTAGGTGATGGCTAAGAATTCCTGCCTGTGCATATGATCGGGCAGCGATAATGCCAATGCCACAGAGATCCCTCCCCGCAAACCTCCCCAGGTAAGTATAGCTATGGAATTTTTTTCAAAAGCTCTCTTGAATGACAATGCAAAAATCGGAACAGAAACGGCAAGCCACCTGGCAAATAAAACAAGAGGTATCGCCATAAAACTGATCCATAAAAGATTCCCCCTTATGGAGATGATGAGCATTTCAAAACCGATCAAGATAAAAAGAACTGCATTTAATATTTCATCGATCAATTCCCAGAATTTTTTCAGATAATCCCTTGTTACATCCGACATGGCTTTTTCCATACCTATGTTACCAATGATAATTCCGGCTACTACCATTGCCAGCGGCCCCGAAACATGAATGGCGGATGCTAATAAATAACCGCCCATCACCATGGCCAGCGTAATTAATACTTCTACCTGGTATTGATCAATGGATCGTAATAAATAAAAACCGGCATACCCAAGAATCGCCCCCAAAAGAATCCCTCCTCCGGCTTCTTTTATGAATAACCATGCAATTTGCAAAAAAGGGACGTTTTCCGCCCCCAGTCTTGCTGTTTCAAATAGGCTGATAAAAAGAACGATCCCAACACCATCGTTAAACAATGATTCGCCTGTTATTTTTGTTTCCAGTGAAGCAGGAATATTGGCCTTTCTTAAA
>JBIOGV010000011.1:0-31702 GCA_044448365.1 Chitinophagales bacterium
CAAGACCAGTGAAGAAAACTGGAAAGGAATTAACCAAATCCGGTCTTACGGCACCGGGTCAGGTCATTAGGGTTTGCCTAACGGCATAAAGTGTGCAAAGGTATGGTATTTACAGCGGAAAAAAAGTTTTGTTTTTCACATTTGCAATCTTCATGAGATAGTATTAAGCCCGGCAACATTGCTTCTTACCCACATAAATTTTTATGCATGAAATTTAGTGAAACCGACATTGGACAAGGAAAAAAAATGGCATGGATCGTTTCATCGTTTAATGATTTATTTCAATCCATTCAGCCAAAATATCTAAAACGTATTTACCGATTATAAGTTGGCCTGTTCAGATAAAATATACTCATCATACAAAAATGACTAAAAATTTATTATGACAGCATAATCTAAAAGAGACCCATTACTGAAGGTGGAGAGTTTTTTTATGATAGAGAACTGCTCCAGGACAACCTGTAATTGTCTTCCTTTCCTTTAATACAGGTAAATAACATAGACGTAATAAAAGGAATATTCATAGAAGTATCATCACGATTATCCGGCGAATTGCAAATTGACACTGTTCCACTCACATAAGTTTCTGTAGATGAAATTTCAACAGGCTGCCAATCTTTTGGTACTGCCTGGTTGGAATACCCAATATCATAACGGCGGCTGGCCAGCCTTTCTACCAGGCTTTCAAGCAATCCGGGCTGATCCAGAATAGCCGTGATATTTAAAAGATTGTTCATAAAAAATATTTTTGCTGCTTTAGTTTTAATACTGATTTTTTGTTACCATACTGATTTGACGTAGAAATGGCAGAATAGGTAACAAATTCCTGTTAAAAAGAGAGAAGCAAGAGCTATGATTGGGTTAAACCCTGAATTGATCGTTCCAGTGATGTTAAATTGAGAAGAACCGCCGGACAGCCGGTTATTTATGAATTGTGGGAGAGAAATGTTTATTTTTTAAAACCGATATGTCAATCCCAGGCCTGCTTCAAAATCGTACGGATAGGTTTCAACAACATTGCCCTTTGTGATGGGCGATATTGCATATCGAAATGCAGGGCGAAAGTTGATAGATATTTTATCAGAGAGATTGTATTGTAATTCTGCTTCGGCCATAAATGACAAATAATATAACCTTGTTCCGCTGAGCTTATCAATAAGAACTCTTTCCTGGTGAGAACCATCCTCCACTTCTG
Organism: Chitinophagales bacterium; assembly: GCA_044448365.1. GTDB lineage: Bacteria > Bacteroidota > Bacteroidia > Chitinophagales > Chitinophagaceae > VBAU01. The sequence goes on from JBIOGV010000011.1 coordinate 1,196, forward strand.
TTTCAATTCTTTCACTTGTCAAAAAACTGGCAGCAATTCCGATTCCCGGGACAAACGAAAGATTGTTTTTTCTGATGGTGTATGTAATTTCCAGCGGAACACTGACCTGGTCAAGTGTATGGTTTGCCTCTGCTGCAGTCAGGCTATCACCCAGGGCAGGTGCAGCATTAAAGTTTGGTTTTACGTATCCATAACCGGACGAGGCAATATATTTATAAGAAATACTTCCCGATGGATCATTTAACGCATATATTTTTTGCGGGCTAATACCTATGGAAGTCCTGGAATAAATAAGCCCGGTCTCCAGTCCGAATTTATTAGTTAGTTGTTTTGTTACTAATACTCCACCCGATAGTGAAGGTTGATGAGTTTCCCGGTGCTGAATTTTTTGTGCGGTTTGAAGATCATTATCAAGCCGGTAATTTGACCAGTCATAAGCAGTAAAGCCGCTAACTGTCCAGTAAGGCTTGAATTTATTACCCAAATTTTGTTTCCCGGTTTTCGCTGCACTGCTCAAAGAAAAAGAATCATTCATGATTTTTAAATAAATCTGCGGGATGTAATGAAGCTGGGTAAGGCCTATTTGAGCAGTTTGAATTTTTTCAAATGAAGGAATGATTATCTTATCCTTTACCGGGTATTGATTGTTTTTTAGCAATTCTTTTTTGACGTCATGCCCGGAAGGCAAAATAACGGCTACTTTACGGTTAATGCCGTCCTCAGCTTTACTTGCTTTTCCATTTACTATCCGCGTTTGTTTTTTTGCCTGGTACGGTGAATTGGTTAAAATATTTTTATTCTCTTTTACAATCATTCCACTATTACTTTCTCTCTCATTCCCGGTTTTAATAATGACAGATTTTGTTTCTTTATGATCAATACTGCCCGATGAAAAATGATTTTGTATCATTGCTTCATCTGGCTTCGTCACATTTACATCAGTCTTTTTCCCTTTTGCAGTTACAGGAATATTTTCTTTTGTACGGTGAGAGTTGGTTTTCACAATACCCGCTTCATAAATAATGAATCCACTTAAAATAAACAATAAAAGAATAGCAATTCTTTTCCAGTTTCCTGATATTCTTTTGTAAGAGGCAGCATCTTTTTTATCAAGGCCCGCATTGATTTTATCCCATACACCCGGTGATGGATCATCTCCAAACTGTTCATAGGCAGATCTAAAAATTTCATCCATGTTTTGTAGATTTTTACTCATAGGCCCAAAAAATTTAAATCCCGGCTACTTTTTTTTTGACTTCCAGTGCTTTTTGTAAAACAATCCTGGCATCTGCCAGGTTCGATTTGGATGTGCCCTCTGAAATGCCAAGTAATTCCGCAATTTCCCTGTGTTTCATTCCTTCCAGTACATAAAGGTTAAATACCATGCGGTAACCGGGCGTTAGTGTTTGTATAAGCTTTACTAATTCCTTTGCATCGAGTGTTTCAATGACAGAGATCGTCTCCTTGCTATCATGTTCTTCCGCATTATATTCAACAATTGCTCTCAGATGGGATTTGTTTCTGTATTTGAGCAAGGCGGTATTCACCATAATTTTTCGTATCCATCCTTCAAAAGACCCTTCACCTTTAAATGTATGTATATATGTAAACACTCTCATGAATCCATCCTGTAAAATTTCTTCTGCTTCCTCTCTGTTACGTGCATACCACTGGCAAATACCCATCATCTTGCGGTCATAAAGATTATATAACTTCTGCTGCGAAGCTCTGTCACCTGCAATGCATCCCCTGATTATAAGCTGCTGGCCGTCCGGCAAATCCTGGTATGTTTGTTCTAAGGACATACGGGGATAAATTTTTGGTTGGGTAAATTTCCAAAAAAGAGCTGCCCCGGAAAGCATGAATGAATACTGAACATGTTTCGAAAGTAACACACCGTATTCAAATACTTTGTGACTCTCGTCACCAGGTTTAGATTTTGCTGATTCCTTCACAAATAGTTGTGTCCAATAAAAAAAGCAGGAGATGACCTCTATTTAAAAGTCAGATTCAATGAAATATTATTTGCCAGTAAACCTGTAGTTTGCCTGTAATAACCATACCGGATTTCAAACACACTAAAACCTTTAGCCCCAAATACGCCCTTAGGCGGAGCTAACCTCAGGTTTAAACCAGCATAGTCGGACGAAAATGCGGCGTAATCATAGTCGCTTGAATAATATTTATCTACTTCTGTATGTACACCATAAGGCGCAAAAAAGTTTGCTGCGGTTTGAATGTAGTATCTGTAAAAAGGACTGATCGATACAAACGGGGTTATTTTAAAAGGGACTTCAAGACTTGCGGTATGCGAAGTAACTCCCCAATTATCAATATAAAACCGGTAATAAGATTTTAGAATAATTTTATCTCCAAGAAAATAATTTAGTCGTACACCCAACGGCAGTTTAAAACGGGAACCCGGCAGGTTCTCAACATGTACGCTGTTATCATTAAAATAAACCCTGTAAAAAGGAAGGCCAAGATATCCCTGCTGTACTACGCCATCCGTTAAAAAAGATATTTGCGTACGCTGGTTAATGATCTGTGAAAGTGAAAATGAAGCATCAAAAGTATTGCGGGGATTTGAGGGTATGTAGCTCCTTGAATTTTCACCGCTTGCTGAAGTCATAATAACCGGTGGCGGTCTCAATTCGCTGGGCTCTACCATTTTCACTCTGTCCAGGAAAATGTTTCCTTTAGCATTAAACTCCCGGTTGTTGTCTCTTGATTTTTTTGAAAAAAGCACATTAAAACCAAATGATTGATAAGTATATTCATGAGAATAAGAAGCCCCCAAACCAAATGTTGTTCTTTTTTCTTCATTCTCTACCTGCCAGTTAAAAGAAGGATAAATTCTTGTACCGCCTGTTTTAGACGCACCGGTTTTTGAAACATAGGCAGATGATGCGGCTGTATGATGATCAATTCCTAATCCAATATTATAAGAATGCTTGTGATCAAATATATCCCAGTTAACCAATTTAAGATCGATCGTATTTGATATGTCCGTTACCTGTTGAGTACCGATACCACCCGTTACAGCCGAATGATCCCCGCTTTGGGAATAATATCCTGATACAATATTCACGTCTTCCATTTTCAGCTTCATGCTTTTATAATCATCCGTGGAAGCAGCCGGACTTTGTGCCCAGGAATGAAAACACAGCATGAACATAGCAATCACAGAGAAATACAGTTTTATCATCTTCTTGATTTATTAGTTAGACCCAATCAGCATGGATGATTTGAATTGAACATGTTAATTACAACCGCATCCACCGCCGGTTTTTCCACCATTGGCGCCGGAAGAGGCTTCACGATATGTTTGAAAACTCATTTCAGTTTTTTCAACCTTTCTTGCCGAGAGTTGCATTTCAGAATCATTGATCCGGTTTTTCTGATATTCTTTAACCGGTGTACATGCCACCGCTAAAAGTGACAATAAGAAAAGAATAAAAATTGCAAAGGATTGTTTGGTCATACAAAAAGATTTACCCATGATAAATGAATGTTTCGCGACATATAGAGTTTATTGTAATCATCGATGATAATACATTCAACCCCTTTTAACTGGTTGATAAGATTCAAACCTGCATTTATTCCCATGATCGTTACAGGCGTTGCCAACGCGTCGCACAATTCTGCATTGGGAGAAATGATCGTTACACTTTTAATCCCTGCTACCGGCAATCCTGTACGTGGATTAATAGTGTGGGAATATTTTTTTTTATTGATCACTACATATTTTTCATAATTGCCGGAAGTAGCAACTGCCCTATCGGTGATATTCATATAAGAAAACGGCAAATGAGCCGCATCCGGATGAGCGATACCTATTGTCCATGGCGTTCCATTGGGCTGATAGCCCCAGGCAGTCAGATCTCCGGAAGCATTCACAATACCGCTTGTCACGCCGTTTTTTTTCATTACCTCCTTAGCCATCTCTGCTGCATAACCTTTTCCTATGCCTCCAAATCCTATTCGCATTCCCTTTTCTTTTAAAAAAACTGTTTGTTCATTTTGATCGAGAATAACATTCCTGTAATTGATCAGCCTCACCATTTTCTTTGCCCGCTTCGGATCGGGCAGCGATTTCATATTCTTATCAAAATTCCACAAGCTTTTATCAATAGAACCGTAAGTAATATCGAATGCCCCCTGTGTAAAATCAGAAATGCGGATACTTCGTTCAATTAACCGGAAAACCTCTTCACTCACCCTTACCGGCTTATTACCTGCATTTTTATTTATAAGATTGGTTTCACTGTCATCCTTATAGGTGGTTAGAATTTTTTCAATCCGTTTTATTTCTTTTACAGCCTCATCAATTCGTTCACATGCCCATTCTTCATTTTCTTCTGTTACTATAGTAATTTCAAACTGATTCCCCATCAGTAACATTTCTTTTTTGAACAAGCTTAGCTGCATGATTCTACTCTGTTCTTCCAAGTAATTCATTTTTTATCTGATCGATGAAGTTTTGAGCTCCCGGTTCAAAAAAACCTTCCCAGGTTTTTAGCACATTGCCTTTACTGTCTAATAAAATGGTATAAGGAAAGATTCCTTTTGAATTGTATTTGTCGGCAAGAATTTCATTTCTTTTTTGCTGATCCTTCGGCAATTGATTTTTTTTAAGCCTGGGAAAATCAGCATTTACCAGTATTAAATGAATGTCTGCGTATTGCTGGAAAACAGTGCTTTCAAAAATCTCGTCATGCATTTTAATACAGGGTCCGCACCAGTCTGATCCTGAAAAATTGAGTAAGATGAATTCATGCTTTGCTTTTGCCAGTTGCCTCGCTTCATCCAGATTGTTTAGCCAGAGTAACTTGCCGGAAAAAAAGACCGGGAATAAAAAAAATAAGAATAAAGTTTTCATCAGCGGATCAAAATTGAATGATCAATCATTAAATATTTTTTTTACATCGATAACTGCCCTTAACAGACATGCCAGGTGGTTGGAATAGTTGGGTGAATTCAAAAATATTTAATTGTGCCGTTGACTGATTGGATCGGAAGTTAAAGTTTATTGAAATATGATAGATTTTGATACAGGTTTTCTGCGATAGGGTTTTGAAAATATGGATTGAATGGGTATCTTAATTGGCCCCTGTAACAGAGAATTAAAATCGGCGAGTACCCTTTATTTATATATGTTTTATGTTTTTAGCAAAAATTTGCATCTTACATTTGCTGACTGATTCTTTCCGAATTGTGCATGGCTATGAAAAAAATTGTGCTGCTCATTCTTTTCTTGAATTGTATCCTGTTCTCCCGGGGTCAAACAAAAAATATTTCTAAAAAATACCCCAGTTTATTTTGGGAAATTACGGGCAACGGCCTTTCAAAGCCATCTTATCTCTTCGGCACTATGCATGTAAGCAGTAAAATGGTTTTTCATTTACCAGATTCTTTTTATCTCGCCATAAAAGCAGTTGATGTAGTGGCACTGGAGACAAATCCCGAATCATGGCAGGAAGATCTTGTTAAATATGACCTGGGAGATATTTCTGCTGAGTCAAGGCTGAGCTATATATGGAATAATTTCACGCAAATGCCGGATGATTATTTGAACATTCATACGCTGCAGTTTGACAGATATGAGAAAAAAATAGAAGCGGCTTTATATAGCCGGCCATCCACGATCAATAATCTTTTATACCGCAACTATTCTGATTTCTCCAGCGATTTTGAAGAGAACACGTACCTGGATATGTACATTTACCAGGTAGGAAAAAAGATGGGTAAGCGTGTCGCAGGCGTGGAGAAATATGCGGAAAGTATGAAACTGATGATGGAAGCTTATCGCGATGCCGCTAAAGATAAAAATCATAAAGAAAAAAGTTACGATAACAGTGATGATTATTCTGCCGATAAATTGCAGGAAGCTTATCGCACGGGAAATCTCGATCTGCTTGATTCAATCAACCGGCTGAATAGTTTTTCGGACGCTTTTGATGAAAAATTTTTATACAGCCGCAATTGGTTACAGGCCAATTCAATCGATTCGATCCTGAAAAGCAGGTCATCTTTGTTTGTTGGGGTAGGAGCGGCTCACCTGCCCGGCAATCGCGGCGTGATAGAAATTCTGCGCAGAAAAGGATACAGACTTCGTCCCATTATTATGGGTGAACGAGACAGCGATCAGAAAGACATGGTTGAAAAGCTTCGCGTTCCTGTAAGTTTTAATACTCAAACATCGGAGGACGGATTTTTTAAAGTAGATATTCCCGGAAAATTTTACCGCTTTGCTGAAGAAGGCTTGCTTGATCAAATGCAGTATGCGGATATGGCAAACGGCAGTTACTACATGGTGACAAGAATAAAAACCAACAGTCAACTTTGGGGACATTCCGGGGAAACCGTAAAAAGAAAAATTGATAGTTTGTTATATGAGAACGTGCCGGGAAAAATTTTAAGCAGGCAGGAAATTATCCGCAATGGTTATACAGGACTTGATATTACCAATCGGACGCGGCGTGGGGATGTACAGCGGTATAATATTTTTATTACCCCTTATGAAGTGATCATTTTTAAGATGAGTGGCAATGGTGATTATGTAAAATATGGCGATGAATCAAAGAAATTTTTTGGAAGCATCCAGTTGAAAGAATATAAAAATGAAACCGGCGAATGGAAAAAATATCAGCCGGATGGCGGGGGTTTCAGTATTGATCTTCCCCTTGAACCTTTTGTTTCAAAAAATAGTAACTGGCAATACGATGCAGAAGATAAAAAAACAAACACCGACTATATCCTACTCAGAACGGATATTCATAATTACGGGTTCGCCGAAGAAGATACTTTTGATCTGAATTTGCTGGATGAAAGTTTTTCCGGCTCTGAGTTTATTTACAAAGAGGTAAGCCGCAAATTCAATGCATGGAAGGGTTACCCGGCATTGGATTGCAGGTACCTGCGTAAGGATGCATCTGTTATACTGGCGAGGTTCATTATCCAGGGGCCACATTATTATACGCTTATTGCGCAGGGCAGAAAAGAAAACCCGGTGATGCAGAACTTTTTTAATTCGTTTGAAATAAAGCCTTTTGTTTACAAGCAGCTATTTGAGAAAAAGGATACTTCTTTGAACTATTCGGTGAAGACAACATTCTTTCCTGAAGACAAAAAAATAAAATTAACGATACCCGGCGGCAATAATTATTCTCAATACAATTCAGGAGAAGGAGATGATAATGACGGGGATGAGGAAAATAATTTTTCCCCCTGGGGAAGTTTTAAAAATAAGATCATTGAAAACGATAGTACGGGTGAAAAAATCTATGTATCTCTTTATAGAAACGGGCAATATTATTATGATGATGACAGTTCAGGGATGAATGAAAACAGGATCACAAGGAATGGCTCCTGGATCATTCGCAGTAAAAAAAAATATGAGATACCCGATTGGAAAATAATTGAATACCAGTTGTCAGATACCAACAGCAGCCGTTTGATATGGACAAAGTCTTTTAATAAAAATGGAATCAGCTTTTTACTTGCAGCAGAAGGCGACACGCTTACGGCTGCAAGTTCCTTTGTCAAAAATTTTTATGAAAGCTTTGCTCCTGATGATACATTAAAAGGATTTAACCCTTTTGAAAAAAAATCAAACATTTTTTTCAAAGATTTTTTCAGCAGCGATACGCTGGTACACAAGAGAGCTGTGAAAGCAATTGAACAGGTTAAATTAGACTCTTCAGACCTGCGGGATCTTAAAAAAGCGATCGGTTCTGTCAACTGGTCCGAAAAAAAATATCTCGGAACAAAAAAATCACTGATCGGCAAACTGGGTGATATTTCTACTCAATCAAGTTCTGATTTTCTGAAAGCACTTTATTATGCGGAAGAAGACACGGTAGAAGTACAGTATGCAATTCTTGAAAGTTTATTACAGCAGCAAACACAATATGCATATTTGATTTTTAAAGATATAATTACAGCTGAGCCGCCGGTAATAGAATCTAAATCCGGAGATTATTATGAAAATAATGTCAGCACCAACCATTTTAATTTCAGCCTGAACAAGTTTTGGGAAAAAAATAATGATGATGGGGATTTCTGGGATGAGTTATACGATTCAGTAAAACTTACCCGTACGATTTTACCCGATATCCTGCCATTGCTGAATTTGGGCGATTATAAATGGAAAACTATGAAATTGCTTGGGAGAATGATTGACAGCGGCCTCGTCAAGCCCGGAGATTATGAAATGTATTTCAGCAAATTTTTTATTGAGGCAAAGCAGGAATTCAAAAAGGAAATTATCAATGAAAAGAAAAAATTGATCCGGGAAGCATCCAGGGAGAATCTGAAAAATGATGAGGAAGACGAGAACGGTGAAAACAGCAGTTATGGTAATGAGAAATTGGCACTGTATGCAAAATTACTGTTGCCATTCTGGGAAACCAATGCGAATGTTCCGGCTTTCTTTCAGCAGTTGCTGCAATCAAATGATAAAAAGCTGAAGTATGGTGTCATGCTGGAGTTGCTGCGTAATAAAAAACCGGTACCGGATAGTACAGTGAATTATTTTGCAGCAATGGATGATTATAAATATATTTTATACAGCGATCTTGAAGAAAGCGGTCAATTAAATGTATTCCCCGGAAAATATTATAACAAGGTGGAACTTTCAAGAAGCAAATTGCTTGTTTCAAAGCCATATAACAAACCTGATTCTGTCATTTACCTGGATAAATTGCCTGCTGAATTGAATTCGAAGCAAGGCTATATTTATTTTTTTAAATACAAGGAGAAAAAAGATGACCTGGCGTGGAAACTGGCTACAGTTGGACTTCTCTCAAAAGATCCAAAGCAATTTGAGATAAAAGACATGTCGCCGGTACCGCATGAAAATTTCGGTGAAGATGAGCCCGATTATTACGACTTTACTTCCTTTACTGATTCTAAAGTGACTGAAGACGAACCTCTTTCTGTACAGTTACATAAAGAATTAAAGAAACTTCTTTATTCCCGGCGAAAAAGTGCTAAAGAATTTTATGATCTTTCAAAGACCAATGAAGAAGTTTATACTTTAAAGTATAAGAATTAGGTCACTCTCCCACGGGGGATCGAAGCGATCAATTTTTTTGTATATTCTTTCCGGGGATTAAAATAGATATCATCGGCATTTCCGCTTTCTTCAATTTTTCCTTTGTTCATCACTAATATCCTGTCGCTGAAGTAACGAACAACAGAAAGATCATGTGAAATAAAAATAATGGTAAAATTAAATTCCCTTTTCAGGTCATTCAGCAAATTCAGGACCTGGGCCTGCACACTTATATCCAAAGCCGAAACCGGCTCATCACAAACAATAAATGATGGGTTTAATGTCAATGCTCTTGCAATTACAATACGCTGTCTTTGTCCGCCTGAGAATTCATGGGGGTATCGGTTAAAATGTTCGGGTTTCAGATCCACTTTTTCCAGCAATTCAATCACTCGTTCTTTTCTTTCCTTTGCTTTGGATAGAATATGATGCACTTTCATTGGTTCAGCAAGTGCAGATCCAACTGTGATCCTTGGGTTTAATGAGGAATAGGGATCCTGGAAAATAATTTGAATTTCTTTTCGCAAAGATTTTAGTTCATCCCTTTTTTGGGCAGTAAGATCATGACCATTGTAAACTATTTTTCCCTCGGTCGGTTCAATTAATCTCAGCAACGTTCTCCCCAGGGTTGTTTTACCGCAGCCGGATTCTCCAACCAATCCCAGTGTTTCTCCTTTGTATACTTCAAAGCTTACATCATCCACCGCTCTTACAAATTCAATTGGGGTACCAAAAAGATTTTTCCGTGACGTGAACCATACAGAAAGATTTTGAGTTTTAAATAATACTTCTAAATTCTGCTCCCTTGTTGCTGGTTGCTGGTTGCTGATTTCTTTTTTCTCATCCCGTAATTGTTTTTCATTTAAAAAATCACTCACGACAGGCAATCGTTCTCCCCTTTGGTGATTTACAGGCCGGCATGCCAGCAAGGCTTTTGTGTAGGGATGCCGGGGGTGATTAAAAATTTCTTTTACAGAATTTTGTTCCACTATTTCTCCCCGGTACATCGCAATAGTCGTATCAGCTATTTCTGATACAACTCCAAGATCATGCGTAATAAATATGACTCCTATATTTTGTTCTTCTTGCAATTCACGGATCAATTGCAGAATTGTTTTTTGTACCGTTACGTCCAATGCTGTTGTAGGTTCATCACAGATGAGTAACGATGGATGACAACACATAGCCATTGCGATCATCACCCTTTGTTTCTGCCCCCCGCTTAATTGATGAGGATAGCGATAAAAAATTTTTCCGGGATCCGGTAATTTTACTTTTGTGAACCATTCAATAGTTTGCCGTTTTGCCTGTTGGCGTGAAAGTTTTTTATGAGTGAGTAATGTTTCCATTACCTGGTGACCACAGGTGAATACGGGATTTAATGAACTCATGGGTTCCTGGAAGATCATGGCTATTTTATTGCCACGAATTCGGTTTAATTCCCGGTGATCCTTTTTCAACAGATCATTCGTTGTCATTCCGTCTTCTGAAAATAAAATTTTACCTGATCTATATTTCGCGGGCGGCGAAGGGAGAAGTTGCAGAATAGAAAGTGAAGTAACTGTTTTTCCTGAACCCGATTCCCCGACAATCCCCACCGTTTCACCCCGGTTCACGGTAAACGAAATATTTTTTATTGCATGGGTCAGTTCCAGACCGGCTGCCTCGTTCGGGCGGGAATTTTCAGAGATAAAATCAACCGTCAGGTTTTCTATATGCAAAAGCGGGTTCATCAAAAATTAGCTATGGACCACAGGGTCCCTGTATGATTTTTATAGATAATTTTTTTGCCGGAACAGGATAATACATCAAACAAACAACACAATTTGGAACGGTAGTGCTGTCAATTACAAAATAAAATTCATCGCCTTCATTAATTGTATTGGGAAACGTACAACGGCTGTTCAATGCAAATGCATTTTTATAGGACTTACCGGTATTTTCATCCGTCCAGTTTGCCATGACAAGTGAAGTATCAAAATTCTTACTGATAATCCCAATTGTGTAATTCATGCATCCCCCTTTCACTTCCAGTTTACCTTTAAAACAGCCCGGCAGTGCTAAAGCTGCAGACTTTCTCTTTTTTTGATTGCAGCTTTCTTTGGGGGATGATAGTAAAATAAAAGGCGCTATGAACAGGAGAAATTTCATTGGTCTTTTTAATTTCCGGTGCAAAGATCATGCAGATCAAAAACGCAAATGCCTTACGGTTAATCCATCATTGATCAGTTGTTTTAAAGAATCAATGCCAATCTTTAAATGTCTTTCCACAAATTCAGCAGTCACCTGTTTATCACTTTCTTCAGTTTTTACTCCTTCGGGGATCATTGGTTGATCACTGACGAGCAGTAATGCCCCGGTTGGAATTTTATTATAAAATCCTACTGTAAAAATGGTAGCAGTTTCCATGTCAATGGCATAAGCTCTTATTTCCTGGAGGTATTCTTTAAAATCCTCGTCGTGTTCCCATACGCGGCGATTGGTGGTATACACAGTGCCGGTCCAGTAATCCACTCCATGATCACGGATAGTTGTGGATACCGCTTTTTGCAAAGCAAACGCAGGCAAGGCCGGAACTTCTTTCGGAAAATAATCATCAGAGGTCCCTTCACCACGAATGGCAGCGATAGGTAAAATGAGATCGCCCAGTTTGTTTCTTTTCTTTAATCCACCGCATTTACCTAAAAATAAAACGGCTTTCGGTTCAATGGCAGTAAGAAGATCCATTATCGTTGCAGCAGTAGGGCTTCCCATTCCGAAATTGATAATAGTAATGTCTTCTGCAGTGGCGCACTGCATGGGTTTGTCTATTCCAACGATCCCGACTTTGTTCCATTCTGAGAATAAGTGTACATAATGGCTGAAGTTTGTGAGCAAAACATATTTTCCAAAATTGTCCAATTTTTCACCCGTGTACCGGGGAAGCCAGTTATGTACGATTTCTTCTTTGGTCTTCATGAATTAAAATTCTGCTAATTTAGAAATTTATTTTTGGACAATGATTCATATAAGTTTCCCGGAACCGGTTTTCAGATTAAAAAAAGAAAAAGAAACAGAATTTATTTTCGACGCTATCCGCAAACAATGGCTTGTCCTGAATGATGAAGAGTGGGTTCGGCAAAATTTTATTCAATATCTTATTCAAACACTCCATTACCCTGCAGCATATATTGCAGTGGAAAAAGAAATTTTGCTGGGAGAATTAAAGAAGAGATTTGATATTCTTGTTTACGATAAAGATCACAAGCCCTGGATGATGATCGAATGCAAATCAACAGTGATCAGTCTGAACGATTCCACTCTGCAGCAGCTATTGCGCTATAACATCAGCGTTCCTGTTTCCTTTCTCATCATTACGAATGGGCATTATACTTATGGATGGGAAAAAATCGGGATTGATCTGAAGCTGATTCAGCAAATGCCTTTATGGAAATGATTCATTAAAAAGAACAGACACTATGACTTATCGAATATTTTCTCATCAATGGGCACATCCAATTCCATTTTATCAAAATGAACTTCCTGGATCGTTTGACCGCCGGTTTTCACGATTCTTGACATGCTGAATTTAAGATTTCCAAAATCTTTCACATCGCTGAAATAGGTTTCAACTTCCATATCCTGCCCCATGAGATTTCTTGCCCCAACAAATTTTATAAGCATTGAAGTTGAGGCGTCAATATAATACGTGTCCATTTTATCGCCCTCAGTGGTTAATTTGATTTTGTAAGCTTTGACACTATCTACGTTTTCCTGTCCTAACAGCTCTGCTGTATAACCACGGGCCTTATAATCCATGAGCTGGCTGGCTAAAAAACTCTGGTTTTTGAATTCATTCAATTCTTCTCCTGTTACATCTGTTGCTGTTGGAACGCCGGCAAATGGATTGATCTTCCAACCCTTTTCATCTTTATAACAATTCACCACTGTTTGCCCCATTACTTCAACATCCGTTCGCATGGCTTTGCCATTGATGATCTGCACGGTGATCGGAAATTCATTCCCCTGCGCGTTTGCGATGCCTGTAAGTTTGGCTGTTTTTATTTTTTTAAAATTATCCAGGCTACCCATGGCATTCGCATATTTTTGAATGATCTCATCGGCTGTTTGAGCATTGATCTTCATAAAAGCGAGAAGCAAGAATAAAAGGATTGTTTTTTTCATGATACATTTTTGAGACGCACAAGGTAGGATTTTCTGTACTTTGAAAAACAAAAACCCACTCAACAATGAATGGGTTTCCAATTTTATTTGTTGATCAGTTTATGGAAATATTCCCAACTCTGCATAGCTGGTTCCAACTTTATTAATGGCCACTACAAAAGCTGCCGTGCGCATATCGGGGATCTTAGGATTACTTTTCCAGGTATCTATGACCTCACGGGTCGCAGTGATCATTGTTTCTTCAAGACCGCTGTAAACGAGATCCACTTCATCTGCGCCATGCATGATAAATTCTTTTTCTTCGGCATCTACTTTTTTGCCGCTCAACGCTTCCATTTGTCCCAGTATATGAGAATTCATGTTCTCCGTAAAACGTTTTTCCATACGGCCGTATCTTACATGGCTTAGATTTTTTAACCATTCAAAATAGGATACGGTCACTCCTCCTGCATTTAAATACATGTCCGGTACTACTACAATTCCCTTTTTGGCAAAAACCTCATCGGCCTCCGGTGTTAGGGGACCATTGGCAGCTTCGCCAATTAATTTTGCTTTTATCCTGGGAGCATTTTCTCCATCAATAACATTTTCCAGTGCTGCCGGAATTAAAATATCACATTCCATTTCCAGTGCATCCGTATTATTTTGAAAATTTTTAGCTCCCTTGAAATTTAATATGCTTCCTGTTTTTTTCCGATGCTGAAAAACTTCATCCACATCTAAACCATCATCATTGCAGATAGCTCCTTCATATTCCGCAAGTGCAATAATTTTTGAACCCGCATCCTGAAAAAATTTAGCTGTATGATAGCCCACATTTCCAAGGCCCTGTACAATGATACTTTTGCCTTCCACGCCAACAGTCAATCCTGATTTCTCCATCAGATCAGGCATACTGCACACTTCCCGCAATCCGAAGAAAACGCCCAACCCTGTTGCTTCACGACGGCCACGAACACCACCCTGTGTGATCGGTTTGCCTGTTACACAACCCGCAGAATCGATTTCACCGGGACGTAAACTTGAATAGGTATCCAGTATCCATGACATCTCTCTTTCACCTGTTCCATAATCAGGCGCCGGCACGTCAGTACCGGGGCCAATAAAATTTTTTTTGGTCAATTCAGCAGTATAGCGTCGTGTGATTTTTTCAAGTTCGTAAGCAGAATACTTTTTCGGATTTACCTTAATACCACCTTTAGCACCACCAAAAGGAACATTTACAATCGCACATTTGTAGGTCATTAATGCGGCGAGAGCCATTACTTCGTCCTGATTTACCTCGCCTGCAAAACGAATTCCACCTTTGCACGGAGTTTTATGTTGCGAATGTTGTACGCGGTAAGCTTCGATCACTTCAATTCTTCCGTCCTCCATTTTTACCGGGAACCTCATCTGGTAAACGGCATTGCATTCTTTTATTTGTTCCAGGATTCCCGGATCCCATTTCGTAAAAGCAGCCGCTTTATCAAAAGTTATATTTACGTTTTCAAAAAAACTATAATTTTTCCCTGACATGAGATTGATTTGTATGATTATTTAATATTTTTTGCTCCTGGTTTATTTGACCGCTTTTCTTTCGTTCCGACTATGTCCGCTTAATTTTTATCTATTTATTATCATTTATCAATTGTCATCTATCATCTTTTTGTTTTTCCAGTCTTGAAATCTTTTTATCCAGTCTTACTATATACAGGATTAGTCCAATTAAGATCACAACGACAACAGCTACCACAACAAAGATCCGTCCATTGCTTCGCATCGTATCTGCCATATCAACTTTGCCTCCATCCGATTGAGAATAGCACACCATAGAAAACAGAAGTGAACTGATGAATCCGGACAAAAATTTTATTTTACTCATGGAGAAGCTTTTTTTCTTTTAGCAGGTTCAAACGAATTTTTAAAGAAGTGATCCAGACTCCTAATAGTGTCCACCCGATAACGGCGGGATAAAAAACCAGCCTCATGCGGCTATCGATATCATTGGTATCCAATGCCGGGTTCCCGTTTTCTCCGCCTGGGTGAAGACTTGGCAACAATCTTGGAATGATCCAAATGGTTGGAAAAAGAAGTGCATAGGCGAAAATATTATATACCGCGGTTATCCTGGCCCGTTTGTCAATGTCTGAAATGGAATCACGCAGGACCATGTAGGCAAAATAAATGAGAAGAGCAATAGCAGCACCTATTAGTTTTGGTTCACGCGCAACAGCACTGAATGATTGAAAGGAACTATTATTAGGATCAGCCCAGGTATAACTCATCCAGATAGCGCCGGTGGCATAGCCCAGCACGCCAAATACAATTCCTACTGCTGCAAACTGGCGGCTGTAAATATCATCAGCTAATTTATTGCTTCGCAAATATTTTATGGCATATACAACTGAAACAGTAAAAAGTATCATCATACAAAACCACATACAAACATGAAAGTAAAGATTACGGATGGTTTCAGATAAAGCAGGCAGCCTGGGTACATCCATCAAAAAACCGCCGATAAAAGTGTAAAGAAGCAAAACGACACACAATATTTTCCACCATGATTTATGCATACAATACTAAACATTGGCAGGCACTCTCAGAAGTTCAATAACGGGCCGGCAATCGTTTTTAAAAAAGCGGAGCAAAAATAAGAAGGATTTGATAATGAATAAGGAATAATCGGGTGAATAACATTTTTAATGGTTTATCCGGCTTTCAATCTTTCCATAAGAAAGGAAAAAGAATAACTGCGAGCAGGATAACCATTGCATCGAGAGCAATGAGCAAAAAAATTATTGAGGCCGGGAAAGAGACGGTTTCATTAAATGTCGCGTTTGACAAACGCATCAGTAACAGCAATTGCGGAATGATCAATGGAAAACCAAGTATTGCCATGATCGCTGCGTTCTGTTGAGCTTTTGCTGCGATAGCGGCTAAAAAAGTAAAGACCAGGCTCAGGCTCCAGCCTCCGAGTAAAACAATTCCAATAAATGCACCCGCCTTTTGGATGGGATTGCCCAAAAACAAACTGAATAATACAAGGCTGAGTATGCTCATCAGCAACATCAGTAATGAATTAAAAAGCAATTTAGCCAGAACAAAATCTCTTGGTCCCGCAATTGAATAATAATAAAGCATGCGAGCGCGGTTTTCCTGTAGGAAACTTTTTGCAACAGCGTTAATGGAAATAAAAAGTTGAATTACCCAGAATAATCCATTCCACACATTGCTTTCAGGTGTTTCAATCGTCATATATAACACAAAAATAGTAGCACCAATATAAAGCAGCACTCCATAAAAGCTATATTGTTGCCTGATTTCAAGCAACAGGTCTTTTCTGAAAAGAGTTAATATGTGATGAATGGATCTCAATTCATTCCTTTATTATAACAAATGCGGCAACGCGGTTCATACACGTCCAATTCACCCAGCATCACCCGGTCATCGTTGGGCACTTTGCGATAGGAATAGTTGGCTATATTGCCGCATACCACACAGATCGCGTGCACTTTTGTTACATAATCCGCTTTAGCCATGAGGCTGGGCATCGGACCAAAAGGATTCCCCAGGTAATCCATGTCGAGGCCCGCTACAATTATTCTTACCCCCCGCAATGCAAGTTTATCGCAAACATTTGGCAATTCTTCATCAAAAAATTGTCCTTCATCAATACCTATCACATCGGCTCCCTGTGCAAGCAATAGAATTTTCTGCGAATTATCAACGGGGGTTGACTGAATCGCATTGGTATCATGAGAAACGATCTTTATTTCATCATAACGGACATCAATCACAGGTTTGAAAATCTCGACCTTCATATTGGCAATTTTTGCCCTTTTTAGCCTTCGGATAAGCTCCTCAGTTTTTCCGGAAAACATGGATCCACAAACCACTTCGATCCAGCCGCGACGCTCGCCCTTTATCTGGGGTTCAATAAACATTGTTAAATTGATTGGATTAATTGATCACACTGTCTTTATTGGCAAACAGTTTGTAACTTTAATTTGTCTTTTTAAAGTTGACAAAAGTACCATAAATCAATGGAACGTATCCAGGTCCTGATAGGTAAGCTTAAAGAACAAGCCGAACAAAATGCCAGCCCGTCGCAAATGCTGGTAACGGTTCAGATGCTGCAAAATGAAATCTACCAATTGCAGGTTAATGGTAACTATACACTGGGCACTTCAAAGGTTGCAGTGATGCTTCCGAAAACCGTTCACATCCCTTTGCCAGAGGAAGTTGCGCCAAAAATATCTCCAAAAGTTGAAAAGCTGTTTGTCGTCGAAGAAGAGATTCATTCTTCAAGAAACAGGGCAAGCCTGGCTAAGAAAACAGAGCCATCCAATTTATTATTTGATCCGTTATTTGAAACACCAACCCTGTCTCATCAACAGGGGGTAAAAGAAATAAATGAGTTGGCGGTTCATCAAACTGAGTCACTCAATGACCGGCTGAAGCAGGAAAAGACAGAAGTGGTTGAAGTACTAAAACATGAGCCTATAAAAGACCTTCGCAAGGCAATTGGCATTAATGACCGCTTTGTTTTTATCAACGATCTTTTCCGCGGAGATGAGGCCATGTATGAAAGAAGCATAAAAACGATCAACAGTTTTTATATATTTCCTGAGGCGGAATACTGGATCAACAGGGAGTTGATCGTTAAATTAGGCTGGAGTAGAGAGAATGAAATTGTAAAACATTTTTATCAATTGGTCAAAAGACGGTTCTCTTCGATATAGTTTAGAATTTTTTCACTAGCTCCCCTGTTTTCCAAAACATAATTTTTTGAAGCGAGGCATTTTTGCCTGTAGTCACTTTCGTCTGTTAACAGCGTCAGTACTATTTGATACAGATCTTCCTCATCAGTAAAACTTTTAGCGCCTTCATATTCGATCAGGTCAATGGCTTCCTTATATTTTTTATAATTTTTACCAAATACAAGGGGTTTTCCATACACAGCTGCCTCCAAAACATTGTGGACACCGTCTCGTGTAAATCCGCCACCCACATAAGTTATAAAAGCAAGATTATACAACCTGGAAAGCATGCCCATGTTATCTATAATAAGAACTTTGGATTCTTGCCTTTGACTATTGGCCAGTTCGGAAAATCTTACTGAGTTTGGAAAAAGATCTTTTAATTGACTTAAATGTGTTTCGTGAATTTCATGAGGAGCAATGATTAATTTAAGATCATAGTCCCTCAATCTTTCAAATACTTTTTGCAAAGCTGCTTCATCTTTTTTCCAGGTGCTTCCTGCCACAATGCATTTTTTAGAACCAATAAATTCTTCCACAGGGGGAATAGTCTGAAAATTTTTGGCGATGGCGATCACAGAGTCAAATCTTGTATCTCCGCTGATCGTGTAATGGTTCACCTGGATTGTTTCCAGCAACCTTTTTGATTCTGCGTTCTGAACAAAAATCTGAGTAAAACAATCGAGCATTTTTCTTTGTAACCCACCATACCATTTAAAGAAGACCTGGTCTTTTCTGAAAATTGCAGAGATCAGCAGGCATTTGATCTTTCTTTTTTTTATTTCGTTCAAATAGTAATGCCAATAGTCATATTTTATGAAAATGACAAGAGAAGGATTTAGGAGATCCATGAATCTTCGTGCATTTTTGGGTGAATCCATGGGCAGGTAGAAGATCGAATCTGCGCCAGGATCATTTTTTTTCACTTCATACCCGGATGGTGAAAAGAAAGTTAGAACGATTCTGTGCCTTGTGCCCTGAGCCTTGATTTTTTCTATAACCGGTCTTCCCTGCTCGAATTCGCCAAGAGACGAGCAATGGATCCAGATTAATTTTGAAGAATGAGTATCTGCCGCATTGAAAATTTCAGATTGAATTTTTTCAAAGATATTTTTCCTGCCGGTAAGCCATTTTTTTGCTTTTGTATTCCAGAGAGAAGAGATCCTGATTGCCGAACGATACAGTATAAGAAAGATATTGTAAAAAAGGACTGGCAATTTTTTCGATTTGCGCAAAAGTAAAGGCAATTGCATAACCTGCCTATATTTATTATTTTTGCGCGGCTTTAATGATTAAAGGCATGTTGATTGAAGATAACATCCTGAATAACCTGATCACTCAAAATTTGGACCGGATGAGAACAATTCAAATGGTAGATACGCAAACACAGTATCAAAAAATAAAAACTGAAATTAATAATGCTATCCAGCAAGTGCTTGACAGCTCGGCTTACATCAATGGAAAGATTGTGCAGGAGTTTGCAATCAATCTTGCTCAATATCTTGATGTAAAATATGTAATTCCCTGCGCCAATGGTACAGATGCCTTGCAAATAGCCATGATGGCTCTCGATCTTCAGCCGGGTGATGAAGTGATCACTCCATCATTTACATACATTGCTACAACAGAAGTAATTGCCTTGCTAAAATTAACACCGGTGTTTGTTGAAGTTGACCCGCAAACATTTTGCATTGATCCTGCCGCAATTCGCAGGGCCGTTACGGTTAAAACAAAGGCAATAGTCCCCGTTCATTTGTATGGTCATACCGCTAACATGGAAGAGATCATGAATATTGCGCGGGAGTTTAATTTATATGTTATAGAAGACAATGCCCAGGCCATTGGGAGCGATTATATTTTCAATAAAGGTGAAAAAATGAAAGCCGGAACCATTGGAACTATTGGCACCACTTCTTTCTATCCGTCTAAAAATTTAGGGGCTTTTGGTGATGGCGGGGCATTAAGCACTGATGATGATGAACTCGCAGTTAAAATAAAGATGTGTGCCAACCACGGACAAAGCAAAAGATATTATCATGACATAGTGGGTTGTAACAGCAGGCTTGACAGTATACAGGCAGCCATTCTTAATGAGAAACTGAAACATCTTGATGAATATATTCAGGCACGCCAGCAGGCCGCTGATTTTTATGACCAGGCTTTTGCCAACTGTTCAAAAATCAAAACTCCATTCCGGGCTTCGTATTGTAAACATGTATTTCATCAGTACACGATAATTCTTGAGGGCATTGACCGTGACGGGCTTCACAATTTTTTATCAGAACAAAAAATTCCTTCAATGATCTATTATCCCGTACCGGCACACCGGCAAAAAATGTTTGCCCGATTTAATGCTTCTTCACTCAGTATGCCGGTAACAGATTGGCTGACGGAACGGGTAATTTCTTTGCCGATACACACAGAATTGGATGATGACCAGTTGAATTATATTACTGGTAAGGTGCTTGAATTTGTAAATAGATAAGTTTTCAAAATATGAGAATTGCAGTTGTTGGTACGGGTTATGTTGGGTTGGTGACAGGAACATGTTTTGCTGAAACAGGTAATACGGTTACTTGCATTGACATTGTCGAAGAGAAAGTAAAAAAACTTTCTGGCGGAGAAATAACCATATATGAACCGGGACTTGAAAAATTATTTTTACGCAATCTTCGTGAAGGAAGGTTAAGGTTTACTACTGATCTTGCGGAAGGAGTGCGGGATGCATTGCTTATTTTACTTGCATTGCCCACACCTCCCGGTGGAGACGGATCTGCGGATCTTTCAGCCATCATTCGGGTTGCTGACGATTTGGGGAAAATAATAAATGATTACAAGGTTATTGTTGATAAAAGCACAGTGCCCGTTGGAACTGCTGAAAAAGTACAAAAAGCCATAGCGGCAAATTGCAAATCTGAATTTGATATAGTAGCTAACCCGGAATTTTTGCGTGAGGGTTTAGCTGTAGAGGATTTTATGAAGCCTGACAGAGTCATAATCGGTACCAATTCCGAAAAGGCAAAAAAAATCCTGAGTGATTTGTATGCTCCATTTGTAAGGCAAGGTAATCCCGTCATTTTTATGGATGAGCGATCGGCAGAGCTGACCAAATACGCTGCGAACTCCTTCCTGGCAACAAAGATTTCTTTTATGAATGAAATAGCTATTCTTTGTGAGAAATTGGGAGCTGATGTAGATATGGTGAGACGGGGTATAGGCAGTGATGATCGGATTGGCAAACGATTTTTATTTCCTGGCCTTGGATATGGCGGCAGTTGTTTCCCAAAGGATGTGCGTGCACTTGTAAGATCGGCAAGTGAAATTGATTACGATTTTAAAATACTGGAAGCTGTCATGCAGGTAAATGAAAAACAAAAACTTTACCTCGTGCCCCGAATGAAGAAATATTTCAATGGCAGTTTACAAAATAAAAAGATCGCTGTTTGGGGACTTTCCTTTAAACCAAATACAGATGACATACGCGAGGCGCCAGCGCTCTATATGATAGAGGAATTATTAAAAGAAGGAGCAGTCATTACAGCCTTTGATCCTGAAGCTATGAATCATGCAGGAAAATCTCTCGGTGATAAAATCAATCTGGCATCGGGTCAATATGGTGCCATTAAAGATTGTGATGCATTGGTGATCGCAACAGAATGGAGCGAATTTCGTACGCCTGATTTTGAAAAAATGAGTGAGCTGATGAAAAATAAAGTGATTTTCGACGGAAGAAATGTGTATGATCCCGAACGCATGAGAGAGCTGGGTTTTTATTATGAGAGCATCGGGAGAAAAACAGTTTAATAAGGAGGAAATCTTACAGAAAATAATAAATGCAGAACAATCTTAAATGAATAAAAAGGTTTTAATAACAGGTGCTGCGGGATTCCTGGGGTCGCATCTTTGTGATCGTTTTATTAAGGAAGGTGACCATGTTATAGGAATGGATAATTTAATAACCGGAAACCTGCAGAATATTGAACATCTTTTTCCGCTGGAGCAATTTGAATTTTATCATCATGATGTTTCAAAATTTATTCATGTTCCCGGTAACCTGGATTATATTCTTCATTTTGCATCCCCGGCGAGCCCGATTGACTATTTGAAAATTCCCATTCAAACCCTCAAGGTAGGCGCGCTCGGTACGCATAATTGTTTAGGACTTGCCTTAGAAAAAAAAGCAACGATACTGGTTGCTTCTACCAGTGAAATATATGGTGACCCGCAGGTACATCCTCAACCGGAAGAATACTGGGGTAATGTAAACCCGGTTGGACCCCGGGGCGTATATGATGAGGCCAAGCGATTTATGGAATCGATGACAATGGCGTATCATACATTTCATGGAGTGAATATCAGAATTGTCCGGATTTTTAATACATATGGACCTAAGATGAGATTGAATGATGGAAGAGCACTTCCAACTTTTGTCGGTCAAATTTTAAGGGGAGAAAACCTGACTGTTTTTGGTGATGGCACTCAGACAAGAAGTTTTTGCTTTGTGGATGATACGATTGAAGGAATTTATCGTTTATTGATGAGTGATTACCAGTTACCGATGAATATTGGAAATCCCGAAGAAATCTCCCTTCTTGATTTTGCAAAGGAAGTTCAGGAATTGTCTGAAAAAAAAGTAAAGATTATATTTAAGCCGTTACCGGTCGATGATCCGAAACAAAGACAACCAGATATCACAAAAGCAAAACAAATACTGGGATGGGAACCCAGGGTAACCCGCAAAGCAGGTTTAAAGATCACGTATGATTATTTCAAATCTCTTCCTTCTGAGGAATTAGAAAAACAACCAAAAGAGTTCCTGAGCAACAAATAACGGCCTTATCAAAATTCATGATCAAACTAAATAAAAAACTATATGTATACCGACCTTGTTGAGAAAAAGAAAAAACTGGCTGTTATCGGATTAGGCTATGTAGGCTTACCTATTGCCCTGGAATTTGCAAAAAAATTGTCTGTAATTGGTTTCGATATTAATGCAAAGAAAGTTGAGTTAATGAAACGGTGCATTGATCCCAGCAATGAATTATCTGCGGAAGCATTTGAAAATTGTGATATTGTCTTCACAAATTCTCTTGATTTGTTGAGGGAAGCGAGTTTTTTTATTGTAGCCGTTCCTACGCCTGTAGATGAACATAATGTTCCGGATCTGATTCCTGTTGAGAAGGCATCTGAAACTGTTGGCAAAGTGATAAAGAACGGTGATTATGTTGTATATGAATCTACAGTTTATCCCGGTTGTACAGAAGAAGATTGTCTTCCAATCATTGAAAAATTATCAGGTCTTAAAAATATAACTGATTTTAAATTGGGTTATTCACCTGAACGCATTAACCCGGGTGACAAAAAACATACGTTATCAACTGTAATAAAGGTTGTATCAGGATGTGATGCGGAGTCTTTGGACGAAATCGCAAAACTGTATGAACTGGTAGTAAAGGCAGGGGTTCACCGTGCATCTAGTATAAAAGTGGCGGAAGCTGCAAAGATCATTGAAAACACTCAGCGGGACCTGAATATTGCATTAATGAATGAGTTATCGATCATTTTTGGAATGATGAATATTAATACCTATGAGGTGCTTGAAGCCGCCGGTACCAAGTGGAATTTTTTAAAATTTCAACCGGGTCTTGTTGGCGGTCATTGCATAGGTGTTGATCCCTACTACCTTACCTATAAGGCAAGAAAATTGGGCTATGGTTCACAGGTAATTTTGGCGGGAAGAAATATAAATGATGATATGGCGAATCATATAGCCAGGAAAGTGATCCATCATATAATAAGAAATAGTGGTGATGTAAAATCATCAAAGGTTTTAATAAAGGGGGCTACTTTTAAAGAAAATGTAAGTGATATACGTAATTCAAAAGTTGCCGATGTAGTGAAGGAATTAAAGTCCTTCTATGTTAATGTAGATGTGGAAGATCCCTATGCAGATTCTGACGAATTAATTCATGAGTACGGCTTTGGCCTGTCTGAAAAAATTTCTGATGACTATGATGCGGTAATTATCGCAGTGCCACATGAGCCTTACCTTTCCCTTGATGAAAATTATTTTTCAGGTATAACCCGTCAGCACGGACTGATTGCAGATTTAAAAGGTATTTACCGGAATAAGATCACAAAAAGAAGTTACTGGAGTTTATAATATGCCTTTTCATAAAACCGAATTTCAGGGACTCTTTGTTTTTGAACCTGTTATCTATGAAGATAGCAGGGGTTATTTTTTTGAATCCTATAATCAAAAAATTTTTCATCAGCAAAATATTGATTTACGGTTTGTGCAGGATAATCAATCCAGTTCTTCGTATGGAGTTATCCGTGGAATGCATTACCAGTTAAATCCCCATGCTCAAACCAAGTTGGTCAGAGTTTTAAGCGGAACCATCCTGGATGTTGTTATTGATATTCGTAAGAATTTTTCTACCTATGCAAAGGTATTTTCCATAGAACTTTCCGGCGAAAACAAAAAACAATTACTGATACCGCCAGGTTTTGCTCATGGGTTCTCTGTACTAAGTGAAACGGCAGAAGTATTTTACAAGTGTGATGAATTTTATAATAAAGAAAGTGAGACAGGGATTTGTTATAATGACCCTTCTTTAAAAATTGATTGGAAAATTCCGGATGAAAAAATAATTGTTTCAGAGAAAGATCTGCAGCTGCCACTGTTAGCTGATTGTAAAAATAATTTCGAGTCTACAGATAATCTTCCTGGTTAGATTTTTTTTAAAAGAAAAACCTGCTAATAGTATTGATTTATTAACAGGTTTGTTGCCCTGCAAGGATTCGAACCCTGACATTCAGAGCCAGAATCTGACGTACTACCATTATACCACAGGGCAATAGTTAAGGATACAGTAAGGCACAGGGTACAAGGGACAAGTCTTCAACTTCAATCGTTCCCTGCACCTTGTTTCTTGAGTGTTTACTTGTTGGCCCATGAGGATTCGAACCTCAACAGACAGAACCAAAATCTGTAGTGCTACCATTACACAATGGGCCAAAAAGAGTGCCCGCCTGACCGGACGGGCCGGCAAAAATACGCGCTGAATTCATCATGCCCAAATGGTTTTTAAGTCCGTTTGGATATTAAAATCTTAATGACTGAGGGCTAAAACTTCTCGTTCTTTCAATTCTCTCAATTTATCTAATGCTCCCGCTACCACATCACACATGATCGTATACAGAGCACCTGGTTTGTGATTTGCGTAAATATATTCGAGAGCTTCGTTTTCGTCCGGAATGATCATAACGTCCAGGGCAGGATTTATTTTCTCGATTCCCTGTTTTAAAAGTCCAATGATGTCATCTGCTGTTCTTCCGCGAAGATTTTTATCGCAACGGATAATGATCTCATCAAAATTGTTTGCGGATATTTCTCCGAGCTCACGAATATCTTCATCTCTTCTGTCACCGGTACCTGAAATGATCCCGATCTTTACAGGATAATCCAATTTGTTTATAAAATCACAAAGCAGTTTTAGCCCATGCGGATTATGCGCAAAGTCGGCAAGCACAGTAAAATCCTTGAAATGGAAAAAATTCAATCTGCCCGGAGTCTGGGATGAAGAGGGCAAAAATGAATTTAATGCTGAGCGTATATCTTCAATGGTAATATCGCGAAACAGGTAGGTAGCCAATACCGCTGGCAGGCAATTTTGAATATTATGCAAAGCTTTTTCTTCAAATGTTATGGGAATGTCTTTTACCAGCATCACACGAATTTTCCAATTCCCCTTTTTGATACTGATATACCCGTTTTCAAAAACTGCAGCCAGGCCTCCTTTATCGCAGTGTCTTTTAATGCGTGGATTCTCTTCATCCATACTAAAAAGAGCCACATTGCACTCCAGATCTTTTCCCATTTTATAAACAAGATCATCATCTGCATTCAACACCGCATACCCATGAGGAAAAACGGTTTCAGCAACAACTGATTTGACTTTTGCCATTTGTTCAATGCTATTGATTCCACCAAGACCAATATGATCGGCGGCCACATTGGTTATAATCGCTACATCACAATTTTGGAAAGCAAGACCAGATTTCAAAATACCACCTCTTGCACACTCCAGTACGGCAAAATCAACTGTCGGATCTTTTAAAACAAACTGGGATGAAATCGGCCCGGTGCAATCACCTTTCATCATCATTTGATTTTGTATGTATACACCGTCGCTTGTTGTATAGCCAACTTTTTTACCTGCACTTTTTGCGATATGAGCTGTAATTCTCGTTGTAGTTGTTTTACCGTTCGTGCCTGTGATTGCAATAATTGGAATTCTTCCTGCACTCCCTTTTGGAAACAACATTTCAATAACCGGTTCTGCTACATTTCTTGGGAGACCTTGTGCAGGTTCCAGATGCATTCGGAAACCGGGAGCCGCATTTACTTCAAGTATGGTACCGCCATTTTCTGAAACAGGTGTTCTAAGATCAGTTGTCATTATATCAATACCACAAATATCAAGGCCTATGATCCTGGCAATTCGTTCAAACATAAAAATATTAGCGGGGTGCACTTCATCTGTTACATCAGTAGAAGTGCCACCTGTAGAAAGATTAGCAGTGGGTTTTAATAACACCAGTTCTTTTTTTGCCGGGACTGTTTCCAATGTATAACCATGATCATCCAGCATTTTTTGTGTGAACTGATCAACAGTTATTTGAGTCAGCACTTTCTCATGCCCGTAACCACGCCGTGGGTCTTTATTGGTTTCATCGATCAGCCATTGAATAGAATGTGTTCCATCGCCAATTACCGAAGCAGGCGTTCTTAAAGCAGCGCAAACAAATTTGTAGTTGATAACTAGAGCCCTGAAATCATAACCGGTAATAAATTTTTCTATGATCAAAGCGCGGTTGTATTCTTTTGCGGCAGCAAAAGCTTTAATGGCTTGCTCCCATGTTGTAATATTTGTTGTATTGCCCTTTCCATGGTTGCCATCGATGGGTTTTATCACCAAAGGATAACCAAAGCTTTCAATAGCTTCTTTCAATCCTTCTTCCATTCTTATTACAGTTCCGCGGGGTACCGGTATTTGCGCGGCATCCAGCAGCAATTTTGTTTCTTCTTTATCACCGGCAATATCCACAGCAATATTTGAAGTAGTGGATGCAATGGTGGCCCTGATTCTTTTTTGATGCACGCCATATCCTAATTGTACCAGGCTTTGTTTATTTAAGCGGATATAGGGTATTCCTCTCTTTGCTGCTTCGTCTACAATACAACCAGTCGAAGGTCCCAGTCGTGTATCTTCCCTGATCTCACGCATTTGCTGAATGTCTTCTTCAAGATTGTAAGGTTGATCATCTGCAACTGCCCGGGTAATTTTAACTGCAGCTTTTGCCGCGTAAACGCCGGCATCTTCCTCTATGTAATCAAAAATTACATAGTACACTCCTTCTTTTTCTCCCGTGCCGCGCGTGCGGCCAAAACCGGTATCCATACCCGCCATCGTTTGTATCTCCAATGCAATATGCTCGATAACATGCCCCATCCATGTTCCCGCATCCACACGATGAAAAAACCCGCCCGGCACATCTTCGCTGCAGCGGTGCTCATACAAACTCGGAATTAATTTCTCCAATCGCTCCCGGAAACCCGGAATTTTATTCGTCGGCCGCTGTTCCATTTCTTCGAGGTCAAGCTTCATCTGTATCAGTTTTGGTCTGCGGATACTCCAGTAATTTGGTCCCTTTAAAACTTTGATTTCTAAAATCTTCATACGCGGTTGTTATCTTTTTCAATTTAGTGGATTTTAATTATGTAGCCAACTACAGTATTTCTTAGTAGTTCTCAATTTGAAAATGTTTTCCACGCAAAGACGCAACGAAACGCAACGAATGCAAAAGATCTTAGCGGCTTACCAGCTTTGCGACCCCTACCGGCAGGCAGGTTTGCGTGAAATCAAAACGAGACACGACCTATTTCTTTCAATTTTTGTTGCTTCGCACTTTTTTACTTTCTCTTCAATATTCATCTATTATTTTCATGCAAAGTAATTGAAAACCTCTCCGCGCCTTATGTTTTAATCTTAGCGTGAAATATCATTCAGAACTCGGTACATTTATTCTTTAAATTGACCGTTATGCCTGCATCAAACCGTCGCAGTTTTTTACAGAAACTGGGAACCCTTTCTGCAACTGTCTTTCTGACTTCATTGAACAAACCCGCATGGAGCCGCAATCTCGATAAAGCCTTGAAAGATGCGGAAGGAATTTCTCCGAATGATCTTGCCACTGAAGAAGATTTCTGGTATTATATCCAACAATCATTCACTGTTTCACCGGGTTTGATTAACCTGAATAATGGCGGGGTTTCACCGGCACCAATTCCGGTACAGGAAGCAGTAAAACGATTCTATGATTACAGCAATGAAGCGCCGAGTTATTATATGTGGCGCATACTTGACCAGGGACGTGAACCTTTGAGAAGAAATCTTGCAAAACTTGCCGGCTGTGATGCAGAAGAAATTGCGATCAACCGTAACTCATCTGAAGGATTGGAAACGGTAATTTTTGGATCGCAGTTAAAAGCAGGGGATGAAGTAGTGGCCGCCAAACAAGATTATCCCAATATGGTAAATGCATACAAGCAAAGAGAAAAACGCGATGGAATAAAAATGGTTTGGATCAATCTTGATCTGCCAAGTGAAGATGAAAATTATTTAGCGGAGCAATATATTAAAGCGTTTACTCCTAAAACAAAAATCGTTCACATTACTCATATCATTAACTGGAATGGACAAATATTGCCCGTGAAAAAAATTGCCAATGAAGCCCACAGAAGAGGAATTGAAGTCATCGTAGATGGAGCGCATAGTTTTGCTCATTTTCAATTTAAAATTCCTGATCTTGATTGCGATTATTTTGCCAGCAGTTTGCACAAATGGTTGTTTGCGCCGATTGGCAGCGGGATGCTGTATGTAAAAAAGGAGAAGATAAAAAGCATTTATCCCCTGTTTGCAACCAGTGATGATCCATTGAAAGATGACATTCGAAAATTTGAAAACTTGGGAACAAGACCTTTCTTTATAGAACAGGCGATTGGCAAGGCTCTTGAATTTCATGAAATGATTGGCAGTGAAAGAAAAGAAAAGCGTTTGTGTTATTTGAAGAATTACTGGATGGAAAAAATAAAAGATCTTCCCAAAGTAAAGATCAACACATCATTGAACCCTAAATGGGGCTGTGCGATCGGCAATGTGGGCATTGAAGGAAAAAAACCGGGAGAGCTCGAAACGTTTCTTTTTGATAAATATAAGATCCATACAGTGGGAATTGAATGGGAAAATATTCACGGTGTTCGCATTACTCCCAACGTATATACAACGATCGGTAATCTCGATTTGTTAGTAGAAGGAATTACTGCTTTTGCAAATAGTTAATAGATAAGACTACAAACTGAAAATCCTTTTGTGTATACCGGGTAAAATA
This sequence comes from Chitinophagales bacterium, assembly GCA_044448365.1. Lineage (GTDB taxonomy): Bacteria > Bacteroidota > Bacteroidia > Chitinophagales > Chitinophagaceae > VBAU01. The sequence continues at coordinate 30,617 of JBIOGV010000011.1, forward strand.
AATTTACTCAGGCATACCATGAGAGTTCATTTATTCAAAAAATTTTTCCTCTCTTGTAAGTTTTCCTTCTTCGTTCATTCCTTCAATAACTACTCTTATCTTTTTGCAGTTATCACTATTGTAAAAAGGAATTGAAATCCGCCTTTTCAATTTATCAAATATCAAATGGGGGTTCCAGTATAATGTAGTACGGTAATCATCTTTATTTGGGTCTGCATCTGCACTGTAATCAGGCGAATAAAATTCTTTCAGTGGCGTATAGCCACTGATTGAAACAAAATCAAGCCCTTTTACGGAATTCATGAGCTGCTCACCTTTTTTTGTGTATATAGCGACAGCCCCACCTGCGCCACCGCCTGCAGCACCAAAAAAAGGTGGATTGAACACTTTTATCATTGCCACATCACTCATCGAAACAGATTGTATCATGGATGCGTCAGCAGTCATTTCATTCAGGAAAAGAGAGGTGGACGAGCCACGCCAGGATACAGAACCTGTTCCGCTTGTATTTATTTGCAGCCCCGCTATTTTTCCCTGCAAATAATCTAAAACGGAAATTGCAGAACGGGCAAGCGGATCATCAGCAACGTTAAAAACCCGGCCATCACCGCCGCTGAAAAACCCGGAAGTATATGCTTCATCCATTTTTTGCGCCGCTGATTTTGTGTGAGCTGTCACCTTTACAACTTCCATTTCTTTTACCCTAATTCCTTCAAAAAATTCGTCTTCTCTTAATTTGTTCAATGTTACATTCTTTTTTTCAACTGCGGTATCGGGTATTATGGGTTTTAAGAATGGCTTCAGACCTGTCAGGGGGTTATTAAGGACAGTCAGAAAACTATTTTTAAAATCAAAGCTTGCCGATGAAGTAAGCCTTTTGTCTTTATCATTGTTAAACTGGTAAAATAAACGTGCCGAGTCAAAAAAAATCATATCCTTTATGATGAACGCTCCTTTTTTGTTTACGGGCGCTGTCAGGAACTGGCTATTATTTTTTTGTGTTTTTAATATGAGTGACAATTCCTGCCCGGCTGCCAATTGATTCGACAATAAGCCAAATACATTTCCTGTTACTGTCAGGTAGGG
>JBIOGV010000012.1:0-31169 GCA_044448365.1 Chitinophagales bacterium
GGAGAAAATTTTGCTGAAGAAGCAAGAACTGTTGCACAACAATACCAGGTAGAAATGACTTCTTATTTACCATTCTGATGGCAATTTGTGGTAATGATTTTCGTTATTATATTCCAAACAAAAATGGTGTATGTGCCGAAGAATCCTGCCCGTGATTTTACTTGCTCCAATCCTGTTTTTTTCCTGTAAGAAAAACGATGTGATTGCTGATAAAAGTTCCGGCAGCAATGGTGAGAATTCAGGAAATGTTGTTTACAATGTAAATAAAACAGAGCTTCTGCAATTGGTAAATGATGTGCGTACAAAAGGATGCACTTGTGGTACCACCGCGATGCCCGCCGTTGGCACTGTTGTATGGAATGATCAATTGGCGAAAGCCGCTTTTGATCATAGTGCCGATATGAATACAAATAATTATTTCAGTCATACGGGTTTGGACGGTTCGGATCCAGGTCAAAGAATCACTGCTGCGGGGTATTCATGGAATTCCTGGGGAGAAAATATTGCTAATGGTTTTACAACGGAGCAGGCAGTGATGAATGCATGGCTCGGCAGCGAAGGTCATTGCAAAAACATTATGAATGCTGGTTTCAAAGACATGGGTGCAGGCCGTGAAGGAAATTACTGGACACAGGATTTTGGTTCCCAATAAATTTTATTGCTTTTCAGGTTTTGCCGGTTTCCCAGGCACAAAACTTCCTACGGCTGATGTCCACCAGGGATGGATCTCATAATTCAACCTGCCGGCTGCAATGGCCGGATCAGTACTTAATAATTTTTCCACTTCTTCTTTTGTTTCACAATCAAAAATGAACAGGCCTATCCATTTTCCTTCATCACCAAAAGGCCCTGCCACCTTCAATTTACCCTCATTGTACAAACGATTGATGTTTGCCAGGTGTGCCTGCTGTATTTTAGCTGCTGTTGCAGAATCCTGGTTGCGATTGTTTCCTGCAGTGAGCATCACAAACCAATATTGACGAATCTGATCTTCAAGTTTTTTCTCCTGTTGAGCATAAGCAGTTGTACAAAACTGGAAACAAACAAATAGAAAAAACAGGGTTATTTTGTTCATGAAAATAGATTTCAATCAAATTATAAAAATCAGATCAACGAGTCAAAGTATTTACATAAAATGAAAAGATCAGTGATGAGCTGCGATATGAATGTATAAAAATTCGCCACAAATACGCGGAGGCACAACCCTGCCAGCAGGCAGGGTGAATAGCAACGGGTTTTAACCCGTAGGAAAAAATAAAAAAAAGTAAGAAAGATTTAAGAACCCCGGAGGGGTTCAATGTTTTGTGAATAGAATTGTATAGTGCAAGTGGATGATTCCGGCAAGCCCGGACAGGTAACAACGTAGGCCCAATAGAATTGGTATCGTTGTTACAAAACAAAAGCCTCGCAACAGCAAGGCCTATTATCAATTTTTAATTATTAATTATTCATTACTTGTTCTTTGGCTTCTCGAGAAAATAATCAAACCTTTTTCCTGTTACTTCGGCCATGTCAGGAATATGATCTATTTTATAAGCGCCGGCATCCAGTTTTTTCTTTGTTTCGCTGAATGCTTCGAGAGTCAATTGAATGTCTTCGTCAGTATGCACTGCAGTCGGGATAAGCCGGTAAATGATATGCCCCTTCGGGATTACGGGGTAAACAACGATCGAACAAAATATTTTATAATTCTCACGAAGGTCCATCACCATTGCCGTCGCTTCTTCAACGCCTCCTTTCATATATACCGGCGTTACAACTGAATCAGTTTTTCCAATATCAAAACCGCGTTCTGTTAAACCCCTCTGGAGGTTAATGGCATTCTGCCAAAGCTTTTCTTTCATCTGCGGTTGTGTACGCAAAAGTTCCAGCCGTTTCAGGTTGCCGATCACAAAAGGCATTGGAAGACTCTTTGCAAAAATTTGTGAACGGATATTGTAGCGTATGTAATCAATGATATTTTTTTCACCTGTAACAAAAGCGCCGATCGATGCCATTGATTTTGCAAATGTAGAAAAGTAAAGATCGATCTTACCCTGTACGCCCTGTTCTTCACCGGCGCCGGCGCCCGTTTTACCCAGCGTACCAAAGCCATGTGCATCATCTACCAGCAAACGAAATTCATATTTATCTTTCAGATCGGTGATCTCCTTTAATCTTCCCTGGTCACCGGCCATTCCGAAAACTCCTTCGGTGATCACTAAGACCCCACCGTCATTTTGTTTTTCAATCAATGCGGTGGCACGTTGTAATTGTTTTTCGAAATCAGCGATATCATTATGTTTAAAAACATAACGATGGCCGGGATGTAAACGCAAGCCATCAATAATGCAGGCATGACTCTCTGCATCGTACACGATCACGTCATGACGGTTGCAAAGCACATCAATGATACTCACCATTCCCTGGTAACCGTAATTCAATAAAGCGGCATCTTCCTTGCCTTCAAATTCTGCCAATTCTTTTTCCAGTTGCTCATGATAATTACTGTTGCCGCTCATCATGCGGGCACCCATTGGCAATGCCAGGCCATATTCTTTTGCGGCTTCTGCATCTGTTTTTCTTACTTCGGGATGATTCGCCAAACCAAGATAATTATTCAGGCTCCAGACGATCATTTCTTTGCCGCGAAACTTCATGCGGCTGCTGATCTCTCCTTCCAGTTTGGGGAATGTAAAATAGCCATGAGCACGTTTGCGATGCTGCCCGATATTTCCGTAATGTTTCAGTAATTTCTCAAAAATGTCTGCCATGTTGTGTAGATGGTTTTAATACCGGCATTTTTGGTAGCCCAACTGCATTGCTACTATTTAGCTTTCGTTGCCTGCCTGCCGGTAGGCAGGCGTCGCACTCTTGTGCTTCCGGTAATTCTGTTTATCATTAATGTGCAGTTGTAAAAGTCGCCGCAAATGTAATGCATTTGAGGGGAATGAGGAATGAACTCACTGATTTTGTATTTTGAATTTTGACCTGGTTTAATAAAAATGATCTGTACTATTATCTACATTGCAAAAGCGTAAAATCACAGGAGCAATCTTTTATTCGTTTATTACTATTCAATGCATGGATAGATAACCATTTTGTTTATTGCAGGATTGTCAATAGACTGAGTAACAACCTTTAAAGAGACAGTAGTGATTCAAAATAAAAAGATGGTATTGCTGCATTGACTATTTAATCAAGCGACATCTGAAAAAATACATGCATTTGAATTGAATTATCATTTATGCCTTTAAATTTACGCTTCAATTATTTAATATGAAAAAGACCGGACCACTTTTTCTCCTCTGCCTGTCAATTATCTATTCTTATTCTCAACCTTCCCAAAAGATCATCTCTCTTCAGCGACCGAGGCTTGTTGTGGGGGTCGTAGTTGATCAAATGCGCTGGGATTTTTTATATCGTTACTATGATCGTTTTGGTACAGGTGGTTTTAAACGATTGCTTACCGATGGTTTTTCCTGTGAGAATACGATGATCAATTATCTTCCTTCTTTTACAGCGGTTGGTCACTCTACCATTTTTACAGGTTCAGTACCTGCACTCGATGGCATTGCAGGCAATGACTGGACAGATCAACTGACGGGGAAGCATTATTATTGTACTGACGACAGCACTGTGCAATCGGTAGGCTCCTCGGGTGCGGTTGATGGCCGGATGTCGCCCAGGAATTTATTGGTATCTACAATTACTGATGAGTTGCGCCTGGCTACAAATTTTCAATCCAAAGTTGTTGGTGTGTCATTAAAAGACCGGGCTGCTATTTTACCAGCCGGACATACTGCCAATGCTGCATTTTGGTTTGATGATTCAACAGCTCATTTTATCACAAGCACGTATTACATGAAGCAATTACCCGACTGGGTTGTGAAGTTTAACAATAAAAACCGTGTTAAGCAGCTTATAGAAAATGATTGGAATACTTTGTATCCCGTTACCACTTACAGGGAAAGCGACGATGATGATGCTTTGTATGAAGGTAAGTATCCGGGTGAAATGAATACATCATTTCCTCATAGTTTGAAAGCGATCTATTCAAAGAACAAAGGCAGTTTCCGTGCAACTCCATTTGGCAACACCATTACATTGGAATTTGCAAAAGAAGTAGTGGATAACTATCAATTGGGCAAGGGAGCGGCCACAGATTTTTTAACAATAAATATTGCCTCTACAGATTATGTCGGTCATCAATTCGGGCCCAATTCAATCGAGATAGAAGATACTTACCTGCGACTTGATAAAGATCTTGCCGATTTTTTTCAAATGCTTGACGCTAAAATTGGCAAAGGTCAGTATCTTATTTTCCTGACAGCAGATCACGGGGTGGCACATAATATCGGCTTCATGCAATCGCATGAACTGCCTGCCGATTTTTGGTTTGCTGCTCATGTTTCCGATACTTTGAATAAAATGTTGTCTGAGAAATTTCATACATCAACTCTTGTTCGTTCTGTAGCGAACTACCAGGTGAATTTTGATCTTACTAAAATAGCCGATAAGAATTTGGATTTTAATGCCATTAAAACTGCTACTGTAGATTATTTGCAGCAACTGCCAGGAATTTCATTTGCAGCCGATATGTCGGTGATCGGGAGATATCCCATACCAAAACGATTACAGGAAATGATGATCAACGGGTATAATTTTAAGCGAAGCGGCCAGGTTCAGATTGTTTTAAATGCCGGTTGGTTTGATGCTTACAGCAAAACAGGTACTACGCATGGAACCTGGAATCCTTATGATACGCACATCCCGTTACTCTGGTATGGATGGAATATTCAGCCGGGAAAATCAAATCGTGAAATGTATATGACTGATATTTCGGCTACGCTTGCAGCACTCTTGCATATTCAAATGCCCAATGGCTGTATTGGTCATGTGATTGAGGAAGTGGTGAAATAGTGAATAGTGAATGGTGAATAGTGAGTGGTGAATGGTGAATAGGAAATAATTCACAACTGACAACTGACAATTGACAATTCACAATAACAGCTCCCGGATTTTTGTTAAATGATGGTCATCGTGTTCAGCCACAAAAAATAAGGAATCGATCAACCTCATTGGCGCTTGCAGACGCGGATGCAACGACGTTAAGGAGGCGGTGGCTTCGTCAATATCTTTCACTTTATCGATCAGTTTGTTTCTTGCTGAAGAAAACTGTTGCTGCAGATCTTGTATTGTTTTTTTATTATGATCAGCCTCATGTGTTTTTGTATTGCGCAGGTCAGCAGCTCTCAAAATTTCTTTTCCCGTTAAAAAATCTTTGATGCGGCCATACCATAATTCTTCGAGATCATATAAATGACCCACATGTTCTTTTACAGACCATGCTCCTTCAATCTTGATGGTTAATTTTTCTTCCGGTCTGTTTTTTACCAGGTCTTCAATATGAGGAAGCGTTCCTCTTAATCTTTCAACAATGACCGGAAAGCAGCCCACAGGAAAATTAAATTCAAATTTTCGTTCAAACCAGGGAGTTTGATGGATCATAGATCACATTTGACATTGTTAACCATAAAATTTATCACAGTTCCAAAATTACTTAAACCCCGGTTCAGGAAATATAACCGGGTTTATTGAATAAAGGGAAAGCTCTTCGTTTGTATCCTTACTGATAACTTTTTTTTGATACCGGAGACCGAGTTTTTCTAAAAGCCTGATTGAAGAAGAATTTTCCGGAAGAGTGATCGCTAATATCTGTTGCAATTGAAGGCGGTTGAAACCATAATAAATAATTTCTTTTGCAATTTCATATGCATAGCCTTTGCCTGTGTAACCCGGTAGGAAAGCAAAACCGATGTCCGGATGATCGAGGTAATCTCTCCTGATCAGGCCGGACATACCGATCGGTTTATTGTTTTCCTTTAACTGAACCATGCTCAAACCAAAGCCATTGACCTTATAGCTTTTTATGGGTCCGTTCTCCAAATAGTAGTTTGCCTGTTGTATTGTTTTTACATTTCTATCGCCAATATATTTAAGCCAGCCTTCTGTGTTTAATAATTCCAGGATAAAATTGCTGTCTCCAGGTATAAATGGTCTTAGCAGCAATCTTTTGCTTTCTATTATTTCCATATATTAAAATGTTATGAAAGCAGTACAGCATTCTGCACTAACTGTTTCATGTATTGCAAACTAATACGAGTTGCATGATCCACTGCTTCGATACCGGCAAACTGATGATTTTTATAAACGGGCAGACAATATTCTGAAGTAAGATAACCTTTGTAGCCAATATTATGCAACTCTTCAATAAAAGCAGGATAGTTAATAAGATTTCCCGAAGAGGGTGAAAGCTCTTGTACAATTTCTCCATCTTCATTCTTGCTGAAGTTCCATGCACCATAATGTGTATGCACTAAATAGTTACCGCATTTTTGTACCGCTTCCCGAATATATTCATCAGATTGTCGTTCATAAAATAAGGGTGCGTCAATACAAAGCTTTACATTTTTTCGATCTGTTTCCTGCATCATGGCCAATGTATCTTCATAGCCTTTGCTCAGAACAGGCGCATGGTTTTGCAAAGCCAGTATAATGCCCATATCTGCCGCCATATCTGCCACTTCACGAATGCCTTTTATGCAATGATTCCACCGGCGAATTTCTCCCGGGAATAACCGTTTATAATGATTGCCTCTTTCAAATTGTCCATACATCGCTATATCTTCTTCATCATTAATGATACCGGGCCATGCTGCAAAAATTTTTACAAGATCCACACCAAGGTCTTTGGCCAATTCCAATACCAGGCGCATCATGGCCAGATTATTCTCTCTTTCTTCCATATGCCTGCCCGCAAAATTTGACATGCTTTCAATAGCGCATATAGGAATGTTTTGATCTTCGGAAATATTTTTAATGCGGTTGCAGTCTGCTTTTGTGAAATCAAGCGGGGAAGCAACAGGTCGCTTGGTTTCTATGGCTAATGCATCAAAGCCCAGTTCTTTTGCTTTGTGTATTTGTTGTTCCAGCGATAAGGCATCTCCTTTATAAAAAAGTCCGCCGTAGGTAACAGTAAGCAATGCAAATTTCATTTGGCAATTTTCTTGTTTGTTGATGTTCTAAGATAACTATTTTCTATTGTAAATTTTTGCCATTGCATATTTCCCTTGCCATCAATTTTTATGATCCATGCATCATCGCTGGTATTTCCATGATTAAATGTTATATCGCTGTCATGTGAGTGAGTGCTGCTGGCTAAAATATAACCGCCATCCGAAGTGGGTTGAATATCTGTGATCCATTCATCGCCGCTGCCACCCAAACATTTTTGCCATTGTATCACTGGTGGCAATTGAGCATGGACTTTGAAAATGAAAAAAAGAAAAATCAGGAGGAATAATTCTCTCATGTGAATAGTAGTGCTAAGGTTACTCTAATTCTTAAATATTTTTTCCGGTTGCCTTCTGGTTCATGCTTTTTAAATCGTATAAATTTTGCGCCAAGTTGTACTGCTGAGGTATTTTTTTTCAGACAATGTCCGGATCTTCTTAATGTGTTGTTATAGATGACCAATGTGCATTCTGAAGTTTCCATCCCTGGTCAGTTTGATGCGCAGCGCCCGTAAAATATCCGTCTGTGGATAATTTCTTTCCATCAGAATAGGTAATGTCTTCATGATAACCTGCTCCAACAAGGGCGAATTGAGAAGTAACGGGTGTAATGCGCATATTGCTCCAATGCAACTGAATGTTTCGATAGGTTTTTACCAGTGTGTTGGTTATAAAATTTTTTGCGGAGTCAATATTTGGAAAAACAAGCTGACCGTCGGCTGCCATAAAAAAGTCAGGTGAATTTTCAAAATACCGGAGCCATGCCACCGGTCCTTCAAGTGAAATATTTTTGGCAATTGAATCCGTCAATACCCGAACACTGTCCTGTACATCTGAAATTTGTTTTGTGGTTAAAGATCCAGTAGTATGATTACAGGAAACCACAATGCTCATGAGTATTATTAAGATGGCGGTGCGTATCATTTGCAGATATTTTCTATTTATTGAGTAAATCCGCATATAAGGGAAATGTATTGCCAAAGTGCAGTCAATAGCGATTCGTCACGCTGGTACTGCTGCTTGGTTTTTGATTTGCCGAAGATAAGATTTGTAGCCGATAGCATTCCGTCACTTAATAATTCATTCCTATTGTTAGCTGGCATCAGATAGTTATCTCAATGTTTCATATCATCAGGAGTAAGCTGTTTGGTGAAAGACAATGAGCCGAGCAGCCATTTGCCATTCTCTTTAATATATACTTCGGTAACTATAAATGGATTGGTTACTTCATTTCCCCCTACCACTGCCAGTAAAGTGATGTTATTTAACAGGATGGCAGTATTATCAATGATATTTACTGAGACTGAGTGGATATCCGCTTTCTTGTACCAAATCCCCCCGCTTTTTATAACATTGAGCTCCGGTATTTTCCCCCAACTTCCACCCATATGAACGAAAACAGCTTTTTCATCGAATAGTGCATTTAAAGAGTCTACATTTTTGTCTGCCATCCAAAGCCATTTCTGTTTAGATAGGTTAATGATTTCCTGTTCTTCAGGTGTATTACTCATAGTAGATGTGTTTGTGTTATTTTGCTGTGCATAGGACGATTGCACACTCATCATTAATAAAATCAGTCCCAGGATTTTTATTTTCATATTATTATTATTTGTAAGAATTATATAAGCATGGTTTATTTTATTGAATGGTATTCTTCATCGGTTACCCTTTTTAACCATATTGTTTTTCCTTTTGTAGTTGGTGTTACAGCAATGTAGGCAAAGCTGCTATCTGGCGATGCACCATGCCAGTGTGCTACACCCGGAAGACATTTGATTATATCACCCTTATGAACAATTTGTATCGGTTTGCCTTTTTCCTGGTAGTAGCCGGTGCCTTCTGTAATAAGTAAGATTTGCCCTGCGGGATGAATATGCCAATCAAGCTTTGCACCCGGTGCATAAGTGGCAAGGGCTATGCTGTTAGTAAACACACTATCACCTACACTTAATTCATTGAGCCAAATTTTTCCTGTGTGATTATCAGTTGTAGATATTTCACCTTTTGGAAATATAGAACTGTCTTGTGCCATTGTCTCAATAAACAAAGCGGCGGAAAACAAAATCGTAAATAATACCAGTTTCATCATTTTTTTTTAGTGAGTCAAACATCAAGTTTTCTTTCTCCGAGCCATTTTACCATGGCAGGATCACGGTGCTCGAAGAAGCTGCTTGTCTCTGTGTCTAATGTTTTAATGGCTTCCATGTCTTCGGCACTCAGTTCAAAGTCGAAGATGTTGAAGTTTTCTTCCATTCTTTCTTTGCGCACTGATTTTGGAATGGCAACTACCCCTCTTTGTATAAGCCAGCGAAGAATAACCTGTGCAATTGATTTGTTGTATTTTTTTCCGATTGAAATCAACAGTTCATTATGAAAGATGTTGTTTTTGCCCTCTGCGAACGGTCCCCAGGATTCTATCTGTACACTATTTTCTTCTAAAAATTTCTGCGTTTCAATTTACTGGTGGAACGGATGTGTTTCAACCTGGTTGACTGCCGGAACAATTTCATTATGAATAATCAAATCAATAAGTCTGTCAGGAGGAAAGTTGCTTACGCCAATTGCTCTAACTTTTCCTTCTTTGTACAAGTCCTGCATCACTCTCCATTCACCATACACATCGCCGAGTGGCTGATGGATCAGATACAAATCCAGATAATCTAATTGCAACCGTCTTAATGAATTTTCAAAAGCTTTTTTTGTTCCTTCGTAGCCGTTTGACTGTATCCAAAGTTTGGTCGTGATAAATAAATTTTCCCTTGGCACACCGCTGCGCTTGATTGCTTTGCCAACGGCATCTTCATTCATATAAGAGGATGCAGTATCAATCAACCGATAGCCTGTTTCGATGGCATCAACTACACTTCTTTCACATTCTTTTAAATCCGTTACCTGGAAAACACCAAATCCCAAGATGGGCATTTCAACGCCATTATTCAGTTTCACTTTTTGCATTGTCTATCTTCTTTTATAGTGCAAAAGTCTTTTCATTTTTCAACCTGAATGGTATACAGATTACGGATTTATCTACCAATATTGCTGATTAAGGAATGCTTATCACGTAGCGGATGAATAAAGCAGTAATTTTAAGTTAGATAAAATGGGCAATGTTATGAATAACATTAAAAGATTTGAGACAGTAAGCGATTATAACACCTTCAACAATAATGAAACCCTGCATCCACTGGTGAGTGTGGTTGATCTGTCGAAGGCAAGTCCCAGACAGGGTTCACAGATGTACTTCGGCTTATACACCATATTTTTAAAAGATGTCAAATGCGGTGATTTAGTGTATGGCCGACATACCTATGACTATCAGGAAGGCACACTGGTTTTCCTTGCACCAGGACAAGTGGCAGGCTTGAATAGCAATGGAGCAACCTATCAGCCCAAAGGTTATGCGCTGGTCTTTCATCCTGATTTGATTCATGGTACATCGCTTGGAAAGCATATCCAGGACTATACCTACTTCAGTTATCAATCCAAAGAAGCACTTCATTTGTCAGAACGGGAAAGAAAAATTGTGATGGATTGTTTTTCGAAAATTGAATATGAGTTAGAACATGCCATTGATAAGCACAGTAAACGATTGATAGTATCCAACATTGAGTTGTTCTTGAACTACTGTGTTCGTTTTTACGACCGTCAATTCATTACTCGTGATAAAGTACATAAAGGCATCTTAGAAAAGTTCGAAAATTTATTGGGCCAGTATTTTCAATCTGATAAGCCGCAAACAATAGGTTTGCCTTCTGTGGCTTATTGTGCCGGGGAGCTAAATTTATCAGCAGGCTATTTTGGCGACCTGATAAAAAAAGAAACCGGACAAACTGCACAAGACTATATCCAGGCTAAATTGATTGATGTAGCAAAGGAAAAAATATTTGACCTGAATAAATCAGTTAGTCAGATTGCTTATGAATTAGGCTTTAAATACCCACAGCATTTTACCCGTTTGTTTAAGCAAAGAGTTGGTCAATCACCAAATGAGTATCGGTTGCTGAACGAAGGCAGTTTTATTACAAGCATTCCAAACTAAACGCTCCTGAATGTGTGATGCAAAGGTTTGCCATAATTACTTCACACCTTTCTCCGGATCCCAGGAACCCTGCAGTCTGCGGATATAGATCATCTGGCCGATATGATAAGCATTGTGTGTTGTTATATGTGAAATAGTATCGTACCATGATTGCAGTTTGGCATCATCGGCTGTTTCTATTTCTTTTTCCCAGGCTGTTAATACACTATCGATCCTTTGCACAGTAGCTTTCCAGTTACTGCTGTTAAAACTATTGAAGGTTTCATCATTATTCCCGTCGAAAGCCGGCTGGGGAAGATTCTTAAATTTGTTAAGTTGCTGCAGATCCCAATATATCAGGTGCGTGGTAAGCTGCCCGATAGAGTGGTTACCTTTTCCGTCGGTCCATTTTGCCTGTTCCGCTGTAAGTCCATCCAGTGCTACATTTACGGGCACAAACCAATCCTTCACATCATGAGTGGTATGCAATTGTGCTAACAAAATACTTTTAAGTGTCGGCGTTTTTGTATCCTGGGCGCAGACAGTTACTGTTTTTGCAAGCAGCAAAATGATCAATAGCCTTTTCATATAAGATTGATTTGATGATTAGCGAAGTTCAGATAATTTTTGATTCTTTAGTAAAGGTTTGTATGCTGTTGCAGCAATACTGATATTCAAATGAGAAAATTTATACCTTCAAAGTATGAAGACCAAAATCATTTATCATTTTTTCCTTCTCTCTTCGTTTTTTGAATATAACAATGTAAATGGCCAGACCGAAATTACCAAATGGCAGGATGGTAAAACAGGAGCCGTATCTATTACCTATGACGACGGATCCATCAATCAATTCAGGTATGCATTGCCGGTGATGAAACGATTAAAGATTCCCGCGACTTTCTATATCATTACAGGTCCTGTTCCTGGTTCAAAATACCATGGAAAATTTATTGGAAGACCGGTCCGTGAGATAATTGATGAAACGGCGACCATCCCAACGAATGCTGATAATTATTTTGAACGTGCTTCGGCAGCGAAATACCTGGGTTATATTGGTGCTGATGCTTATTACGACAGCAGCGCTAATTTCTATGAAGACGATAAACCCGATCTGGCTTATAAACTGATGGATGAGTTATACAATAAAGTGAGAAACGGTTCTCTTAAAAAAGGAATTGAGTTAAGTATGGAAGTGGCTGGTGAAAAGGGTCTTACCTGGGATAGTATCAAACTGTATGCTTCGGAAGGATATGAATTTGCAAGCCACACCATCACCCATGCACATATGGCTGTGCTGGATACAACAAATATGTTTTATGAGCTGGAGAAAAGCAAAGAAGATATCAAATATCATTTGGGAGAAAAATACACGTTTACTGCCGAAATACCTTTTGGTATTGAACACCCTCGTGCTATGAAATATGCATTGCCCGCTTATGCTGCTCTTCGTAACCTGATGACAGATCCTTACATGCTGGAAATAAATCGCGGATACAAAACACAACCTGGTTCTTCAGATAAAGAATATGTTCAGTGGCAGCGCGGAGGCACTACCAAAACACCTCTGCCGCTAATGATGACGTGGGTAGATACTGCATTGGCTCATGATAATATATGGCTGGTGTTGGTTTTTCATGGCGTGGATGGCTTTGGATATGAACCGCTACCGCATGAACTATTGGACGTTTATTTTCAATATATAAAAATGCATGAAGATAGTTTATGGGTTGCCAACTTCAGCGATGTGGCAAAATATATGCGTGAACGAATGCATGCTTCTGTAAACACTGATAAAACCGCTAACCGTATTACGGTGCATTTGCAACATTCATTGGATAAAAATATCTATAACATTCCTCTTACATTAAAAACATATATTCCTGAAGAATGGAAGCAGGTTGAAGTAAGACAGGATAATAAAAAAAAGGAATTCAGAACACAGAGAGATTTGAAAGGAAATTATATTTTATATCGTGCTAACCCCAATAAAGGAGCTATAGAGTTATTACCCCGACCTTTGTAATACCGGTGGAGAGAGGGCTTGTCAATACGATCAGTCTTTCTTTATTAAATTTTCTTGTCCTGCTCTTCATCAGTGAAATGGCATCAGCATCATCCCGGAACTCATGATCGATGTTCACAAGATTTGCAGCCAGTTTATCGTAACGTTTTGTTACCAGGTAAAAGAAAATATGCAGATAATGAATGTTTTCAAAAACCAATGTTCTGTTCATTGCTATTTTCGGAATACTTTCCCGGAAAATGACCGGGTATTCTGTATAGTGGGCGCCGGGTCGTATATGATGCATGGTATGATAACCGTCATTCCAGCACTTATGATTGTAAACCGTATTTAAACAAGTGATCGTACTTGCAAGATCGTTTTCCGGTTCGGTTGGATCAACAAAGGCATGCTGTGCCCAGTTGCCAATCATCATTACCAGTCTTGCAAATAACCAGGGAAGAATGAAAATCACCAATGTAGCTTTTAGATTTAAAAAACAAAGGGCAATGACAGAAATAAAAAAAAACAATTCATTGAAACCAAGCTGCATATATAGTTTCCTTCGTTTCTTATGCAGGAGATAAAAAAAGGTGTCATTTAACCCTCTTACCATAAAACGTGCCCAGTATTTTAAAAAATGGTACAGGCTGTCACGCTGGTATGCCATTGTTGAACTGGTATCATCGGGCATATTACTTTCAATATGATGCATTCCTATATGATGACTGAAATATCCATCGCCCAAATGCCCGAAAAAAGGGCAAACAAACCAGTTTATATATTTCGTAATGGTCTTCGGGTAAGTTTTAAATGCTTTGCGATGACAGAGACAATGAAGCATCAAACCAAATGAACCCTTGAAATAAAATTGTGAAAAATAAAAATAAATCATAGCAAAGATCCACCACACTATGCCTTGCAGCAAAGGTGTGAACAACACAATAGCTGCGGGTATGATTGTACAATGAATAATGGTCAGAAGCCTGATAAAAGGCATATCTCTTTTATCATTTATGTGCTTCAGCCAAAATTGCTGATACCGGTTATAATGCAACGGTTGGTGGTAAACAGGGTCAGTTATCAGCTCAGGAAAGCTATGCATGAGGGTTTACTGATTGTATTTTATTTGACTGAAGAGCAAGCAAACCTGCATCGTGTCAGCGACTCCTCACAAGGTAATCTTTAAAACCGTAACCCGCTTTGTTATTATTTCATCCTTAACAAAACGGGCTTTTACAATTTAATTCATTCAAACGACTACCACCTTTTATTGTCTGCCTTTTTTTCTTTTGCTACAGAAACTGAAATGGCTCTGCCTTCAATTTCTTTGTTGTTCAGTCCCTGGATGGCTTCCCTGGCTTCTTTTTCTACAGCCATTTCTACAAAACCAAAACCGCGGCTGCGACCGGATAAACGGTCGGTAATTACTTTAGCTGAAGAGACGGCACCAAACTTTTCAAATAATTCTTTTAAATTTTCATCAGTTGTGTGAAAACTTAAATTCGAAACGTACATGTTCATAAAACAATAAATTAAAATTAAAAATTAAAATACCTGTGATTGAAGCCGACAGCAAAAAGTAAAGTGGAGGTTAAATATTACTATAACGAAGAGTAAGCATTTACGCTAAACTGATACTGAATGTTTGAAGAACTAAAAATCACGGCATGAAGATACAGTAATTAATTGATGAAGGCGATTTATTATTGAACAGGTAATAGATCAGTTTCGTTATTCAACCTACGATTTATCCGGATAGATATCGGGACATGGATGATCATAAAAAATTTTCAAACTGGCTCACTACTCGGAACCATTAAAAATCTCCGGGATACTGGTAGATTTATACAGGAGCAAGTTCTTCTACCCTGATCAGTTTGTAAGAATCGGATTGTTTTGAAAAAGATATGAAAAATTCAACTCCTATATATTCCCCGCGGTATTCATATAAAAAGATCAGGTCTTTTTTTTCCATCATGATCCCGGTGATGGTTTTCTCTTTATCATTAAAACTGTAAGTGATCAATTGCCTTTGAGGCGGAAATGTCATTGCTTCAAACCTGGAATAATACTCAAAATTCTTGTCGTGCATATATTCAGTTTCATAGAGCAAGTTAATGTATTTGCTGTAGGGTAGGTTTTTTATGCCTGCCCGGCTGGAACATTTAACAGCTTGTTGACCTTAATGAAAAATTTACTGTTAATTGATTTATGGTACATAAGAATTAAACATTGGGATCATTAATTGATAGTATCTTTAATGAACGCAGCCAAAGCTTTTTTGTTTAGCGTTTCTTTCTTTATCCTTACAAAATTTGAGAATAAATTAATTCTATGTTGCAATACCAAAAATATCTTATCAAAGACAGCGACCAGTTTGACCCCGAATTTTTTCCGTTCGTTATTGAAGATATGAAACTGATCAGGGAACAAACAGACCATGTTTTGCCAACGTTTAAAACAGAGATCATTTTATCTTTCCTGAAAAATCATTCTCTTGATAAAGAATGGTTAATGACCAATCCTGAATTAACAAAACTGATCAACTCCGGATCTTTACCTACTGCAAATATTGAATCCTTGTTTGATTCCTGTCTCAACAGGCCGGTTTTCCGGCAACAGATGGAAGCATTCTTGTCAAAGGAATTCGCGGAATAAGTGAAGATCAGTTTCCAGGGTCCTTTATCAGCAGTGAAATGATGATGATTACCATTGTGCTCCTTCAGTCTTTCTGCCGGAAGTCGTTCTGTAAAACCATAATACCACTTTGAGCTTGTGAGTGATTCTATGATATATACATAAAACATAAAAGGTCCCTTTTTATCAGAACCTCTTACTTGTCGGGCAGACTGGATTCGAACCAGCGACCCCTACGTCCCGAACGTAGTGCGCTACCGGGCTGCGCTACTGCCCGTCGTAACCGCCATAGCTTAAGCGAAGGCGGATAAAACTATCATAGAAGGTCCGCCTTCCACGCCTTAGGCGGGTTCGGCAGAAGATGTCGGGTGGACTGGATTCGAACCAGCGACCTCTTGCACCCCATGCAAATGCGCTACCGGGCTGCGCCACCACCCGAACCGTTTAACGGACTGCAAATGTAGCCTATAATTATAAAAAGTTGAAACCAAATTGCTCAACAGGCTTGTTGCATTATAAGATTACAATCCCGAGAAGTCGTGACAAAAACTGGTTAATATATGAATAATCATTCAAGGCAAAGTACTTAATTATTGAGTGAAATTATTGTACAAATTCATCCGCGATTCCTATCGCCTCACTGATCATTGCCAATCCCTCATCAACCTGTTCTCTCGTGATGCAAAGTGGCGGTGCAATAAAAATATAACTCCATCTTATAACTGTATGCAAGTTCAGTTCTCTCAATTTACCCGCAACTTTATTCATGACAACCATTTCATCGGGTTTTGCATTGAATGGAGCCATCGGTTCTTTGGTCTTTTGATTTTTTACCAATTCAAGACAACCTAATAATCCTGTATTTCTCCAGTCACCAATGCTTGGATGTTTTTGTTTTAGTTTTTCCATTTGTGCATCCATATATTTTCCCATGGCTGCAGCATTTTCAATTAAATGATCATCCTCATAAATTTTCAATACTTCCAATCCAGCCGCACAACTTACAGGATGAGCAGAATAGGTGAGACCCAATGGCAATACTGCATCGTCATATTTTGCAGCGATCTTTTCGCTTACCATCAGGCAACCTAACGGCAAATAACCGGATGTCAATCCTTTTGCCATGGCGATCATATCGGGAATAATATCGTGATGCTGAAAACCAAACCATTTTCCCGTGCGGCCAAATCCACTCATCACTTCATCCATGATCAATAAAATTCCATGCTTGTTACAAATATTTCTCACAGCCTGCAAATAACCATCTGGATATAAAAAGCAACCCGAAGAACCTGATTGACCCTCCAATAAAATGGCGGCAATATTATTGGCACCTTCATATCCAATAATTCTTTCCAATAATGAAATAGATTCCTTCCGCAGAGACAAAGCATGCTTTGTCTCTGCGGCATGCTTTGTCTCTCCCACATATTCCCAACGATACAAATAAGGCAAATCAAAATGCACAAAATTCGGCGCCTGTTGCGAATCTACAGCCAATCGCCGCGGATCACCGCTTGCAGTCATCGCTCCGGTTGATGATCCATGATAAGATTGATAGCGTGTCAGAATCTTATGCCGACCGGTATAAAGTCTCGCCAGCTTGATGGCATTTTCAATGGATGATGCGCCGCACAAAGTAAAGAACGCTTTATTCAGATCGCCGGGACAAATTTCCGCCAGCTTCTTTCCCAATTCACCACGAACTTTTGTTACACAGTTTGGTGTTACATAGGCCACTTCCTGCATTTGCCGCACTACAGCATCCGTCACACGCTGGTCACCATGGCCAATGTTCACATTCATCAACCCCGAAGAAAAATCCAGGTAGCGGTTACCATCGTAATCATACAAATAAACTCCCTCACCGTATTTCACAGCAATTGGGTTGGTTCCCTTTTGCTTGCTCCATGAAAATAAAGTGTAATCCTGGTTGTCCTGGATGATGTCTTGCGCTTCTGAAATAGTTTTTGTTTCAGGCATTTTATATTTTTTATATAGTCAAAATTTGTAATTCTATTCATCGACTGTTGCGTCGGACTCTTCGACTGCAGTAATTCCTTGTAAAACAAGCAACGAAGGCATGTTTTGTACCTTTGGTAATTCTGCGCAACTATTATAACCTAATCAGTTTCTATGATAAGTACATTTTTTGAGTTGTCAATTTTCCAAGTCTTAAAGTTATCAAGAACTGACTTACCTAAGAGTAAAGGCTGCCCATCAGGAACAACAGTAGCTGCAATATTTTCAATTTTTATATTACCGATATTAATTTCTGGGATTAGTGTTCGCTTATAGGTTTTTATACTTCCATCAGCCATTTGATATTCGCCATCTGGTAACTTATGTTTGATCTTAATATTTCCGCTTTCAAGTAGCTGTTTATAAGAAGATTCGTCTATTGTAAAATCTGATGCGCCAGAATCCAAGACATATTTTTTCTTTTTTGCTCCTATTGAAATGTTTATAAAATAGGTCTTGCCAGATTTAATTAATTGAATTGTTTTTGTTTTAGAGACAGATGAATGATTAGTTTGGTTAACAAATTTTGGATAGTATTCATCCATATTTAAGTAAAGACTATATGCTGTATCGGTAAACAATAAATAAAACTCATTCTTTGGCCACGGCGCATTTAATTCAAGTAAATAATTACAAGGAATGCCAAGATTTTCATTATCATTCCTAAATCTCATGCTTTTATATTTTGGAGTTATTTTTGAACCCATTCCGTAATCGTTGAGTGGGTTTCCAGTTTCTCCATTTAATTTTAGAATTATTGAATCATTAAAAACTTTTTTCAGTGAATTTCCATATGGTCCCATGGTTCCTATTTCTCCCAACTGGTATCCATTATACAAATCACCGAATCTAACGTAAGTCCAATTCAAACTTTTCCATTTATCATAGTATTTTAGGAAATCATTATCTACTGAAATATATTCTTCAGAAATCGTTAATTGTTTGAAATCATCATACTCATGAAAATTAATTGTTAATTGCTCTTTATTTTCGACATCGAGAAAACTTCCTCGCTTAGAACTGAGAGGCGGCAATTTTCTTTCACATTCTATTTCTGCTATTACATAATAGCTACCATGATTATAATTTAAATTGGATTTCTTTATAACAAAGTCATTAGCTTTTAGAAATTTGCTTAAATTATCAAAATCTTCCTTTTTGACAATATCTTTTAAATCATTAATGTCATATGGGGATAACGGTTGTTGTGCCTTTAATTTGTCACAGTGTGCAGACATGAAAATTGATACTATTATAAATATCGCTTTTCGCATTTTTATCTTTATTGCATCATTTTTTATCTCGTTCTCTAATTAATATTTCATCATCATACTCATATTTTGGAATTATTCCATCGTCAGTCGGTTTCATTGCATAGATTCTATTATGAATTGGAGTAAAAAATAAATAGTCATAGATTTTACCAATCTCTGAATAAAAGCCAATAGCACAATCTCTTTTACCAAATTCATTTTCATATTTGAAAATTAGTGTTCCAAAATTTGATTGAATCATTTGTACTTCTCCAGTCCATTTCCGATTATTATGTTTTAATATAATCGTAATTTTTGTGTTTTTGACAGAAATGTTAGCGATTGAGCCATTCGGGTTATCATTACGAATTCTTCCATCTTCATTTTTCATTGAATATGCAACCCAATCAAAATCATTTGGCTGACTATTTAAGTGCTTATATTTTTTATGAAAACGATACCGCGCAATCTGATTAGAAAAAAAATAAAAAGACAAGATGCAATAATTCCTGTAACTATGCCACCCCAAAAATATTAATGAATTCACACCAACTAAAATTGCAATTCATCTAAATTATTTCTTTAATAAAATTATTTACTTCTGACTCTAGGAGTCAAATATTAATAGCAATATTTGATTCAAATAAGTTCAACTCCATCCGGAGTTGAATCTCCCCAAATAATAATTGTTCTATGCATATTTGATCCTTTCAAGATCATTTTATCTTACAATTTTTCTTCATAATCTCATCAATCTTATAAATCGTGCCTGCCTGCCTGTGGGCAGGGTTCTGTTCTATTCACTGTTCTTCCTGTTAAACCCAATCATTCTTCTTTTTGATTGTGGCGGATTCAAAAGTTGTTTCAAAGCTTCAAATATCACTGCAATATCTTTCTTGTTTTCTTTTACATCTTTTTCCATTTTTTCCAGTTTCAGCAAAATATCTTTATTGGTTAAAAGTATTTCTTTCATTTTGGTAAACACTCTTATAATCTGGATATTAACCTGGATGGCGACCGGACTGTTCAAAATACTTGATAACATTGCAACTCCCTGTTCGGTAAAACAAAAAGGAGCATACCTTAAGCCCATGATATCACTGGAATTGGAGGTCACAAACTGTGACCTCCAATTTTCAAACTCCTTTTTCGACATTTCAAACATAAAGTCTTTCGGAAAGCGTTCGAGGTTTCTTTTAACTGCCTGCTTTAAAACCTTTGTTTCAATGCCATACATTTCTGCCAAATCCCTATCCAACATCACCTTCTGACCTCGAATAATATAAATCTTATTAATAATTTTCTCTTCGAATAATGTAATCCGTAAATGTTTCTTTGCTTGTACCATTTAGAATTCTTTTGAATTCAAGGTCACAATTTGTGACCTTGAATTTGTCGTCTATCTTGATGCCGCAAATTGCGACTTCAAGAACATTTGATTCAAAGAATTCAACTCCGTTCGGAGCTGATAAAACCAAAATAATAGTTGTTCGGCCTCACCCTCTTATCCCTCTCCTGCTGGAGAGGGACGGTGCTTTTGTATAATGCCAAACTTCTTATCTTAACACTTCAACAATATACAAATCCAAACAAATTGGTTTCTTCAGTCTAAGTTCTCCGCCTAAGGCGGAGGACAGGGGGCCTCAACTCATCCAATTCACTCCCGCTTCAGGATTCCATTTGGTTGTAGTTTTTTTCAACTTCGTCCAGAATTCAATAGAGCTTTTTCCAGTAATATCACCAACACCGAACTTGCTTTCATTCCATCCGCCAAATGAAAATGGTTCTCTTGGCACTGGCACACCAATATTCACACCGATCATACCGGCGCTGGCTTTTTCCATTACATATCTTGCATAGCCGCCATTTTGTGTGAACACGGATGCTGCATTGCCATAAGGATTTGCATTCTCAATGGCAATAGCTTCATCAATGGTTTCAGTTCTCATAATACTCAGCACCGGCCCGAAAATTTCTTCTCTGGCAACAGACATTCCGGGCTTCACATGATCGATCACAGTTGGTCCAACATAGGTTCCGTTTTCTTTTCCTTCCACTTTCACTCCGCGGCCATCGACTAAAATTTTTGCTCCCTGTTGCTCCGCCTCCGTAATATATTTTTCAATTCTTTTTTTTGCTTCTTTGCTGATCACGGCACCCAAATTTTTTCCCGGAACAATCTTCTTCGCTTCCTCACAAATCTTTTCAATGATGTGATCAATATTTCCAACTCCCACCATGGCGCTTGCAGCCATGCATCGCTGACCGGCACAACCACTCATGCTGGCCGCAACATTTTGTGCCGTCATATCTGCCTTTGCATCGGGCAAAACCATTAAATGATTCTTTGCACCACCCAAAGCAAGTGCTCTTTTAAAATTATGCGTTGCTCTTTGATAAACTATTTTGGCAACTTTTGTTGAGCCAACAAACGAAACAGCTTCAATGCCGGGATGATCGCAAATGGCTTCAACGATTTCACCATCACCATTTACAATATTGAAAACCCCATCGGGCAAACCAGCTTCTTTTAATAATTGCGCCAATCTTCCCGCGCTCAAAGGAACTTTTTCCGATGGTTTTAATATCATGCAATTGCCAAGTGCAATGGCGTTCGGTATCGTCCAGTTAGGAACCATGCATGGAAAGTTGAACGGAACAATGGATGCAACAACACCAAGAGGCACATGTTTCGTTCTGCATTCAACTCCTTTGCTCACTTCTAAAATTTCTCCTGTAACTAATTGCGGTAAAGAGCATGCAAATTCAGTGAGCTCAATACTTTTTTCTATTTCAGCAACAGCTTCATCATAAGTTTTTCCATTTTCTTCCTGTATCAATTCCGCCAGTTCTTTCAGGTTTTTTTCCAGTAAATATTTATAACGAAAGAAAACCTGGACTCTTTCTTTGATCGGGAATTTGCTCCAAATCGGGAAAGCGATTTTAGCAGTCTTTACTGCAGCATCTAAGTCTTTTTGAGTTGATAAGGGAACCGATGAAAGAAGATTGCCATCGACAGGAGATATGATCTTTAATTTTCTTTCGGAAGAAGAATCTACAAATGAACCGTTGATATAATTTTGGACAGGAGGGTATTTCATCAGGAGTCTTTTAATCAAAACTTCACCATAGCATGATAAATATAGTCAAATTAAAAAGTATCCCGGGTAGCAATGTATCTTTATAAAATGAAAACGTTTCTTATAATAGCACTCCTTTTTTTTGTAATAAATACAGACGCTCAGACAGTCAGGTCCATTAAGATCACTGAACTCACAGACACCATTAGAAACAGCAAGACTCCGTTGATTGTTAATTTCTGGGCAAGTTTTTGTGTGCCCTGTCTTGAAGAAATTCCTTATTTCCAGGAACTGGCCAAAAAATATGAACCGCAGGGAGTTTCATTATTATTGGTCAGCCTCGACCTGAAAAAATCGTATCCTGATACAATAATAGCTTCTGTAAGAAAGCATAAAATTTTAGCCCCTGTTGTTTGGCTCAATGAGGACAATGCAGATTATTTCTGTCCAAAAATAGATAGCGTTTGGCTGGGAAATATGCCGTCCAGTCTTTTTGTGAATAACACGACAGGCTGGTATAAATTTTTTGATGAACAACTTTCCAAAGAAAAGCTGGAGCAGCAAATACAGGCAATGCTAAAGCCCAAGCAAAATAATTAGGCATTGAGAAAATTAGATTTCAAAATTCCCAAAAATAATTTTTTATCCGTTTTGTCTTTCCTTTTCGTCCGGCTGCTGGTAAAGTTTGGGGAGCAGGTAAAGAAAAACAATTGTTGCTCCTAAACTAACAATGGCGAGTATGATACCCATGGTGCTTTTTATTGCAATATTTCCCGTAAGGCCGTAACTGATCAATGCAAAAAATAGAATGATGAGCAGGCGACTGATGATTAAAGAGAGCTTCATAAGCCGGTTTTTTTGTCTGCCTGTCGGCAGACAGGTTAATTAATAGAGGTGGTAACAAATCTGTGATGCCGATTTCTGTTTTTTCCATAAAATCTTTTGGGAAAACAAATTAGTGACTTACGAACCGTTATTTTGGAATTAATAATTCTTAATTATTAATTCAATCTCTTGATCGTACATCCAATGGACCTTGTTGTTTTCACAGAAACCTCTTTGCCTGCCAGCATTTCATCCATCGCGACCATTAAATGTTTTCGGGTTACATCTTCGGGCCCATTCGGATTATTATCAATGGCTCCGCGATAAACCAATTTATCTTCTGTATTGAATAAAAAGCACTCTGGTGTTCTTGAAGCTCCAAAGGCGTTAGCCATATCTGCATTATTATCCAGAGCATACGGCCATTTATATCCCTGTTCGTTTGCATATTCTTTCATGTCATTGTATGAATCACCATCATCCCTCGATGCTTCATTTGAATTCAGAATGATCACACCAATCTGTTTATTGCCCGCATAGGTACAAGCTTCAATAGTACGTGATTGGTAGGTTCTCACGATCGGGCAGGTATTACAACTAAACATCACCAACAACCCATTTTTATTCAGTACATCTTTGAAAGAGATTTCTTTCCCACTGATATCCTTCATCTTTTTGTCAGGATCCGGAAGAGAAGAACCAATAGGTAAAGGATTAATTGAAGATTTGAATGCAAATAAACCGATCAGCACAAGAGGTAATGCGGCGAAGAAGATCTTTTTCATAATAAAATATCTTTGATGCTATGAATTTACGGCAATAATCAGGCTGATTTGTTACCGCTCATTTCCAATTTATTCCTTTCGTCCGCTTCGTGTTTCAATGAATTAATACTCACGTTCAATTCAAACCCGATAAGCAATACAAGCGAATTGAAATAGATCAGCAACATCAGGATGAGAATGGTGCCGATAGAACCATACAGCTTGTTATAATTTGAAAAATGATTTACCCAATATGAAAAAAAGATTGTAAAAGACAGCATTAAACTCGTAGCAAGTATCGAACCGGGGCTCACAAGGTTCCATCGTTTATTGATAAATGGAGCATGCCGGTAAATAAAGGAAATGGATGAAAGAAAAAGAAGAACGATGACCACCCATCTCGCGTTCCCGATGATTTCCCTGATCATAATATTTTTTACACCAAGCCATTTTAAAACCGAACTCTGCATGATCAGGAACAGGAGTGACAGGAACATCAGCACGAAAAGTATCGAGGTTAGCTGAAGAGCCGTTATTCTTCTTTTAATAAGATTTCTTTTTTTGAATCCAATATAATTTTTATCGAATGCCCGCATGATGCCCATCATGGCATTGGATGAATAAAAAAGCGCCAGTATGAAACCTAGTGAGAGCAAACCATTCTTTGGCTTTTTGATAATGTCTTCGATAAATTTTATGATAGCAGAATTATTTTTCTCACCCGGCACTACGTCGCGAATGAGTGCATACAACTGGTGAATAAATTCTTTTGAGATTGGCAAATAGGGGATGAGTGTACAGAGAAAAATGATGATTGGCGGGATTGCCATGACTAAATTGAATGAGATCGCCGCCGTTCTTTCTGTTAATCCCACCTTGCGAACCTGTTGAAAGAAAAATTTGATCACATCATAAAGTGGGATGCCGTGAAAGCCCGGTAAACGAATTTTCTTGCTTTGCCTGGTTATCCAACTTGCAGGAAAATATGAATTGAATTTTTGACGTATTTGTGTAAACTGAAACACGGTTAATTATTTTGCCGGGCCTTTCTTATCGAATCCTGTTTGTTTAACGACTGCTGGTACAATTTTGCATTCTTTATATGTTCTTCATATTTCGAAGTAAAAACAGAGCTTCCATCCAGGTCACTATTCGCTGCAAAATAAATATAGTTTGTTTTAGGCGCATTGATCACCGCATCTAAGGTCTCTACGGAAGGAGTGCAAATCGGCCCCGGGGGCAATCCTTTATTTATATACGTATTGTAGGGTGATCCTATGGTAAGATATTTGTCATAGATCCTTTTCAATCCAAAATCTTTCATGGCAAATTTTATTGTGGGATCAGCCTGCAACGGCATATTTTTAGCAATACGATTGATGTACACGCTGGCAATATTCCCTTTATCGCTCTTCAGATTCGTTTCTTCTTCAATTATAGAAGCAAGCGCATAAGCTCTTACGGGATCAAGGTTTTTGTCTTTCAGTTTTTCTATTTTATCTTCTGTCCAGAATTTTTGTGAAGCAGAATACAGTTTACTGAAAATTTTTGTTGGAGTTGAATTCCAGAAATAAACATAAGTATCGGGAATAATGGTGCAATCCCAGGTATTCGTGTCCAGTCCATAATGCCTGAGGGAGTCATTGTTATTTAGAAAGCTGATCATTTGCAATGAATCAGTTTCAAATTCATTTCCGATATGGTGCGCGAATTCTTCTTTTGTCCTGAATTTTATGATCACAAGATCAACAGGAGTTTGTCTTCCATTCTTCAACATTCGCACAAGCCCAAAAAGACTCATGCCTTTTTTTATCTCATACTTCCCGGGTTTGATAATTGTATAATTCAGTGCTTTCGCCACGAGCGTGAATGAAGTCCGGTTGTTGATAATTTTTTTATGCTCTAATTCTGAGAGCACATCTTTATAGATCCATCCTGTTCGTATATAAAAGAATTTGTCCTCCGGTTGTTTCGTGGCGGGTCCAAATATTTTCCAAACGGAAAATAAAATTAAAATGATGAGCGCAAGTACGATGATCCAAAAAAGTTTTTTCATAGAATCAAATTGTCGTTGGTTGTTGATATACGAATAGCTGCTCAATAAAAGACTGATGTTTCGCTGTCAACAAGTAAGAAATTTACTTTGTGTTCGTTGTATTTTCTTCGTGATCTTTGTGACCAGAAAAAAATGGACACAAAGATCACAATGAACCACGAAGTATACGACGAACTGGTACATAGGCGAAAAGAATCCTGGCCTGACGAGCCAATAAGAATTCTACGGCGGAAAAATAATAAAAAACCCTGCCGGTTGACAGGGTATTTTAATAATCTTTTATAAAAATTTACTTTGATGGTTGCTGTATGGGGGAACTGCCTGGTTTTTGTGTCGGGGTTTGCTGTTGGGTAGGAGTACCAATATCATTGGTTTTATCCTCAACGGAACCAGAGCCTGAAATAAAAAAGCTTGAGATAAGGCAAAGCAACCCGATAATGCCTGCAAAAAGCCAGGTTCCTTTTTCCAGCACGTCTGTTGTTTGTTTTACGCCCATAAATTGAGTACTGAAACCGGCGATATTTCCTGTAAGCCCGCCTCCCTTTGGATTTTGCACCAGAACAATGAACCCAAGGACAAAAGAAGCAAGAATGATCAACAGGAGAAATAAGATAATCATATCAGCTATTTTTTAATCGTTCTGCAAGGGATGCAAAGTAAGCAGATTTAGGGGGATCGAGCAAACTTAATTTGTGATAAATCTCAATGGCCTTTTCCTGGTTTCCCTGCTTTAACCATACTTCTGCCATCGTTTCGGTAACCACTTCACCTTCGCTAAGAGAATGATCGGCTAATTGTTGCACATTCTCTTCCAATCGGGGATCTGATATTTTTATTGTTTCAGTTTGTGGCAATCGTTTCAGGGCTTTTAGCCATTCTGTAAAACTTTTTAGCTGTTGGCCAAAACGATCCGCAGGTTTCTCTTCAGGAACAAATTTTATCCCCTGAGAAGCGAAATAATCTACAGTATGATAAGGCTCAAATGTGATTTCAGTTTCTGAAGGTTCCCGGTTTAAAGTTGGCAAAGAAAGAGAAATATGGGGCTCATTGATGGCTTCCTTCGTTTCAATGGAAATTTCAGACTCTGTGTTTATGTTGACATCTTCGCCGGGAGTAACATCTTGCTTATTTTCAAGAACTCCACTTTCTGCAGCTGTTAAATATTCATTTTGCGATTCATTAATATCTTCTTTGATCGTTTCGGTTGCCGGTTCGATCGTCTGTCCAAAAGAAACTTCTCTATGTTGGATTTCTTCCTCAATATTTGTTTCTTCCGGTGGAACGATCATATGTTCATTAACTTCTTCCACAATCGGTTCAGCTATTTCGGATCCTGGTTTTATGATGGCTTCCTGGTCCGGGACCTCTATATGTTCCCTGCTTTGTTCTGAAGCGATTGCAGGTTCAGGAGAATCTGAATTTTCATTTTCAATGGGAAAAATGGGCTTTGTTTTGTAGCCATTCAATAAAAAATCAAGCCATAAAGGATTATTGAAATGCAGGGAAAGTTTTTCTAACTGTTGATTATATAAACTTTCATCGGTGGATCTTAATTTTTCAGTCAGCAGGAATTGAGCCGGTGCAAAATAAGGATACTGTCTTGCGATAGTTTGTAATTCTTCCAGGCTGCAATCATGTAGCGATTCTTTCTGAAATATTGATCTTACCAGTGGATCAGTGGAATTCATGTATGCAAAATACAACTACCAGTTGGAAAAAATATGATTGAATATCTCATCCGTCATATCCCTGATTATGGCGTCACTTAATTGAGACTCGGCGGCCTGTAAAGTTAAACTGGCTGAAAAATCAAAAGAATGGGTTACATCAAATTCCTGCTGGTCATTTTCTTTTCTTTTCTGAATTGAAATATGAACAGAAACGTTTAAGCGGTTAATAGATGTTTGTTGCTGCGAGATACCGGAAGTGCTGACAGAATAATCATTTATGTAACCACTAATCTCCCAATCAGCATTGTCACCATTGGTTTGAGTAAGCCTGGTTTGACCAACTATTTTTTGCCGTAATTTATCAGTAAGATTCGGACTCAACTGTGGGTTTACGTATCGGGCATGGTTTTCAATAAAATTTACTTTCACCGTTTTTATTGAATCCGGGATAGCAACATCATGCAGGCCATATGAGACCCGGCAATTGCTATTCAGAAAGATCAGTAGTGATAATCCACAGGCTGAAAGCGATACAAAAAATATTTTT
Source organism: Chitinophagales bacterium (assembly GCA_044448365.1). Taxonomy (GTDB): domain Bacteria; phylum Bacteroidota; class Bacteroidia; order Chitinophagales; family Chitinophagaceae; genus VBAU01. The sequence continues at coordinate 27,933 of JBIOGV010000012.1, forward strand.
TTACTAGCCGGCATTGGAATGTCTGTTAAATTTTTGTTCGGCCCCCAGGCGGACTCTTGCACGTGAAACGTGAGACGTGAGACGTGAGACGTGAGTCGGTTCTCACGTCTCACGTCTCATCATCATCATTCATCAATATCATATTCCTTTAGCTTTCTGTATAAAGTTCGTTCGCTGATACCCAGGTCAAGAGCTGCATCTTTTCTTTTGCCTTTATGTTTTTTTAGCGCTTTAATGATCAATTCTCTTTCTTTATCCATAATGTTCAGACTTTCCTCTACTTCCTCGTGTTCATGTATGTTATTTTGTGGCATCAACACCGGCTGCATCGGCTGAAGCACTGGCTGAGACATTGGCTGCATCAATTCCTGCGGCTTTAATTCTTTTAACTGGTTGACCAGGTTTTGATTTTGGGCAACCATATTTGGGTTCTGCAAAATTTCGAGAAACATTCTTTTTAATTCAGTTACATCTTTCTTCATGTCAAAAAAAAGTTTGTAAAGAATTTCCCGTTCATTAGCAAACTCATGACTGCCTTGTCCATTTGCATGTGCCAGAACAGGTAAACGGTTTGCGGCATGTACCGGTAAAAATTTTGACAACTCTTTTGATGTTACCTGCTTATCCTGTGAAAGAACTGATATCTGTTCTGCAATATTCTTCAATTCGCGAACATTACCGGGCCAGCTATAATTTATTAACAGGTTTTTAGCGTCGTCATCCAATTGGACCGGTGCCGTTTTATATTTTTCAGCAAAATCGGTTGCAAATTTTCTAAACAACAAAACAATATCATCTTTTCTATCATGCAAAGCCGGTACACGGATCGGAACTGTATTTAACCTGTAATACAGATCCTGCCTGAACTTGCCGTTATTGACCCAATCAAGCAGATCTTTATTACTTGCAGCAATGACTCTCACATCGGTCTTTTGAACTTTGGAAGAGCCAACCCTGATAAATTCTCCGGTTTCGAGCACCCGCAACAATCTTGCCTGTGTGCCCAGGGGCATTTCACCAATCTCATCTAGAAAAATCGTCCCTCCGTTCACCGTTTCAAAATATCCTTTGCGGCTATCCACGGCGCCGGTGAAAGATCCTTTTTCATGACCAAATAATTCCGAATCAATCGTTCCTTCCGGGATTGCGCCGCAGTTGACCGCAATAAATGGGTTGTGTTTTCTTGCCGAAAGTGAATGTATGATCAGCGAAAAAGCTTCTTTGCCAACACCACTTTCGCCAAAGATCAAAACCGTGAGATCCGTATTGGCAACCTGCGCCGCTACCTGTAATGCATAATTCAATTCCGGTGCATTGCCGATAATTCCAAACCTGTTTTTTATTGATTGAATATCTGTCATTATAATTCTTCTTGTTCTTCGATCTCGCCTAATAATGTTGCCTGTGTGCAATCCTTTACTTTAACCATAACGTATTCGCCTTTCTTAAGGTTCAGATTTCTTTTTGGGAAAACAACCACTTTATTTTGTGTACTTCTTCCCATCCAGTCAGCTGAACTTCTTTTACTATCCCCTTCAATTAAAATTTTAAAAATTTTGCCGATATCTTTTTTATTGCTCTCTAATGAAAGACGATTTTGCAGCTCAACTATTTCAGTCAACCTTCTTTTTTTTATTTCTGCCGGCACATCATCTGTAAATCTTCTTTGAGCAAGTGTTCCCGGCCGTTCGCTGTAAACAAACATGTAACTCATATCGTACCTGCTGTATCGCATCATATCGAGGGTATCCTGATGATCATCTTCTGCCTCAGTGCAAAAACCTGCTATCACATCGGAACTTATTCCACAGCCAGGTATTATTTCACGGATACGATCCAGTTTTGCTTTGTACCATTCTCTTGTATAAGTGCGGTTCATCAATTGCAAAACTCTTGTTGACCCGCTTTGTAAGGGTAGATGAATGTACTTGCAGATATTTTCATGTTTTGCTATTGTATGCAGTACTTCATCAGTAATATCTTTCGGATGTGAAGTAGAAAACCGTACACGCAGCAGCGGAGAAATGAGTGCTACTTCTTCAAGAAGTTTTGCAAAGGTCACGATCTCCTCCTTTGCTTCATCAATAAAATAATAGCTGTCCACATTCTGACCCAGCAAGGTTACTTCCCTGAAACCATTACTGAAAAGCTCGCGGCATTCTTTCACAATAGATACAGCATCCCGGCTTCTTTCTCTCCCCCGTGTGAACGGCACCACACAAAATGAGCACATATTATTGCAGCCCCTCATGATACTGACAAACGCCGTGACTCCATTGCTATCTAAACGCACCGGGGAAATATCAGCATAAGTTTCATCACGACTTAATAAAACGTTTACTGCCTTCTGACCCGTTTGTGCTTCTTGAACTAATAGAGGTAATGAGCGATAAGCATCGGGCCCGACAACAATATCAACGAGTTGTTCTTCTTCCAGGAATTTTGATTTTAATCTTTCAGCCATGCAGCCCAATACGCCTATCAGCATCCCGGGTTTTCTTTCTTTGATTTTTTTGAATTCAGTTAATCTTTTGCGGACAGTTTGTTCCGCTTTTTCGCGAATGGAGCAGGTATTTAATAAGATCAGGTCGGCTTCTTCATAATTGCGGGTAGCGCCAAATCCTTCACCATTTAAAATGGAAGCCACGATCTCACTATCGGAAAAATTCATCTGGCAACCATAGCTTTCAATATAGAATCTACTCCGATAATGATTACTCTCATCGGCAAAAGGTGCAAAAGCTTCACCCTGCCGGCTTTCATCATGCGTTTTATTTAGTGTGAGATCAAGCATCAATTCCTTCGGTTTATCGGGACGCAAAGATAATCAAACTTGACCAGTATGTGACAGTCTGGCAGGATAGGTTTGTCCTTTATGATTTCTGAGGGTTTACTAATCGAATTGTAATAAAAAGAGCGGAAGACGGGACTTGAACCCGCTACCTACAGCTTAGGATCCGCCTAAGGCGGACTACCATGTGAGCGGCAAAAGGGGTTCGAACCCTCGACCCTTAGCTTGGGATCCGCCTAAGGCGGACTACCATGTGAGCGGCAAAAGGGGTTCGAACCCTCGACCCTTAGCTTAGGATCCGCCTAAGGCGGACTGCCATGTGAGCGGCAAAAGGGGTTCGAACCCTCGACCCTTAGCTTGGGAAGCTAATGCTCTACCAACTGAGCTACTGCCGCATTGAACCCGATCGTTACTAATTTATGAAACAGAATTCGCAAAAGAAATCC
>JBIOGV010000013.1:0-30415 GCA_044448365.1 Chitinophagales bacterium
ACCAAGATTGAAATTGATTAACCCCGGAGTACTGGTGTTCTGAAGCATAAAAATCGATTCTAATCCAATATCGGCTGCCAGATCTGGCTTCCCATCTCCATCAAAATTGTCAATAGAAAATCCACTTACCGAATTGCCTCCCTCGGTCGTATATGTATTTTGTAAGGAAATAGTTCCTGGTGTGCTTCTGTTCCAGAAAATCATCAAGTTTGAATTGGTCAAATGCCCCACTGCAACATCGGGTTTTCCATCATTGTCAAAATCGCCAACTTCAATATTATCCGGGTAAGCTGATGCGGTGAAATTTACGGGACTGGCAAACGAAATATTCCCGGTTGTGCTGGTGTTTCTGAAAATAGTAACTGAATTAAAAAAAGTATTCGGAATAACAATGTCTGATTTTCCGTCTCCATCCATATCGGCTGTTCTCACTTCCTCATCAGAGCCACCGACTGCCTGTACTTCTGTATGAGAAGCAAAGGAAATCACTGATCCCACCGATGTATTTCTAAGAATGGAAATATACCCGTTTAGATTTACTGTATTTACTACCATGTCCGGTTTCCCATCTTTATCAAGATCCGTTATGCAAATTGTTGCCGGCTGGGTTTGTGTGGTAAAATCAACGCGGGCGGCCAATGAAATAGTTCCAATGGCCGAAGTATTCCGGTATACCGATACGGTATTGTCACTTAAATTGGATACAATAATGTCTGGCTTCCCATCACCGTTGATATCACCAACAGTAACGGCTCTTGGGCTTTGGCCTGTAGCATAATCGATCTTCGCAGCAAAGGATATATTGCTTCCCGATGTGGTATTTCTATAAACGGACATCGAATTATTCAATCTATCAACGGTAATGACATCCACTTTACCATCACCATCGACATCACCCAATGTATATTTCGTAGTTTCGATGGACGGATCCACCGAATCTACTTGTGCTTCGAACTCAAATGATTTTGCTGTAAACACAGGTGCAGCCCCTGGAAAGGTTACTATAAATGGTTTGTTTGAATAAGCTGTCAAATTGTTTGTTGCAATTGAAATTGGCAGAAAAGTGGCTCCGGCAGGAACAGTAACAGTAAGAGAAGTTGTACTGGCTGAAGTAACTGAAGCTTTCACCATTCCAAAAAACACAATATTATTAGCAGGTGTGGTATTGAAATTAGTTCCGGTAATGGTTACTGTTGTCCCAACAGGACCTGATGCGGGAGCAAAGGAAGTAATCGTTGGCTGAGCAAATAAATTCAATGAAAGAAGAAGAGCGCTTAAAAAAACAAAGCATTTTTGTCTTGAATTTTCATACAAAGTATAAGGTCCTCTCATTGCAGTCAGGTTCGGCTCATAAAAATATACAAAGGAGTGCTATTATTTTAGTGGTTTCTAAAATAAATAATATCCTTAATAAATTAAAAATCCCGCCATATGAGGGGGATTTTATAATCATAATTCTTTCCAATCAGATCATGCATTCACCTTTCCTTTCACCTTTGCGATCACTTCTTCGGCAATGTTCACAGGTGCAGGAGAATAATGTGAGAACTCCATTGTACTTGATGCACGACCCGATGACAAACTTCTTAACTGAGTAACATATCCGAACATTTCACTCAATGGAACTTTTGCTTTGATCACCTGCGCGCCTGCACGACTATCCATTCCTTCCAACATACCGCGACGGCGATTCAAATCACCGGTTACATCACCCATGTACTGATCAGGAGTTACCACTTCGATTCTCATGATCGGCTCAAGCAAAACAGGTTTTGCTTTTTTCGCTGCATCACGAAAACCTGCTTTTGCACAAAGCTCAAACGACATGGAATCAGAGTCAACCTGGTGAAAGCTCCCATCAAACACACGGATCTTCATATTATCTACCGGGTAACTTGCCAGTACACCCGTTGCCATTGCCTGCTCAAAACCCTTTTGAATGGCAGGAACAAATTCACGGGGAATGGATCCTCCAAAAAGATCATTGATAAACTGAAAATGCTTATCGGGATTTTCAGTCTTCCATTCTTTGTCTACGGGTCCCAATTCAAAAACAATATCAGCAAACTTACCACGACCACCGGTTTGTTTCTTTAATACTTCGCGATGTTCAATTGTAGCCTGGAAGGCTTCTTTGTATGCAACCTGGGGTGCACCCTGGTTTACTTCCACTTTAAATTCTCTTCGCATACGGTCAACAATAATTTCAAGATGCAACTCTCCCATTCCACTCAAAATTGTCTGACCGGTTTCTTCATCCGTTTTTACCCGAAGTGTTGGATCTTCTTCAATTAATTTGCCAATAGCCATTCCCATTTTATCAACATCTGCCTGTGTTTTTGGCTCAACGGCTACAGAAATTACCGGCTCGGGAATAAACATATTTTCTAAAATGATCGGATGGTCTTCATCAGTAAGCGTATCACCGGTTTTTATTTCTTTGAATCCAACGGCGGCGCCAATATCACCCGCTTCAATGAAATCAATCGGATTTTGTTTATTGGCAAACATTTTCATGATGCGGCTGATCCTTTCTTTCTTTCCACTCCTTACGTTCAGTACATAAGATCCAGAATCTAAATGACCGGAATAACAACGGAAGAATGCGAGACGACCCACAAAAGGATCGGTCATGATCTTAAATGCAAGTGCAGCAAATGGTTCCTTTGCATCGGGCTTTCTTGTAATCTCTTTCCCTGTGTTGGGATCAATTCCTTTCACGGCTTCAATATCAACAGGGCTTGGCAGGTAGCGGCAAACCGCATCCAGGGCCGTTTGCACGCCTTTATTTTTAAATGATGAACCGCAAAGCATTGGTACAATACTTAAATCAATTGTTGCTTTACGAACGGCTTCATGAATTTCGTCTTCACTGATCGAATTGGGATCTTCAAAGAATTTTTCCAGTAATTTATCATCATATTCTGCCACAGCTTCCACTAAATGAGCTCTCCATTCTTCGGCTTCTGCCTTCATATCATCTGGCACAGGAATTTCATCAAAGGTCATTCCTTCTGTTTCCATATGCCAGATAACTCCTTTCATTTTTATCAGGTCAACCACACCTTTAAAATCGTCTTCAGCACCAATAGGTAATTGTAGTGGAACGGCTTTCGATCCAAGCATTTCTTTAACCTGGTTCACCACCATTAAAAAATCTGCTCCGGCCCGGTCCATTTTATTTACAAAACCAATACGCGGAACATCGTAACGATTAGCCTGGCGCCAAACTGTTTCACTTTGCGGCTCTACTCCATCAACTGCGGAAAATAATGCGATCAGCCCATCAAGCACACGCATCGAACGTTCCACTTCCACAGTAAAGTCCACATGCCCAGGGGTATCAATGATATTGAAATAATATTTCTTTGTATCAGCATTTGGCTTTCCTTTATCAGTGGGGAAATTCCATTGACAACTTACGGCTGCAGAAGTAATAGTAATGCCTCTTTCTTTTTCCTGCTCCATCCAGTCAGTAGTTGCTGCGCCTTCATGCACTTCGCCAATTTTATGGATCATTCCCGTATAGCGAAGAATACGTTCTGTTGTTGTTGTTTTACCGGCATCAATATGTGCCGCAATTCCGAAGTTTCTTTGAAATTTAAGATCAGCCATGATTATTGTTAATTGTAATTTTTATGTTATCAGCTTCAGATCTTTGGGCATCTCCTGTTGCCTGCCTGCCGCTAGGGTGTCACTCACTTCAGCACCGGCCTACCGCAGGTAGGTTCGGAATGCTATTAAACTTATTAAAACCATCCCAAAGCTAATGCTGATTTTGGTGCGCAAAGGTATGTAAAACAAGCGGAATTTTACAGATTAACGGAGGTTAATTTAGAGTGAAGTAGCAGAGACCCTGGTTCTATTCAACCCAGTTTAACAAACAACAAACCGCACGCTGTACATCTGAGTTATCATTTTTTTAATGACCTTGCCAACAAAGACATTCCGATTCTTTTTTTCTGAAATTCTGGAGCACGTTCGATTTCTTGTTTCTACATTTATCATTTTTTCACTTAGATTTTTACATAAATGATCCTTCTCCCTGGCGACAATATGTTTATGGATGGATGTTCGTATTCAATTATTGATGCAAACTCGAATGTGACATCATGCAACAGCATCATCATAAAAAAGTTCAGATAAAATTTTGTTATTACATTTCATTGTTTGTAACTTGAACCTCCTTACAACAAACTTCATTTCAAAAATTAAAATTTACCAAAACCTGTTATTGTATGGCAGCAAAAAAGAAATCTAAAAAGAAGGCTGCGCCAAAAAAGAAAGTAGTATCTAAAAAGAAAGCAGCACCCAGGAAAAAAGCAGCACCAAAAAAGAAAGCAGCTCCTAAGAGAAAAGCAGCACCAAAGAAAAAGGCGGCGCCAAAGAAAAAAGCAGCACCAAAGAAAAAAGCAGCGCCAAAGAAAGCTGCACCCAAGAAAGCTGCTCCTAAAAAGGCTGCGCCAAAGAAATCAATTCCAAAACCGCCTCCGCCACCACCGCCTGCGCCAATGCAAGAACCAAAGGCTTCCGAAACTTCATCCGACATGGGGTCTTCATCATCTGAAGGTAATGGAATGCCCTCCTCCGGTGGTATGTAATTTTTATTTCAAAGAGCTTAAGCCGTCTGATTATTTTTCGGACGGCTTTTTTATATTACTTATGCCTCAAACAAAAAGCCATTCCAATATTGGAATGGCTTCGGGGATTCGTGATCTTGTAAGTTTATATCCGAAAATGAGCAAAAGCTTTGTTAGCTTCGGCCATCCTGTGTGTGTCTTCTTTTTTCTTGAAAGCCGCGCCTTCACCCTTGCTTGCAGCAACAATTTCATTCGCCAGTTTATCCGACATGCTGCGGCCATTTCTTTCACGGCTGTAACGAATAAGCCATTTCATACTCAATGAAATCTTTCTGTCAGCACGGACTTCTGAGGGTATCTGGAAAGTAGCGCCACCAATCCGGCGACTGCGAACTTCAACTGCCGGGGTTACATTGGCTAATGCTTTTTTCCAAACCTCATATCCATCTTCACTGGTCTGTTTGTTCACTTTTTGCAGGGCATCATAAAAAATATCAAAGGCCGTACTTTTTTTCCCCTGCCACATGATATTATTTACAAAACGGGTGACCAATTTATCATTAAACCTTGGATCAGGTGCTAACGGGAGTTTTTTTGCTTGTGCTTTACGCATCGCTGACTAATTTAGTTTTTTACCGCGGTTCGCGGATTAGTTTTAATATTTTTTATTTATCCGTAAAATCCTGACAAATCCACGGAATCAGTAATTATTTTTTTGATCCGGCTTTTTCTCTTTTCGTCCCGTATTTAGAACGACTTTGCTTACGGTCTTTTACACCTGCCGTATCTAATGATCCGCGAACAATATGATATCGAACACCCGGAAGATCTTTCACACGACCACCCCGGATCAATACGATCGAGTGTTCCTGCAGGTTATGACCTTCCCCGGGAATATAAGCGATCACTTCCACCTTATTGGTTAAACGAACCTTTGCTACTTTACGTAAAGCTGAGTTGGGCTTTTTAGGTGTGGTTGTGTATACACGGGTACAAACACCACGACGCTGAGGGCAGCTATCCAATGCCCTTGATTTACTTTTTGCCCTTATTATAGATCTTCCTTTACGTACTAATTGCTGAATTGTAGGCATTCTGAACCTTTATTTTTATTTTTTGACGGCCCGTCCGAGAGTTCCCGCAAGATTGAAGCTTACAAGATTAGGGTTCGGAACGGGCGGGCAAAGGTAGGGGAATGGATGATAATTTTAAAGTGGATAGATGATAATTTTCAGAATAGTGCTAAAATTGATTATTCGGCCGGCTTTGCGCCTCTTGTTGAACCAATCGGCCAAACACAGTTCGCGGTTTTACAATTCTATTTATTTTTTTAATAAGAAAACAACAATCAGAGCGAATTCGATTATCATTTATCATCTGCCCGGCTATCATCTAAACCTTCCACATCCATCCATGTTTATCTTCTTTTCTGCCTTCACGAATATCAGTTATTGATTTTCTTAAAGCCGGTGCAATTTTCCATTCATTAAGATCGAACTGAATGACATGGTCTTTATATTCCAATTCCTTAATCATTGCAATGGTGGCCGCAGTGCCTGTGCCAAACGCTTCCTGGAACACACCGGTTTTATATGCATCCAATAGTTCGTCAATACTGATTTTTCTTTCTTCAATAGTTAAACCCATTTCCTGTAATAAAATAATTGCGCTGCTGCGGGTAACACCTGCCAGTATACATCCATCTTCAAGTGAAGGGGTAATGACCAGGTTATTAATAACAAAAAAAACATTCATCATTCCAACCTCCTGCAGCCATTTATGCTCAAAAGCATCAGTCCACAATACCTGGTCATATCCTTTTTGTTTTGCAATGGTTGCTGCCAGCATACTTCCTCCATAATTACCAGCATTTTTTGCAAAACCCACACCACCGGGTGCGGCCCTGGTATATTTTTCTTCGACTGCAATTTTCATCGGCTCCGCATAATAGGGACCGGTGGGGCTCAGCATAACAATAAACTTATAGGTATCGGACGGCCTCACGCCTAATGTCGTGTCGGTTGCAAACATCAAAGGCCGTATGTATAATGAATGATCCTGAATGGAAGGGATCCAGTTTTTATCAAGGTCAATTAATTGTCGCAGGCCCCCAATAAAAATTTCTTCGGGGATCTCTGGCATGTTCATTCTTGCTGCAGAACTATTAAACCGGTGAAAATTATCGTAAGGCCTGAAAATAAAAGCATTCCCATGCCGGTCTTTATATGCCTTCATGCCTTCAAAAATTGCCTGGCCATAATGCAGCGCAGAAAGTGACGGTTCAAACAATAAAGGTTGATAAGGTATTATTTCAATATTTCTCCATTCACCATCTGTATAATCAGCTACCAGCATGTAATCAGTGAAATACTTGCCAAAAGGAATATTTTCAAGATCAAGATCCTGCAATTTGCTTCGGTGAATTTTTGTTACTGAAATCTCCATAGTCTCAATCATAAATGGGTTATTTTGCATACAAAGAAACAAAAAAAAGCCCGACTCATTCCTGATCATTGTCAACTATGGCACTTAATGATATAAAATTGAATTCCACTGTTCTTATCGGGATGTATAGAAATTCTCTTCTCGAAATAACCGGGAAACAGGAGGTAAAGGATCATGTTTTTGATGATAAGCCAAAAATTGAAGAAAATGATGCTTTGACCAAACAATGGAAATTCCTGGGAGACTTTAAAAAGAAGATTTTATTGATTGTCCGTTATAAAGATGCTACCTATCTGCCCGATAAGCAACTGAATTTTCTTATTACCATTTTGAAAGCCTGTAAAATAAGTTTGGGTGATGTGGCTATACTTAATATTATGGATGCTCCCTCAGTTAAGTACAAGGATGTTCAGGAAAAATTCGAAAGTTCATTTACTATTTTGCTTGGATTAACTCCGCTGGAACTTGAGATGCCCGTGAATTTTCCTGAATTCCAGGTACAGTCATTGAATAACTGTACTTTTTTACATACGCCGTCACTTGAGAAACTGGAAACCGACAATATTTTAAAAAGCAAGCTATGGGTTTGTTTAAGAAGGATGTTCAGCCTTTCTTAAATATCGGCAAACTATTGATTATTGAATTATTAATTATCAAGCAGTCAGCTGACAACAAATAATCAGCAATTAATAATTAATAATCCCTGCTAATCACAAGAAAACATGAAATTAATCTTTGCTACCAATAACCAGCACAAAATAGACGAGATCCGGTCTGTACTGAAAAACTCTTCTATAGAGATCATTACATTAAGGCAGGCCGGGATTGATATTGATATTCCCGAGCCATTCAGCACGCTTGAGGAAAATGCAGGCAATAAATCAAAAAAGATTTATGAATTGACAAAAATAAATCCGATAGCTAGGGGATGCTTTAGCGAGGACACGGGACTTGAAGTAGAATCCTTGAATGGTGAACCGGGAGTAAAAAGTGCCAGGTATGCAGGTAATGAAAAATCATTTGATAAGAATATTGAGAAGCTATTGAATAAACTTCAAGGGAATGAAAACAGGAATGCAAGATTCAGAACAGTCATTTCACTGATACTTGATGGAAAGGAAAATTTGTTTGAAGGAATTTGCGAAGGAGTTATCATTGATCACAAGCGGGGCAATAACGGATTTGGCTATGATCCTGTATTTGTGCCCAAAGGCTCTGTTCATACATTTGCCGAGATGAATATGGAGGAAAAGAATAGCTTTAGCCACCGGAAAAAAGCTGCGGACAAACTGGTAGCCTATTTGTTGGAAAGACTCATTTAAGAATCATTCAGAATAAATCAAAAATTTGAGCTCATTACGCAACCAAATTATCTCAGAAAGCGACTTGATACAGGGGTGCCTTGAAGACAACAGGCGAATGCAGGAAGAGTTGTATCGCCGATTTTCGCCGAGGATGTATGGGGTTTGCCTGCGATATGCCGGCAATGTTGAAGAAGCAGAGGATATATTACAGGAAGGTTTTATCAAAGTATATAAAAAACTGCACAGCTTTCGGGCAGAAGGAAGTTTTGAAGGATGGATACGACGCATTTTCGTAAACACTGCAATCGAACATTTCAGGCGAAAAACTTACCAGCAGCCTATTACAGAACAACATGAAAGCAATGTAGAAGGGAACTATTTGTCGGTATTGGATGATTTGGCTGAAAAAGATATTTTAAAACTGATCCAGGAGCTTTCGCCAGGTTACCGTACCGTTTTTAATTTGTATGTAGTAGAAGGTTATACTCATAAAGAAATCGGCGACCTGCTCAATATCAGTGAAGGCACAAGCAAATCACAGTTATCGAGAGCAAAAGTGGTACTGCAGGACCTGGTGAAGAAATTTCTTGAGGAACGTAACAGATAGCGTTATGAGTGAAGAACTGAAAAAAAAATTATACGACTATGAAATGGATCCATCCGGAAAAATGTGGAGCAGGATTGCTGCTGCCTTAGATGAAGAGATCCATGCCGAATTTTCTCAAAAACTTAGTAGTGTTGAAGTAACTCCGCCGGTTAACGCATGGGAAAAAATTGCGGGAAAGCTGGACATGAATGTTGAAGGGGAATATCCAACCAAACTTTATAATCTTGAAATAAATCCCCCCTCTGCATCATGGAAAAAAATTTTGGCTTTACTTGATAAAACAGAAAATCTTCCCGCGATTACTTCTAAAAGAAAAATTGCACCATTTGTAAAGTTTACTGCAGCAGCCTGCCTTATTGCTTTTATTGTATTCGGGGCATTGAAGATCTTTACTGGAAAAAGTGAACATTCAGTTGCAGTGATAACTGTTCCCCCGCAAAATAATCCTTCAACAAGCATTCCCGATAACCAGAGCCGTCCTTCTGCACAAACACCAGTCGTTAGTAACAACCTTCCCAAGGAAGGGGTCTCTTTGGCTAAGACAAATATTGGTTCAAGAAAAAAAAATCTGGCGCAACAGTCAGGTTACATGAGACAAATAATAATTCCGACAATGGCTGATCTGAATTCGCGTCCCACAAATGGCTTTCAACAAGCGGTTTTGCGGGGAGAGGTTCCAGGCAATTGTTCATTAATTTCTGATAGTGATCCATACCTGATGTTTATGAATCCTGATGGTTATCTCATCCGTATTTCAAAAAAATTGGCTGAAGCATTAGGATGTATCTACACAAATGGAAACTCGGAAAACTACAAGCAATGTGAGGATCAAATTAAAAAATGGAGAGAAAAAATTGCCCAGTCTCCTGCCAGTTCTTCTCCCGATAACTTTATGAATATTCTTGACATCATTAACTCAGTCCGGGACTAATCAATTTAATTGGCAAGCGGTAATTCAACATGAAAAGTGGTACCCTCCCCTAATTTAGTTTCAAACCAGATCTTTCCATGAGCCTGCTCAACAATACTCTTGCACATGGCAAGACCAAGGCCTGTTCCGGAGGATTTCGTTGTAAAGTTTGGAGCGAATATTTTTGATTGCATAGATGCCGGGATCCCCTCGCCATTATCTTTTACACTTACTACAATGCTGCCATTTTCACGCAATTCATTTACATCGATCACACATTTTTCTTTTTCATCACAGGCCTCTACTGCATTTTGAAAAAGATTCGTGAATAAACGATTCATTTGTGTTTTGTCGGCTTTCAGCATTATTTTATCGGGGACTGCTTCCCAGTTAATTTCGACCTGCTGGCTTCGCTGGTATAATTCTTTAAGCGAACCAAGAACCTCGTGCATATCAAACAATTCTACCTGTGTGTTTCCAATATTTGCAAATTGAGAAAAATCAAAGGCAATTTTTGATAAATGATCGATCTGCTCAACCAATGTATTGGCAACTCTTGAAGTCAGTTCTTTTACATCCGGTGAATTATTTAAGATGGCTTTTTGCAGGTACTGAATGCTGAGCTTCATGGGTGTCAATGGATTTTTTATTTCATGCGCCACCTGTCTTGCCATTTCACGCCAGGCACCTTCTCTTTCACTTTGTGCCAGTACTGCAGCGCTTTCACCCAGCTTGGTTACCATTTTATTGTATTCTTTAACCAGTTCACCAATCTCATCATTCCTGTTCCAAACAATCTCCTCATTCATTTTGCCGAGGTTGACTTCTTTCATCTTGTCACCGATAAGTGAAAATGAGCGTGTGATCCTATTGGTGATAAACAATGCAATTACCCCTGCAATTAAAAATATAAATGCGTTAAGATTAATAATCGTTACCAGGAAATTTGATATCTCCTGGTTTAATTCAAATTGAGAAAGAAAATAGGGAATGTTGAGATAAGCATACTCCTGGCCGTTATCACTTCGTACCGGAGCATAAATACTGAGATAAGATAGATTGCTGATGTTTTCCTGTTGCACCCTTTCTACTTCACGCAAACGGCTTAAATGAAAAAAAGCTTCGGGGTTGATTTGCTTGCTTAAAACTCCTTTGTCGTAAATATTTTCCTGAGATGAAACTCTCAGGTTCCCATTCAGGTCATAAATATTCACATCCACGTTATGGATGTTTGCAACTTCATTCACCAATTTCCTTAATTCACTATTCGAACCCGGCTCATAGATTTTTGTCACATCGTCAAACATGCTGTGATCAGCAATTCTTTTTTTCATTTCATTTACCATCACATTCATCGTCCGGCTCAGTTTGTCGGTATTGTTGCGATTGTACCGTGTAATAAAAAACGAAATGGTAGCAGCGCCGATAATTAAAAAAGAAAGTATGCTTATGAAAATAATAGTGCTGTGTACCTGTGTACGAATATTGACCTGGAAAAAGCTTTTCAACTTTCTACTGTCCATTCCAACTTTTAAAAGAAATGAAACGGCCTGAATGAATGTGACCAGGAAAAGGAAGGAGCAAAATATGTACGAGAATAAAGTGATGGCTTCAATAATAGAATCTCCTTTCCGGGCAAGAACGATCACTTTTCCAATACTATCCCTGTACCATAATTCATCGAAATTTTCATTTTTCTTTTTCTCAACCTCCTGTTTGGGCACCTGGTCATTGGTTAAACTTGTAGCAAAAGGATATTTACTGGAAGACTCCAGCAAACTTCCATCCTTATAAATTGCATAGGAGTAAATTGGAGATTCCTTCGGGTCATTTTCATTAGGCTCTTTGAAAAGTGTGGCTTCCAAAGCACTTGCAGTGGTTGTTTTAGGTGTTGACACAATGAATACTGCGCCAAGTATGTTATTGTGCGCATTAGTTACAAGCCTTTTAGTTATATAGGTTATCTTATTATCGGAAGTAACAAACGAATAAAGCCCTGCAACAGTTTCGCTGGGCTTACTCTGGACAGAAATAATGCTGCTCAATGCATCATAAGAAAGATCATCATCATTATAAAGACTGGTAAACGTGGAATCTTTAAATACATATAAACGGGTATCATATTTATTAACGTATCCTTTGTAGTTTACGGTCAGGATACTATCACGTAAGGTCCGGCCATTTCCCTCATCCAAAAAGCGATAGAAGTTGGAAGCAAGAAACCTGTTATCAAGATCAGAAAGAGCAATACTTAACAGCCGCTCATTCGACTCGTCCTCGAGGCTTGCAAGATTTTCTGCCATCATTTTCCGGGAGTTCCATTCTTTCACTTTGTTTTCAGTAATAATAATTGCAGATATGGAAACGGAAAAAATAAAGATCCAGAAAATGATCCCGGCAACATTGATATGAAACCGGTTGATGACAAACCCCCGTTGGCTCACTAACCAGGTATATCCTATAAGCCATACTAAAACAGGGACATAAAATTGAATGGTGGGATCAGCGAACCGGAAAGTGAGATAGACAAGACCCGTTAATGCAATTCCAAAATAGATCAATGGTTTCCTTTTCTCAAATACAGGTAATATAAAACGAAACATCAGTTGAGTAAAATAATAATAGCTCAATGAAACGCTTGCCAGTACAATAAAACCAACTACGCTGAATTCGTTAAGACTAAAAAAATCTGTGACATCGAACGACACATTTGAATTATCCACCAGGCTTTTGATAACACTTGCCAGCACAAAAGTTGAACGCACCAGTACCAATAATGAAATGGTCCCGATGATCCATTTCCAGCCAGTCTTGAATTTTCGAAGCAGATCCATTTTATTTCCCAGTTTAGACCAGGTAAATACAGTGACCCATGAAAATAATAGCGAATTAATCAGAAGGTCGCCCAGTGAACGGTTGATTAAATTAGTACCATATACAGCCGGATCAAATAATTCAAATTGCCTGAACTGATAAAAAGATGGGAAAAAGTAAATACTGAGCCTGAATAAACCAAGAATAACGATTAAAGTCGCTACTCCAAGCCACTGGCTTTTTCCTCGTCTTGCAACTGATTCAGCCAGTGAATGGGCAAATGCAAAAAAAAGACACAGGGAAATCAGCCGGAGAATGATGGTCCCGGTATCATTGTCGGGTATTGCGCTGGTTGGTTTTCTTGAAACATAAAAAAGGGTTTGACCCGAAGACGATTTTATTGGATAATTGGTCTTTGTGTTACTAATGATGATCCTTTTATGAGCTGTTTTGCTGTAAGCAAATTCATCATTTAGAAATTCGCTCTCGATATAGTATTTCGATTGAACAGGTATCAGCGCATAAGCCCACAATTTGCCGGCCGTACCGGTTAGTGAAAAATATTTTTTTACGATAATATAGTACCCGTTATCCAGCAATTTAAAATATTCGCCACCGTGAAGATTGTAACTGGATACAGAAGGCACAATATCCTGGTTGTTCCAGAAAATCAATTGCTGGGAACCAAAGATCGATTCAGCAACAATATATATTCCATATCCTTTATTCTTAAGAGCTTTAAATTCCCCCAGCGTTTCCCGGTTCCTCACCAGTTTGCGAAGCAAAACAGAATCGCCGGTAAACTGATTAAAATCAGATTCTTCTTTTTGGATGTAATGTGTCAGTGATTTTTTTTCGTGAGCAACTGCAGAAAAACGTGTAACATAAGAATTGAAGGCAAAAGAAAGAGCAAATGTTGCTACAGCAAGTGCCAACAGGCTGTACCTGGAAAACAAAATATGTCGAAACCTTTTTTTCAAGTATTATGTTGATGTTTGATGGTGTTCCAGATGGCATCCATTTCGTCGAGGGTCATTTCATCCAGCTTTTTACTTTTCTTCAGGGCTTCTTCCTCCATTTTTTTAAACCTGCTGATGAACTTTTTATTGGTCCGTTCTAAGGCATTTTCCGCATCAATCTGCAAAAACCGTGCGTAATTGATCAATGAAAATACCAGGTCACCAAATTCCTCTTCTATCCTGTCTATTTCATTTTTTGCAACAGCCCCCTGCAGCTCACTGATCTCTTCCTCCACTTTTTGCCAAACCTGATCTTTATTCTCCCATTCAAAACCAACCTGTCTTGCTTTTTCCTGCAGCCTGATTGCTTTTACAACAGCAGGTAACGAAATGGGCACTCCGCTTAATACTGATCTCTTACCTTCCTTTAATTTTAAATTCTCCCAATTCTTCTTAACATCCTCTTCATCTTTCACTTTTATATTTCCATAAATATGCGGGTGCCTGGCAATTAGTTTTTCGGTAATCCCATTGATCACTTCCTCAAGTGTAAATTGCTTTTGTTCATTTCCAATTTTTGAATAAAAAAGAATATGTAACAAAAGATCACCCAGTTCCTCTTTAATCCCCTGCCAGTTCTTGTCTGTGATGGCATCAGCGAGCTCATAGGTTTCTTCAATGGTCATGTGGCGTAAGGATTCTACTGTCTGTTTTTGATCCCACGGACATTTTTCCCTAAGCTCGTCCATGATCCCAACTAATTTTACAAACCCATCAGCTGCTTTGTTTGCCATATAATTAAATATTAAAGAAAGAAAAGAAGATAAATATCCCAAACAGAACTGCCAGGACGATCAAAAAAAGAAAATCAGTCAGCAAAAATTTGAAAAAAGTTTTTATCCATCCCTGTTTATAAAAAAATTTTAAAGCGAGGTATTCATACACAAATAATCCAAGTATAAGCATGCCGGAAAAAGAACCTAATGCCTTCCAGTGAAGCCCGTCATTAATTTTAGATATAGTAAACAAAATAAGTAATGCTATAAAAAGAAAAATATAAAGATGAATGGCAAATATGCCATGATTTACATAATAAAATTGCTTTCTTCTAACATACAGAAGTTTTAAAATCAGGGCCAATAGTGGCAAAGAAATGAAAAGCATCTGCGGCAAACTGTGAATCAGCGTATGTGAGAAGGCGGAAAAAATTAGCCGCGTATCATTGTTGTACTTTTCGTTAATTGCAATTTGTTTGTAAATGAACTGGCGTACAAGCCAATTATCATTTTTTTTACCTGCGGCCAGGAGTGAATCATATTCTTTTCGCGATTTATAGTTGGTCCCTCCTACATGAAAACCGGAAGATAGCTGCTTGTCAATGTAATCGCCGAATTCTTTTCTTGTCATGGCTTTGCCGGTACTGTTAATGGCAGCAGTAAAAGACGCAAAAGATGCCGAATCCATTTGGTTAATTTCTGCGATGGTTTTTCCGTTTATTGCTGTTTTTGATACTTCTCCCTGTTGGAAAAATGAAAAAAACAGCAGGAAAAAAATAGCAGACGTGAACACATACATTCGTATAGGATTCAGGTAACTCGCTCTTCTGCCATTTATATATTCTTTTGAAAGAAAACCGGGCCGAAACAAAAGAATTTTCAATGTTTGAAAAAACTTTCCATCGAAATGAGTAATATCATTAAAAAAATGGGAGACCAGATGCCAGACAGTTTCCTTTGGTTCAAGGTTTTCCTGTCCACATACATGGCAAAAGCGCCCTACTACAATGGTTCCGCAGTTCAGGCAGTTTTTTTCTTTGCGTTCGCGTGCGTGGCTCACACTAAATTTTTGCTAAAAATAAGTACAAAAATACAAGGCCCGATTTGTTTTTCGTTACTGAACAATTCAAGTATTTTTGACAAAAAGGAATATCTGCCTTCATGAAAAAAATCGTTGTAGCAATTTTCATATCCTGCAGTTCGATATCCCTGCAGGCACAATACTATTACCAGGACATCATCGGGACAAAAGAAATGAATCAAACCATACAGCTTTATCTGAATAATAAAGTGTCCTCTGCTGAAGCCACAGGTTTTGATACAGAAGGAGTGCAAAACAGTGATTTTTCAGAAACTCACAATTTTTATCCCGGTCAAAAACTTCTGAAAATTGCAAGCAGGAATAAAACTGATATTACTACTGAATATTATCGTTTTGATGCAAAAGGGCTGTTAACAGCAGTTTCTGATACTTCATCATCAATTGTTTCAACAACCACTTATACCTATGATGAGAAAAACAACCCGGTGGTCATAAAAAACATTGTGAACGATGCCAACGACAGTATTTATACAAATGAAGTGCATCAATGGTTTTATAATACTGATGGAAAGCCTGTAAAAATGTTCCGGATCGTGAATAACAGCGATACGACCGAAGTACGTTTTACTTTGGACGAAAAGGGGAATGCAATTGAAGAATTGCCATTTATTAAAAAAATCAGCAGGGAAAAAACTTATTATTATTACGATGAAAGGAACAGATTAACGGATATTGTGCGCTTTAATGTAAAAGCGGGCAAACTTCTTCCGGATTACATGTTTGATTATTCAGACAAAAACCAGCTCATCCAAAAAAGAACCACTCTTTCTGCAGGAGACGTAGGTTACCTGATCTGGCGATACGCATATGATGAAAAAGGTTTAAAGACAATTGAGGCTAGTTTTAACCGGAACAAAGAACCTACAGGTAAAATCAAATACAATTACCGGTTTGAGCAATGATCTTCATTTTGTTTCCAAATCATATTTCCTGCTGATTCTTCTCATAAGTTGTTTCCCGGAAATTTTACTACTTATCTTCAGAAAGAATTAGAAAAATCATGGTGATAAAAACAAAAAAGACCTGGACAGAAAAATTAAATGACAGCAAAGATTTGCCGAAGGTTGAAAGGATCCCGGTAAGAATGCAGAAAAAATTTGGCAAGGGAACTATGACGATACCATCTCCAAAAGAAGTCGACGCAGTCATGAAAAAAGTGTTGCCGGGCAAGGTTATTACGATTAACCGCATACGTGAGAAAATCGCCCAAAAACACCAGACTGATATTGCCTGCCCAATTACGACGGGAATATTCGCATGGATAGCCGCGCATGCTGCTGAAGAAGAAGAACAGCAAGGCAAAAAAAATAGCACCCCTTACTGGCGCACATTGAAAGAGGGCGGTGTCATTAATAAAAAATATCCTGGTGGCATTGAACAACAAGCTACGCTTCTTGAAGCAGAAGGTCATCACATCATTGAAAAAGGAAACAAATGGATCGTTACAGACTGGCAAGAAAATCTTGCACGGTAGCTCCATGACTTATACACATTATTTACGCTGATAAAAATCATAACTGGATTCTGTCTTTGTCATTTGTCCGTGTTTAACAAGCTTCTATTTTTGAATAAGAATTTGCAGTATATGGCACTCAAGATGAAAAAAAGAACAATGCAGCAGGAGCTAAAAAATCTCAATGCTGCTGAAGTCATGAATTTTGTTTCGGATAAATATCATACATCCGAGAAAAGAAATCTTTCATCACTGAATCAATGTTTCCAGTTTATGCCGGTACAGGATATTAAAACTTATCCTGAACTTTCTGTAATCAGGATTCATTTTAATGATATAAGGAAACTCCTGCAAAAACATCTTACAGATTCTGAAACAGTCTACTTCCCTGCGATAAAGAAGGACACATCCGGCTCTTATGATTTTTCTTTTCTAAAAAACCAGCTCCACTCCATTCATGAAGACATTTCAAAATTATTTCACAAAATTCAAAGCCTGACCAATAACTACATCCCTCCTGCCGAAGCTTCCGGGTGGATGAAACTTTGTTATGCCCTGTTGCATGACCTCGAATCAGATATTTATTCCCACCTGTTTGTTGAAGAAAGCATTCTTCCATTAAAGTTAGGTGCCTGAAAGAAATTCTATCTTTAAATAAAAATGCCTGTCAACAATCCTATATTAAGGCATTGGCAAATTGAAATCCGTGTTTTTTATAAAAACCTTTCACTATTACAGCAACAGCTAAATGCAGATGCCATACATGATCTGCGTGTTTCAATAAAAAAACTGAGGTCCTATCTTAAAATCTATATAGCATTATCAGGAAAAGAAGACACAGAAGGATTATTCTCAGAAACTAGGAAATTATTTTCCCTTTTCGGAAGACATAGAAATATTGAAATGAGCAGGAAATTATTACAGTCATTTCCGGGTACAAATAAACAATCCTTAAATTCCGTACTTGCATATCTCCAATTGTTACTGGATCAGGTCAGCGAATATTGCCGGGAAATTCTCTGTCATTATAAAAATGAGGATTTAGACAAATTAACGACCCTCGTAGAGCAAAGCCCTACTCAATACAACACGGAAGAAACTATAAAAACGGTCCGGGGCCTGATTGCATCTTCAATGGAAAACATAAACCACAACCTGAAACATTTCCGGGAAAAATCTCATCTTATCCGGAAAGACCTTAAGAATATTTTTTATTGGGTAAAAACTTTTGAAAATGATCCTGTACTTACAAAACCACTGGTAAAATTGATTGATAAAATTTTAGATCATCTTGGAAACATACAAGATCATGAAGTGATGATAAAAAATCTTAAAATCTTTAGAAAAACAATTCTATCCAGGGGTATTGCAGAATACAACCAGGTAGAAACGATAGAATCCGATGCAAAAAACAAGAAAGAGATTCTTTTGGAAAAAGCAAATAAGCTGACCGAGGAACTGATAAAAGGATTATAAAAATAGCCTTTCGAAATTTTTTTGAGACCCGTTCATTTCCTATTTTTGCCACCCTCTGCTTCGTTCTTTTTATACTGCGGAAGTAGCTCATTTGGTAGAGCATCCCGACTTGTCGGGAGGGTAGTCTAAGTGGTTTGAAAATAAAAATAGTTCTTCGATAGACAGTTCGTCAAGCGGAAGTAGCTCATTTGGTAGAGCACGATCCGCCTGAGGCGGATGGGGTGGCCTGAAATGAAAATAGTTCTTCGATAGACAGTTTGTCAAGCGGAAGTAGCTCATTTGCTAGAGCATGATCCGCCTGAGGCGGATGGGGTGGCCTGAAATGAAAATAGTTCTTCGATAGACAGTTTGTCAAGCGGAAGTAGCTCATTTGGTAGAGCACAACCTTGCCAAGGTTGGGGTGGCCGGTTCGAGCCCGGTCTTCCGCTCAGTTCATCCTCTTGCTGTGTAGGCGGAGGATTTTTTTTGGTTTAAGAGTTTTAAAGGTTTTAGAGGTTCAGGAGTTTACAAAAACTCTGAAACTTGTAAACTTATCAAACTCTGAAACTTTTTTGCCCTGGTGGTGGAACTGGTAGACACGCAGGACTTAAAATCCTGTGGGCCGCAAGGCCTGTGCGGGTTCAACTCCCGCCTGGGGCACAAACCAAAAAAACGACTTAACTCGCTTTTTTGCTATAAAAAATCTTAAAGAGATTTTATTTATATTTCGGCGTGTACAGGGTATTGTCAGGAACTTCAACATCCGGTTTGCCTGTATATCTTTTTTCATAGAGCATATAACATCCACCTAACACCATGGCAACAATACAAGCTACCTGCAAATAAAAAAGAAATGCGGAAGAAGAAACCCAGTTATGTGTGAAATCACGATCATGGACCTTTTGAAGCTCTTCCTGGTATTCCTGGTGTGGGTCGTTTTGATGATCCATATGATAATTTGAATGCAAAAATAGGGGTTCAATTAAAAAATTGAAAAACCATTTTTAATTACCTGGCTAAATTTCTTTTTCTTTTTTACAAAATAGGCCCAAACCAGGTTATGATCATATACTCCATGCAGATCACCGTCTCTTGTTTTTGGAAACATACTTTTACCTTGCCCAAACAAGATCCATTTGGCAAAACCAATATGTGCCCTGAGTATGGCGAGAAAATAACCGCCATCTCCTATCAGTAATCCTTTAAACGCTGAAACAGTATCCAAAAAGATCCTGAAAGGAATTTTCCACCATTTTTGCGACCATGGAAGGTTTTTTGCCAGCATGATCTGGTTGTTTCGAAAATTGAGATAGGTTTTCATGGTGTTTCCTCTTGGCAAAGTTCCACCACCCACATGGTATACAACAGATGCCGGGCAACTGCTCAATTTATATCCCGCCAATTGAATGCGCCAGCACAAATCAATTTCCTCCTGGTGAGCAAAAAAATATTCATCAAAACCGCTCACCTCATGAAATACCGATGAGCGAATAAACATGGCGGCACCGCTTACCCAAAAGACCAGTGATACATCGTCATATTGTCCATGATCTTCTTCACAAATATCAAAAATTCTCCCTTTGGCAAATGGATAACCATATTTATCGATCCAGCCACCGGCACCTCCGGCATATTCAAATAAATCTTTTTTATGGTAAGAAAGAATTTTGGGCTGGCAGGCGGCCAGCGTTCTGTCTTTTTCCAGCAAAGCTACCATAGGCTGCAGCCAGTCGGCATTCACTTCCACATCAGAATTTAAAAGCACGTAGTAGTCAGCAATGACGTGTTTAAGGGCTTCATTATAACCTTTGGCAAACCCGTAATTAACGGGCAGGTGTATGACCCTGATTGAAGAAAAATTTTTCTCCAGAAAAGACGTTGAATCATCAGTGGAACAATTGTCAACTACAATGATCTCGAAATTAGAAAAAGCAGTAGCTGAAACCGATGGCAAAAATTGCTCAAGATATTTCCTTCCGTTCCAGTTCAGAATTACGATGGCAACTTTTGGCTGATGATTCAAAAAGAAAATGTTTTTTCAAAAATAAGAATAACTAAATCATAAGAACCAAATAGCAAATCACAAATAAAATAAAACACTGGTTAATTATCCGATCATCGGGGTTTTATTTTTTAATTTGGCGGTTTTTTGGAACTTGATATTTGTTATTTGTATTTTTCCGTTATGTATAGGCAGCTTTTCAGTTGGCGAACTCTCCTTGCTTTTGTGGCAATCCTGATCGTGACAGGTACAATATTCTATTCAAAATACCTGGCAAATAAAATTGAAAAAGATGAAAAAATCAGGGTGAGCTCTTTTGTCGAGTCGCTAAAATTAAAAGCCACAAGCGATGATCCGAATGTTTTGAACTTTACCAATCAAATTGCTATTGAGAACAGGGAAATTCCGATCATAGAAACGGATGAACAAGACAATCCTTCCGGTGTTTATGCAAATCTCGATTCAAACCGAATTACAAGGGACGCTAATTACCTCCGGGAAAAAGTTCGTCAATATAAAAATATACATGATCCGATCCAGGTGGAAATTACTTCCAATCCCAAAACATTTAATAAATACTATTATGGTAATTCAGATCTGTTGAACGAAGTGCGTTATTATCCTCTTGTACAATTATGTATTGTCGGCCTGTTTATCATCGTTACTATACTCGCACTTCGAAGCAGGTACAGAGCGGTTCAAAACCAGGTGTGGGCTGGAATGGCAAAAGAAACGGCACACCAATTGGGCACCCCGGTTTCATCACTTGAAGGCTGGGTGGAAATGCTGAAACAAAATGCCGCGAACGAAAAAATCGTTCGTGAACTGGAAAAAGATGTGGATCGGTTACGATTGGTTTCAGACAGGTTTGGAAAAATTGGCAGCAAACCGCAACTTGAAGAAAGCAATATTATAACCCAGGTCGGCAATATGGTAGAATACATTCGTAAAAGGGCAAGCGAAAAAGTAAATTTTACGATCAATTCTCACAATCAAAAAGAAATTGAGGCCAGGATCTCAGAGCCTCTTTTTGACTGGGTGATTGAAAATCTTTTGAAAAATGCACTCGATGCGATGGAGGGTCGAGGTTCTATTACAATTGATATTCGCGACACGGGTGATTCGGTAAACATTGATGTAACAGACACCGGCAAAGGGATCAGCAAACAAAATATTTCCCGCGTTTTCAACCCGGGATTTACTACGAAAAAACGTGGCTGGGGTCTGGGCCTGAGCTTATCAAAGCGAATCATCGATCAGTATCACAAAGGGGAAATCTTTGTAAAATCTTCAGAGATCGGAAAAGGAACTACGTTTCGGATTGTTTTAAAAAAATAATTAGCTGAAGTCAACAAAAAGGCCGGTCTTATGACCAGCCATTAAGTGCGGCGAAGAAGATTCGAACTTCCACAGTCTTTCGACCGCTACCACCTCAAAGTAGTGCGTCTACCAGTTTCGCCACCGCCGCGTTTATTTCAATGATTTTAAAAATTCCTTTCCTATTCCTGACTTTAGATATTTTTCTCTTTTTCTTGCATCCGCTCTATTGTTAAATTCCTCTTTGTGTATTAAGATAAATGGTCTGTATGCCTTTGTTGACCTGTTTTCACCATTATTATGCTCAACAAATCTTCTTTCAATATCATTTGTCAACCCTACATAAATGTAATTCCTCACAAAACCTCTTATCGCATAAACATAAAACAAGGTATAATTTTTTGCGTTAACCAGTCCTGCCTGCCGGCAGGCAGGTTCGCCACCGCCGCGGAACGACAAATTTAAAGTGATAAGACGATACGATAAAATTACTTCTGTTTTGAAAGTTGGCGTTTGATCGCCTCGTAATCGTCCTTTATTTCAAGACCGGGAGCACCAGATGCATTATCTGCCTTATACTTTAAGTATGTTTTACCCCTTGTGACCTGGATCATTTCAATAATATTTGTATTGATGAGCAGTTTTTTGTCATCCTTCGTTGTTATTTCAATAAATGGTAGCATAGAAATTTTTTTGATTAAACAGTTTGTTTTGGACAATGATAAAACTACAAAATATGTTTAAAATTCTTCAGGGCGATGTTTATGCAACTGGTTTCAAAATAACAAAAATCATTGATCGGGCTATTTACCACAATGAAGGAATAACTTACCTTTGCGGCTTCAAAATTTTAAGGATGATCAGTGTAAAAAATGTAACGCTTTCATTTGGTAAAAGAGTTTTGTTTGATGAGGTGAACCTTAATTTCACCAAAGGAAATTGTTACGGTGTGATCGGTGCCAACGGCGCAGGCAAATCTACTTTTTTAAAGATCCTCAGCGGCGAAATTGAGCCCAACAAAGGGACGATCGAATTTACGCCCGGTGAAAGAATGGCTGTGTTGAAACAAAATCAGTTTGAGTTTGACGAATTTACTGTGTTGAATACAGTATTGAAGGGACATGATCAGCTATGGAAAGTCATGCATGCACGTGAAAAGATCTATGCGAGGGAAAATTTTACCGAAGAAGATGGAATGAAAGCAGCTGAACTGGAAGCGGAGTTTGGTGAAATGGGCGGATATGAATCGGAAAGTAATGCCGGCAGTTTGTTGAATAACCTGGGTGTGCATGATACATTTCATCAAAGCCTGATGAAAGATATTCCCTCAAATTTGAAATTGCGGGTGTTGCTGGCGCAGGCATTGTTTGGTAATCCTGATATCTTATTGCTTGACGAACCTACCAACGGTTTGGATATAGAAACAATTAATTGGTTAGAAAACTTTTTAGCTGACTATGAAAATATTGTTTTGGTGGTGAGCCATGACCGGCATTTTTTAGATGGAGTATGTACGCATGTAGCTGATGTGGACCGGCAGAAGATCAAAATTTTTACAGGTAATTATACTTTCTGGTATGAATCGTCACAGCTAATGGCAAGGCAGTTGAATGATAAGAACAAAAAAGTAGAAGAAAAAAGACAGGCTTTACTTGATTTCATTGCTCGATTCAGCGCCAACGCTTCCAAATCAAGACAGGCTACAGCAAGAAAGAAAGCATTGGAAAAATTAACCATTGAGGAAATTGAGCCAAGCAACAGAAAATACCCCGGAATCATTTTTACTCCGCAGCGTGAAGTTGGAAATCAGATCTTAAATGTTGAAAAACTAAGCAAGTCTGTTGATGGTCGCGTGCTTTTCGATAATGTCTCTTTCACAGTTAACAAGGGTGATAAGATCGCCTTTTACAGCAGGGACCCGCTGGCTATAAGCAGTTTCTTTGAGATCATTAATAAAGAAACCAATGCCGAGACCGGTAGCTATGAGTGGGGCACTACCATTACGACAGCCTATCTTCCGTTGGAGAATAGCAGGTTTTTTAAAGAGAATCTTACATTGATGGATTGGCTTCGCCAGTGGGTACCTGCATCGATAACCAATGCGGATGAGCCATTTCTTCGCGGCTTTTTCGGAAAAATGTTATTCAGCGGCGATGATGTAATGAAGAAAACAAAAGTGCTGAGTGGCGGTGAAAAGGTCCGTTGTATGATCAGCCGGATGATGCTGCAAAATCCAAATTGCATTATTCTTGATCAGCCCACCAATCATCTTGACCTGGAAAGTATTCAAAGTTTCAATGAAGGTGCAGTAAATTTCAAAGGCGTGGTCCTCATCTCCTCACACGACCATACATTCATGGAGACAGTTGCCAACAGAGTGATCGAAATAACTCCCAATGGTGTTATCGACCGGCTCATGGAATTCGATCAGTATATTGAAGATGAACGAATACACCAGTTAAGAGAAGAAATGTATGGTCAATTGTTAGATGCAAAATGATAACTAATAAGAAAAATCAATAAAAAACGCCTCACTAAAAATGAGGCGTTGCTTTATTATTGAATTGATTATTTTGTTGCAGACATATTTCTTACTTCATCGGGACTAAAAGGAGCATGAACAACATTCTTTACCGGGGGTAATGATTTTAAAAAGGCAAAAATTGCTTTGAGATCATCATCGTTTATTTGTGAAATGAATTGCCATGGCATAGGTGGCATGATTGGTCTTCCATTTCCCAAATGTTTTCCATTCCTTAAAGTGTTTATGAATTGTTCTTCTGACCACGCGCCTGTTCCTGTTGCAGAATCCGGGGTCAGATTAGCAGTATAGCTCAAACCCCATGGACCAACAAAAGCAGTCAGGTCTCCGGACATGCTCATCCATTGGCCAGGTTCTAACGATTTCAAATTTACCGGAGGCATTGGTATTTCTCCCGGATGTCCGGAAAGTAATTTTGATGAATCCAGGGTCATCTCTCCGCGCGGTCCGAATTTTTTCGGAGAATGACAATCGTGACATCCACTTGTAATCATCAAATAATTGCCTCTTTTTATCATGTCCTCTTGTGACATCTGTTTTTTTTCAGTTGTAGTCGTATCTTTTTTTTCATTTGAGCCGCTATTGCAGCTCACAATATAGAAAGCAGAAGAAACAATAAGAAGTGCTGAAAATAAATACAATCGCGTTCTCATAATTGATTATTTATTGGTTAGTGAATATTCATGCCAAAAGTTAATGATCCTTTACGGACAAAATCAAAAAAGGGTTCTGACTAAAACGGAGTTTATGCAGGTCGGAAGTAATAATGAAACTAAAAATTAAAAATGAATTTTCAAAAATTAAGTTACCTGCTTGTAAAATAAATCAAAAGACAAACTAGTATTGTGAATAAGAGCACCAGTACAATTTTATATTTATCCCAGAGAAATTTCCTTTTATGATCTAATAGGGATTCGTTTATCTTTTGCAGGGACCCTTCATCATTGCCGGCTATTATTTTAAGTGACCCTGATATTGGTTTTATAAATTTCAACGGTAAAGGTGTTATTGCGGTCAAAATAGAAGAAATAACCTGGCGGTTGATCTCCTTTTCATTGAACTGATTGAGCTTTTCAATTGTATCCATCGAAAGCAACTCCAGTACATAATCGGAAAGCCCTTCGGTATTCATCCGATACACATCGAGCGTTGAAACATATTTTTCCAGTTCAAGACTAAGCCGTAAGACGAAAACCGGCGTTACTGTCTCCCATGCTCTTTTTCTGCCAATGCTTTGATTATACCAGCGCTGCTGCAGGTACAACTCTTTTTTTGCCGGATTTGTCAGTACTTCATAAGCTTCTTTAATATCATTGAATTGAGCAGCCTTATTTTGATCATCCAGGTTCTTATCGGGATGATAGATCAACGCCAGGCGGCGATAGGCCTTCCTGATCTCTGGTAACCCTGCATTGGGAGGTACCTCGAGAATAGTATAATAGTCTTTAATCACCCGGCCGAATTTATGTCAATATCTTTTATGTAATCCATCGAAACCGGGCATCGTTATTAAAATTGATACTATGCCAGGTAAATGTCTGCTTACAGCTATTGTCTTGCTGTTTTGCCTTTTGAGTAATGCCTCTGACGATAAAAAATCTATCGGTGCCAATTTAAAATCTGTAACAATCTACCGTTCCGGGGCAGAAATGGTTCATACGGCAGCGGCCCAGCTAAACCAGGGAGATCTTGAGCTGGATATTGAAAACATCAGTAACAATATTGATATTAACAGCATACAGATAAATTGCCCCGCTGCCGTTACGATTCTTGGCGTTGAATTCTCAAATAATTACTTAATACCCCTTGAGCCTTCGGCTTATGTTAAAATATTGGAAGATTCAATTGATCATATGAGCTCTGAAATAGAAAAGATCAATCTTTTCATAGCCACAGCATCAGACCTCCTTGATATCTTAAAAGTCAATAAAAATATTAAAGGAGAACAAACGGGTCTTAGCGTAGCCGAGTTAATGAAGCTAATGGATTTTTATAAAATAAAATCTGCCGAATTGCAAAATGAACTAGCCGGTTTGCAAAATAAAAAGGGGAAACTCAACGATCAACTGGCAAAATTAAAAAACCAACTTACCGAAGAAGAGAAAAAAAATACCAAGACTTCCGGTCGTTTACTATTGCAGTTATCTGTTGCAACTGCCGGTAAATATGATTTTACTGTTTCCTATATTTCTCCAAATGCATACTGGACACCTTATTATGACCTGCGTGTTGATGATATAAAAAAACCTCTCCAAGTGATTTACAAGGCTAAGATCGTCCAGACAACGGGTATTGACTGGAAGCAGGTAAAGCTTTCTCTTTCCACTTCATTACCCAGTCAGTGGGGCAATGCGCCGGTTTTACAATCCTGGTTTTTAAGCTATATCAATCCGGTCGTAATACTGGATAAAGAATTAAGTGCTTCCAATACCATACAAAATTCTTTATATGGAAAAGTTCCGGGTACGCAGTTGAATGAAACAGTTGTAACAGGATACGGAAATATTAAAGTGAGAGGATCAAATACGCTTGATGAGAATAATAAACCATTGTATGTTGTAAACGGCGCTATTATGAGTGAACAGGAATTTTCAAAAATCAGCCAGGCATCCATTAAAAGCGTTGAGGTTTTAAAAGACGCTGCTGCCACCTCGATCTACGGAGCAAGAGGCGCCAATGGAGTAATTGTGGTAACTCTGAAAGATGGTCTTGAAGATTATATTTCAGTAACCGATAATGAATTGAATGTAACATTCGATGTCGGGATACCTTATGATGTACCTACAAATGGAAAAGAACAGACCGCCACATTAAAAGAATATGCAACGGATGCCTTTTATAAATATTACGATGTACCCAGGCTTGATAAAGATGTTTATTTGCTGGCAGAAGTTCCAGGCTGGGAAAAGCTGAACCTATTGCCGGGGGATGCAAATATCATTTTTGAAGGGACCTACGTCGGCAAATCATTTATTGATCCCAATTCTACATCCGATACGCTCAATCTTACCCTGGGAAGAGATAAACGGGTTGTTGTAAAAAGAGAAAAGCTCATTGATTTTAGCAGCATAAAATTTTTAGGCAGTAATAAAGTCCAGAAAATAACTTATGAGCTCACGGTTAAGAACAATAAAAAAGATTCAGTAAGAATGTTGTTAAAAGATCAGTTCCCATTATCAACGAATAAAGAAATTGAAGTTGAACTTACGGAGACATCTGATGCTGAAGTCAATAATGATCTTGGCATTTTAAACTGGAAACTTCAACTGGCACCCGGTGAGGTTAAGAAAATAAGGTTTGCGTACAGTGTTAAGTATCCAAAAGACAAAGTGTTGAATTTATAAACTCATTTGCCAAGCAGGAAAATAATAACCTGGCTAACCATAAATCCAAGAGTAAAAAAGAAAACAATAAGCACAATGAGATGGGAAACTACAACCCTGTCAGGAATTTCCTTGGGCATAGCATAAAATTGTCTGTATTGACGGATGATAGCTTTCACGACAATAAAATTAATATCTCAACGCTTAAAATGCAAGAGCCCAGCCCCTCAATTTGAGGATTATTAATTTTTGTCAACTTTCTTAAGCTAATTTTCACATAACAATTTGCAAATGTCCTGTAAACCAATTAAGCTGCCTGCAAAAACCAGGTTTCCAGGCAATTCAAATTCCCTGTAACTTTAGCTTCTAAATCCCTTTTATGAACAAAAAAGTCTTGATTCCTTTACTCGCAACTATTTTGTTTGCCTGCAATAATTCAGAAAATAATTCCTCTGGTACCAATGATAGTACTGATAAAAAAATGAGTGCAGACACCACCCACAATATGTCTTCAACTGCGTCGGTTTCCGAACTTCCCGCAGTACCAGAAGGC
The DNA here is from genome assembly GCA_044448365.1 of Chitinophagales bacterium. Classification (GTDB taxonomy): domain Bacteria; phylum Bacteroidota; class Bacteroidia; order Chitinophagales; family Chitinophagaceae; genus VBAU01. The sequence goes on from JBIOGV010000013.1 coordinate 28,143, forward strand.
GCCAAAGTTTATTTTAAAAATTTAAAGAATAACGAAACGGTCACTTCACCTGTAAAAGTGCAAATGGCCGCTGATAAAATGAAAGTGGACACGGCAGGCCCTGTAGTTGCGGGTTCGGGTCACTATCATATTTTTGTTGATGCTGAAGATTCACTCGCAAGTGGCACGATGGTTCCCAAGGATTCTACTCATCTGCATTATGGGAAAGGCCAAACAGAAGCAACGATTCCTTTAAAACCCGGTAAGCATAAACTTACATTACAGTTTGCCGATGGTCTGCATCGCTCCTATGGCAGCAAGCTCTCTGCAACAGTTAATATCAATGTAAAAAAATAAGTCAGGCAGTTTTATTTACGCCATTCCAATCAATCTTATTCCGGTTGCTTGCATATTTTGCAAGAATCGCTCCCGGGAAGCAAGTTTTGTACCGGGGAATCATAGACTTTTGTCCGAACATTAATTGCTGCATTGAATCCATTCGCACCCGGTTGTTGTACCCGATTACGGCTGCACTTATCAAGCACCGCTACAATTCCATACCCTTAATTTTGTGTCATCATTGTTTCTAAATCTTTATATCAATGACCACAATTACTGACGAATACATGCAGCAAATGCTGATGAAAACAAAAGATTACACTATAGTTCTTTTGAAACCCGGCCCACAGGCAAACGATTATCCCGATATAAAAAAATTGATATGGGAACACGCCCGCCGCAATTTTTCACTGAAAGCCGATGGAGTTTTATCTATTGTGTGCCCTGTAACAGCAGAGACGAGTGTAAATGGTTTATATATTTTCAATACAAGTGTTGAAGAATCGAAAAAGATCGTGGATGAAGACCCGGCTGTTCAGGCCGGGGTATTTGTTTATGAAGTACATCCCTGCAAAAGTTTCCCTGGGGACAGTTTACCCGCATAATAAAACCGGTATTACTATTGCGGCTCATTGTATATGCCCATCTTCTGCTGTGATGAAAGATCAGCAAGAAAAAATTGAAAAGAACTAGCCAGCAAGTAACACGGTTAATAGAAAAAGTAAATAAATAATTATGGATGAACTAAAGAATAAGATCGCACTAGTAACAGGCGCCAGTCGCGGTATTGGAAAAGCCATTGCGCTTGCCTTTGCCGATGAAGGAATCAATATTGTTGTGAACTATCAGTACAGGGAAGCAGGGGCACTTGAGGTTTGCAAAATGATCCAATCAAAGGGCATAAAAGCATGGCCAATCCGGGCAGATGTTTCCGAAGCTGAACAGGTATCAGCAATGATCAGTAAAATTGAAAAAGAAATTGGCGAAATAAATATTCTTGTCAACAATGCAGGCATTTCTCTCAGGCGCAAGGTGGAAGAAACAACAGAAGACGATTTTGATAAAATGATAAAAATAAATTTGAAATCCGGCTTTCTTGTTACACAGGCTGTATTACCCGGCATGCGTAAGAATAAATGGGGGCGCATCATTATGATATCCTCTGTTGCCGCGCAAACAGGTGGGGTCATCGGTCTTCATTATGCAGCTTCAAAAGCAGGACAATTGGGAATGATGCATTTTTATGCAAAAAATCTTGCCACAGAGGGTATCACGGTAAATGCGATCGCTCCTGCGATCATAGAAACTAATATGATCAATGAGCTGGGAGCGCCTTCTCCTTCAACAATTCCTGTAGGAAGATTCGGAACCGCTGATGAAGTAGCCCAGGCGGCAGTATTGCTGGTAATGAATGGCTACATTACCAATCAAACGATCAATGTAAACGGTGGATGGCATCCGTCATCATGATGCAGGTAAATAGAAACAATAAATAGAGACGCAAAAAACTCATAAATGAAGTTGCGTATATTTAGAATTATTGGAAGTATTTAAATCCCGTCATTCATATTATTCCCACTAAACATGAAAAAGCTGGTTACAATTATTTCTTTTGCCTGCATCACAGTTTACTTGTCATCATGCAACCAATCCCACACGGCTAACGTGGGAACAACCTCCTATCAGTCTGCAACCGATACAGAGCTGGCTGAATTCATAAACAAGATCAGGGCAGTGGATAATCATGCTCATCCGAATACAATTGATCCGGATGATAAAGGCTCCGATGCATTGCCCCTTGATGGATTAGGCGTTATCGAACTTCCGGCAAGAGTGAGGCCTGAAAGTGAAACCTGGCTTGATGCAGGGAAGGCGCTTTACGGATTTACAGCTACTGAGCTAAACGAAAAAGCAATGAAAGACCTGGCGGATTCTGTGGAAAATGTTAAGAAACA
>JBIOGV010000014.1:0-28395 GCA_044448365.1 Chitinophagales bacterium
CCTTGATGGCTTGTGCCAAGCATTTTGCGGCATATGGCGCTGCTATCGGCGGTCGCGACTATAATTCGGTCGACATGAGTCAAAGAACATTGTTGGAGATTTATCTGCCTCCGTTCAAAGCAGCTGTTGATGCCGGTGCTGCGACATTGATGAATTCATTCAACGATCTGAATGGAATACCGGCAACGGGAAATAAGTATTTGCAAAGAGATATTCTGAAAGGCAAATGGAATTTCAAGGGTTTTGTGGTAAGTGACTGGGGATCGATCGGTGAAATGATCAATCATGGTTTTGCAAAGGATAATTATGAAGCGGCGCTGGAAGCAGTGACTGCAGGCAGTGATATGGATATGGAGAGCCGCAGCTATATCAATAACCTGGCAAGGTTGGTGAAAGATGGAAAAGTGAAAATAGAATTAATCAATGATGCAGTGCGAAGAATTCTTCATAAGAAATTTGAGATGGGTTTGTTTGATGATCCCTTTAAATTTTGTAATAAAGAAAGAGAAGAAAAGCAGTGGAATAATGCCGAAAATCTGAAAGTGGAAAAAATGGTAGCAGAGAAAAGTATTGTATTGTTGAAAAATGAAAATCATTTACTGCCGTTGAGCAAACAGATTAAAACGATTGCGCTCATTGGTCCATTCATAAAGGCAATAAGAGATAATGTTGGCTTTTGGTCGTACACATGGCCCGATGATACCGCCCGGATTGTTACTGTATGGCAGGGAATACAAAATAAATTGAGTGGTAATACAAAACTGTTGTATGCAAAAGGTTGCGGGCTCGATGATAGTTCGCAGGCAGGTTTTTCAGAAGCCATTGAAGTTGCCAGGCAGGCCGACATTGTAATTATGAATGTAGGCGAAGGAAGTGACTGGAGTGGTGAAGCAAAAAGCAGGAGCAATCTTCATTTGCCTGGTATGCAGGAAGAACTGATAAAAGCAATTTATGCAATAGGAAAACCTGTGATTGTAATGATCAATGCAGGAAGACCATTGATATTTAACTGGACAGCAGATCATGTTCCTGCTATTTTATATACCTGGTGGCTGGGAACAGAAGCCGGTGATGCCATTGCTGATATATTATTCGGTGACTATGATCCTTCGGCGAAATTGCCTATCACTTTCCCGAGAGCAGAGGGACAAATTCCTATTTATTATAATCACTACAGCACTGGACGTCCTGCTACAAATGATAGTGATCGGTTTTACAGATCGGCCTATATTGATCTCTCCATTTATCCGAAATTTCCTTTTGGGTTTGGATTGAGCTATGCAGACTTTAGCTATGGTGATATTCAATTAAGCAATTCAGTAGTCAAAGCCAGCCGGCCTATCCATGCTACAGTCTCTGTAACAAACATTGGTAACTATGATGGAGAAGAAACTGTGCAATTGTATATACAGGATATTGTTGGTTCAGTAGTGAGACCTGTAAAAGAATTAAAAGGGTTTCAAAAAATATTTTTAAAGAAGGGCGAAAGCAAACAGGTTCGTTTTATCATTGATGTTGATAAACTTAAATTTTATGATTCGGAGCTAAAATATATTTATGAGCCGGGTGATTTTAAGGTTTATATCGGCGGTAATTCACGTGATGTAAAGGAGGCAAAATTTAAACTTCAATAACAGGTATTAAATAAAGACTATAGTTTTGTGTAGAAGAAAGATTGATATGAGAAAAGCCATAGTTGCCACTGAATACCTGGTCTGTTTGCAAAATTTTTTCCTGTAGTTTTGTTACTTTGGCCTCGTAGTACAATGGATAGTATAAGAGCCTCCGAAGCTCCAGATGCAGGTTCGATTCCCGCCGAGGCTACTCCGTACATCTGATGCCTTGAAAAGGATCACAATGATTTATCCATAAATTTGTATTTTTCCCATCTTCTTTGTCCTATCCGATCCCTTTCAAACGTCAAATGCTTTTATCTATCATTAAAATATCATTTTATGAAAAAGGTTTCCATTTTTGTATTTGCTTTTCTTTTGTTGGCTTTTACAGGCAAAAAGACGTCAATAACAGACAAGGAAAGAAAAACAGCATCCGAACTTTTATCTCAAACTGAGCAGGGTGTTTTCAATTCGTTGCTGGGGATGAGCGATGCTCAGCTGAACTTTAAACCGGCCCCTGATCGCTGGAGCATTGCTGAATGTATAAAACATATTGCAGTTACTGAGCAAATGCTTTGGCAAATGACCGATGCTGCTTTGAAACAAGCCGCTAATCCTGAAAAACGTAGCGAGATCAAAGCTACAGATGAGCAGGTGGTTCAAATGATTGAGAGCCGCGCAAAGAAAGTAAAAACTGCCCCGGCCATGGAACCGCAGAACACTCCCTTCAAATCATTGGCAGATGCATTGGCTTCATTCCGGGCTGCAAGGGAAAAACTTATCGAGTTTGTACAAATTACCGATGCGGACTTGAGAAATCATGTGTTGACATTTCCTGCAGGAACATATGACAGCTATCAGATGGTATTGTTTATAGCGGCCCACAGCAACCGGCACACGCAGCAAATGGAGGAAGTAAAGGCGGACCCCAACTTTCCTAAAAATTAAACGCACTTGTTTTCTCACAAAGGTTTTGGCAGGACTGGAAAGAAATGAACGCTCTTCGGATAAAGCTACTTAAGAGCAGGCCACAGATAGCACACCTGCCTGCCGGTAGTCAGTGCTTTTCACAGAGAATTCTCAAGATTCAAACAATCTGTGTTCATCTGTGCAATTTGTGGCATGAATAGAATTTAGATATTTCACCAAAAAGCAGTTCGAACTGCGGCATGTCGGGACTACTTAAAATTAAGCCACAGATTTTCACAGACAATTTTTAAGATTCAGGTAGTCTGTGTTCATCTGTGCAATCTGTGGCAAGCACCGAATTTAAATCTTCCACCAGAAAGTTTGAACTCCGGCTTGTTGGGTCTACTATGAAACTTTAAAAGTCTTCCACAACTTGATCCGGGATATCCAGAGATACATTTTGATTACTAGAATGCCGGGTATAGCCGGCCGGAAGACAGGCGCGGCATGATAATATTAACGTTAGTCCCGTTTGGCAGGTATTGTATTATTGTTATTGATAGATCCTTTCAATAGCATCCCTGTATTTTTCCATGATTACTTTTCGTTTTAAAGAAAGTTTAGGTGTCATTTCCCCGGTATCCACGCTCCATTCGTGTGCAAGCAATTCAAATTTTTTAACCTGCTCCACATGATTGAAAAATTTGTTGAAGCTTTCAATCAACTCTTTGAACAACTCAATGACTTTTGAATTATGTATCAGTTGTTCGTTGCTGAGATCATTGATATTATTCCTCCTGGCCCAGTCATCTAAAGCCGGAAATGAAGGTACAATGAGTGCGCCCACAAATTTTTGTTCTGCACCGATCAGCATGACCTGTTCAATAAACGGCGATTCTTTGAGTTTGTTTTCAATGGGTAATGGGGCTACATATTTACCTCCGCTGGTTTTGAACAGTTCTTTTTTTCTGTCGGTAATTTTTAAAAATTTATTCGCAGGGTTTTTAGGGTCTTCAATAAGCATGCCTATATCCCCTGTATGGTACCAGCCATCTGTGATTTCCTGTGCAGTAAGAACAGGCTGTTTATAATAACCCAACATAATATTCGGCCCTTTGCTAAATATTTCTCCGTCTTCGGCAATTTTTACTTCTACACCATCTATCAGCGGGCCCACGGTTCCAAACATTCTTTGTTTTTCGTCGAACCGATTCACCGCAATCACAGGAGAGGTCTCGGTTAAGCCATAGCCTTCCATAATGACAATTTTTGCTGCTGAAAATATTCTGATAAGTCTTACCTGGCAGGCGGCTCCGCCTGTAATGATCGCATTCAGTTCATTTCCCAATCCTTCTCTCCATTTTTTAAAGATCAGTTTATTGGCCAGTGCCAGTTGAATTCTATACGCCAGGCTCAACTTTTTGTTGATCTCGAATTTTTCTGCCAGGCCATGTGCCCAAAAAAATAATTTCTTTTTTATTCCAGACAGTTCGCTTCCCTTTTGCATGATACGATCATACAATTTTTCCAGCAGCCTCGGAACGGTAGTAAACATATGTGGTTTTACTTCCTTCAGGTTATCACCAATTGTCTCCAGGCTTTCTGCATAATAAATGGAAACCCCTTTAAAAAGATACATGTAGGAGACCATCCTTTCGAAAATATGATTGAGGGGAAGGAAACTTAAGGCCTTGTTGCCGGGTGGAAAGCAAGGCATCGAGGCTATCACATTCGAAAGAATATTTTTATGTGAAAGCATAACTCCTTTTGGTGTGCCCGTGGTACCCGATGTGTAAATAATTGTGGCAAGATCTTCATACTTAATTTTTGCTGCAATGGATTTTACCCGTTCTTTCAGTTCATTGCTGCTGAAAGCAAAAATCTCTTTCCAGTGTTTTGCATTAGCTATGTGTTCAAAAGAATAAATCTCTTTCAAAGTAGGCACATCCGCCTTTACACTCAATACTTTCAAAAAAAGATCCTCATCATTTACAAAAACCATTTTTACCTGTGCATCATTGAGTACAAATTTTAATTCGTTAATGCTAATGGTCGGATAAATGGGAGTAAGCACTGCCCCGATTTTTTGTACTGCCAGGTCAACAATGATCCATTCCGCTCTGTTTTTACTAAGGATGGCTATCTTATCTCTTCCCTCTTCACTCATATCACCAGGTCCGATCCCGAGACTCAGAAGACCCGCACTCAGATCATCTACTAACTTAAAAATTTTTTCAGTGCTGTATTTTTTATATTCACCTCCTTCCTTGGCCGCAAGCATATCCTCTGCCGGCATATTTTCCAAGCGATACTGGATACAGTCAAACAATCTTTGGGGAATGGTCATAGTACAATCGTTAAAGTGTGCATATCCATTGTCTCATTACCAGTGTAAAAACGCAAGCCGTTACCGTTCTTTACAAATGCTTAATTATTTGATCGTCCAATTTAGCTAAAAAACCAAAAAGTCCCGAACCACGGGACCTTATTATCACACATTGATTCATCTATTATTTGCTATCCTGGTAGTATTGGCCCTGGGGCATTTTAAATACCCTGGTTTTTTGAAAGGCCGTAAAATTCTTATATTCTTCGTCATGATCCTTTGTCCAGCTATCATACGCTGCCAGGTTTTCAACAGTTCCAAACAACCATTCATCGTAGGCATTAAACATACCTTCCTGTATTAATTGTCTTTGATAGTCGAACAATTTATAGGGAAATTGTGCCGCATGTTTATCAAACCATTCCAGGATGAACCGGGTTCGGATCATGGTCAGTGTTTCAGTGGTAATTCCCCGGGTAACCAATGAAGATTGTTTGTCCATACATTCTAAAAATGCTTTTGAGAATTCATTTTTATTCTTTTGCTGGTCTGCCATTATATTGGCATCAGTAAATAATTTTTCTTTATAACCCTGGAACAATAATTGTTTCATCGCCGTACCCCGTTCACTGAGACTTTCCATATTTACGAAAATTTCTCCATAAACGAGGCTCCATACTTTATCCTTTGTATAAAAATAAAAGAGAGCGGCATTATAGTAATTACCGGAGTATGCCGGATCAAGCCTGATCCCTTTTTCCCAGAGATCAATGGAGGAAAAATCTTTTTTTGCCCAGAGCAGCTCACCGTACTCACTGTACAAAGGACCGCTGTTTGGGAATTTTTTTAGACCTGTTTTGTAAACCCTTTCGCACTCTTTTACTTCCTCCAATGCTTTATAAACATTTCCACCAATTTGATACGATACTACATCAGCATCGTCCCTGTCCAAAAGAATCTTTACCTCATCCAGCGCTTTTTGATAATCGCGTTTATAATAGTAAGACATAGCAAGATCTTTCAGGATATCGAGATTATTTTTATCCAGCTGTATTGCCCGGTTAAGAATAATGATGGCATTGTCAAAGTCTCCCTGTCGCATGAACATTTTGGCATTCTCATGCAAAGTCTTTGCGTCTTCCGTTTGGCCAATAACGGCAGCGCTCAATAAAAAAAGGCTGCAGAAAATGAGTAAGTATTTTTTCATGTGTGCAAATTAAAACAAACAGCTGCTTATGAAGAATATCATTTTTAAATTAACAATTCACAAAGAAATTGGTAGCAGTTCAGTTTCGTTATTTAGCCCACGATTTAAATGGTAGGCTATCATTAAAATTTTCAAACTGACCCACTGCCAGGAAATTAAGAAAAACTATGTGCCAATAAACCGTCTCTCAGTTTGGGTTCGAACCAGGTGCTTTTGGGGGGCATCACATTTCCGGTGTCTGCAATTTCAAATAATTGGGAGATGGTTACCGGGTGCAAACTAAAGGCCAGTTTCATTTCGCCGCCGTCCACTCTTTTTTCCAATTCACCAAGACCGCGGATGCCTCCCACAAAATCAATTCTTTTGTCTGTTCGCTGGTCTTTTATACCCAATATTTTATTAAGAATATTTTTGGAAAGGATAGTAACATCTAAAACACCGGTGGCATCATTTGTGTACGTTCCTTTTTTTGATTCAAGTTTATACCACTGGTGATCCAGGTATAAGCCAAACTGGTGCAACTGCTTTGGAGAAAATGCAGAACCTGATTTTTCAATTACAAAATCAATTTCCAGTTTTTTAAGAAATTCTTCGGTTGCCAGATCATTCAGATCTTTTACCAGGCGATTATAATCAAAAATGGCTAATTCGCTGGCAGGGAAAATCGTGGTTAGAAAATATCCCGCAGCTTCATTCCAGCTTAATTGCCTGCTCACTTTTGCTGCTGATGCAGCGCGGTGATGACCATCGGCAATGTAGGTACAAGGGACTTTTTCCTCAAATAATTTTGAAATGGAATGAATCATCGGATCCTCGTTGATGATCCAGATTGAATGCTGAATGTTATCATCAGATGTAAAATCATAGATGGGTGGATAAGCAGTTTTCCATTGATTGATGAGTTCATTCATTTCATCAACATCACGATAAGCAAGAAAAACATTCCCGGTTTGCGCCCCGATCGCCAGCATGTGATCGATCCTGTCTTTTTCTTTTTCGGGCCTTGTAAATTCATGCTTTTTAATTACATCATTGTAATAATCTTCAACAGATGAAACACAAACCAAACCGGTTTGACTTCTTCCATGCATCACCAGGCGGTAGATATAATAACAGGGCTTTTCTTCGTGGAATAAAATACCGTCATGAATAAACTGGTCAATATTTTGTTTTGCTCTTTCATAAACAAGGTTGCTGTGAACATCAATGCCGGGAGGCAGATCTATTTCTGATTTGGTAATATGTAAAAATGAAAAAGGATTACCCAATGCTTCAACTCTCGCTTCTTCACTATTCAAAACATCATAAGGTCTTGCTGCAACTTTTTTTGCCAGTTCTGTTTTTGGTCGAAGAGCTTTGAAGGGTTTGATTGTCGCCATTAAAAATTGATGTTGAAAATTATCCTTTTTTATCAGCAAATTCTTTCATCAGGTCAGTTAACGCTTTTACACTATCCAATGTCAGTGCATTATACATCGATACCCTGAAGCCGCCTGAAAGGCGATGTCCCTTTACGCCGATCATTCTCTCAGACTTACACAATTCTAAAAATTCTTTTTCAAGAACCGGGTCTTCAATGGTAAATACCGCGTTCATTTTACTGCGGTCTTCCTTTACGACTGGGCCCTTAAAAAGCGAAAGACTGTCAAGCGTTTCATAAAAAAGATCTGCTTTTTGATTATTGATCTTTTCCATTGCCGCAACACCACCCTGTTTTTTTAACCATCTTAATGTAAGCAGGCAAACATACACAGCAAATACCGGGGGTGTGTTGAGCAACGAACCTGCTTCAATATGATTCCGGTAATCCATGATCGTAGGAATAACCCGTTTCACTTTTCCCAGGATGTTCTTGTTGACCACAACAAGATTTACGCCCGCCGTACCCAGGTTTTTTTGAGCACCTGCATAGATGAGATCAAACTTTGAAAAATCAACTTGCCTGCTCAGAACATCACTGCTCATATCGGCCACCAATGGCACCCGTTCATTGAAAAAAATAGTGAGGTCCTGCCATTGCGTTCCATAAATTGTATTGTTGGTAGTAATGTGCAGGTATTTTGAAGTGGGTGTTACATTAAATTTTTTTGGAAGCACCCTGTAACCGAATTCTTTTCCACTGCAAACAACATCTACATGACCAAAGATCTTTGCTTCTTTGATCGCCTTTGATGCCCACACGCCTGTATCTGTGTAGGCGGCAATTTCATTTTCATCAAGAAGATTCATTGGCGCCTGCATGAACTGTGTTGTAGCTCCGCCATGTAAAAACAAAACTTCCTGGTCATCATTCAGTTTCATCAATTCTCTTACTAAACTTCTTGACTCATCCATTACTTGCTGGAACAACTGTGTTCGGTGACCAATCTCAAGAATGGATAAACCTGAGTTATTGAAATCAAGAACAGCATGGCTGGCTTCTTCAAATACTTCTTTTGGAAGAATAGAAGGACCGGCGTTGAAATTATGGATCACGCCCCCTGTCCCCCTAAAGGGGGCACTTAGTTCGATTATTTTTTTATCGCTCATTACATTTATTAATCTGCAAAGAAAAATAATCTTTGGCAAAAGATTGTTGAAAAAACTCCCCTTTAGGGGATGGGGGTTTCATGTTCTCTTCCTTTGATCGTATTATTTCTCCAGGCGGCATTGAGGCTTTCAAATTCTTTCAGATCATCAGCCGAAAATTCTTTATTGGTGAGTTTTGTAAGATCCGGTTCACCGGCATTTACCCATGCGGTGTACCAGAAAGAAGCCACTGCAAATATGGCCTGCCTCATTCTTCTTTCTACCATTCCTTTGAGTTTTGTGTCGTATGCTTTCGTAAAAGACGATGAGTATTGACGGATCGTGACTCCATTCCTGTTTTCAAAAGAAAATTTTTGATCAACGGGAAATTCAACTGTTAATTCTTTCTCGTATCTCAATACGGTATCGGCTGCTGCTGCGCTTTCAAGAACCCGTTGCCAGATAAAATTTCCTGGGTCTTTTATATATTCTGCCTTGCCAATAAAAAAATCCCATTCCTTATCAGCCAGTAACTCGGGTACGCGGCTTTCCCAAAACGCATGGATGCCCTGTTGATTTGTATATTGGCCATTATGATTGCTGTTGACATGCAATGGAACATGAGCGTCTGCAATATAATGTCCCAATTCAGCAGATAATTTTAGAATTTTGTCTTGATTTCTTTCTTTGAATGCATCTGTGAGCCGGTGCAGCATGGTTTGAACCCACCAGGGCACAATGCCATAAGCTTCTAAACTGTCTTGTGAAAATTTTGCAACGGCATCATTCCATTTTCTTGGTAAGTCGGGGTATGGATATTTGCCATAATGATCTATGTCTATATAATGCCTGGTGCCTTCTTCAGCCACTGCATATCTTCTTTTATCGGGATCAACAGCGTGATCAGTAATGAAGTTGATATTGGGTTTGTACAACACCAGCATTTGCGGGGGGAGTAGGAATACGGCGTAATTATTTATTTTTTTATGGGCATAAAATCCCCAGCAAAAGCATTGAAGATGCGAGGCCAGAACGAATAAAAGAAGTATTGATTTCTTCAAGCAATATCAATTGTAGATTGTGATGGATGGTTTTTTTCAGGGGCTGCATCTTCATTTACATCTGTCACACCACCGCTGATCGCAAATTTCATCGCATCAGAACTTGTAATACTCGTTATTGGTTTTACACGATTGGCGGGTAATATATATACATTGCCGGCTATGGAATAGGCCATGGGCACATATACTGCAATATAATCCTGTAAGCCCCAAAGCGACATATCTTTTTGGGTAATAAAACCTACCCGCCACACATCCGTATCATCTACATTGGCCATTACCGGTTTATCAAACTTCTTTTTTTCACCTGCAAACGCTTCAAAAAAATCTCTTACAGATGAATAGATATATTTTACCCCGGGAGTTTTTTCCAGCCATTTGTCGAACAGGCTGAATATCCTTGACTGGATGAAAAATGAACTGAGGTATCCAATTACAATAACAGAAGCAATGACGATGGCAAATCCCAATCCATAATTTTTTACTTCATAACCAATTATATGTCCCTGGAAATCCTTAATGGGTTCCCGAAAAATCGGGAGCCAGTTGTCAATTGTTGAAACGACCCAATAAATGGCATAAATAGTTACAGCCAGTGGAGCCATAACCAATAAACCCTGTAAAAAATATTTAAAAATGCCCGACCACCTGAATCGCTCCAGGTGAAATCCTTTTTTAGGTTTGGTTGAATTCATATTTCAAAAATAGGCTAAAGGCCTGTTAGAGAAAAATGATACCCGCGGTAAAAAATGGGTATAAAAGGTCAAAAAATATGATAGGAAACTTTGGTTACGAAAAAAGTTTCCATAGTTTTGCGCCCGTCCCCGATAGCTATTGGGATGTGATTATGCCAAAAGAAAGAATACTTGAAAAAGCCCATGAACTGTTTATGCGATATGGTGTTCGCTCTGTTTCTATGGACGACATAGCTGCCCAGTTGGGAATGAGCAAAAAAACTCTTTACCAATATTATACTGACAAGGAGGAACTTGTAGACGCTGTATTGAGTGAAGTTCTTGAAAAAAACAGGAATGAATGTTTTGCGGACAGGCAAAATGCGGAAAACGCAGTTCATGAAATTTTCCAGGCCTTTGATATGGTGCAGGAGATGTTTACCAAAATGAACCCCACCATTGTGTTTGACCTGGAAAAATATCACCCGACTGTATATAAAAAACTTCAGCATCATAAAAAAGTGTTTATGTACCAGATGATAAAGCAAAACCTGGAAAGAGGCATAAACGAAGAATTATACAGACCGGAACTTAATGTCGATATACTTACAAGATTTCGTATTGAAAGTATGATGCTCGCCTTTAATTCAGAAGTTTTTCCTCATAACCGTACACATCTCGTACAAATACAGGAAGAGATATTGGAACATTTTCTTTATGGCCTTACCACCATGAAAGGACAGAAGTTGATTCAGAAATATAAACAACAAAAAAACTTAATCAATGGAGTTAAGAAATAAACTGAAAGTATGGATGTTGGCATTGAGTACAGTTGGCATGGCTTCATTAAAGGCCCAGGATTCTGCTGTTCACAGGTTCTCCCTTCAGCAGGCTATTGATTATGCTCAGAAAAATAATGTCCAGGTAAAAAATGCCCTGATTGATGTGCAACTACAGGAACAAACAAATAAAGACTTTACCGGAGCTGCTTATCCACAAATAAATGGAAGTGGCACATTTACATATAATGCGCAAATTCCTGTAAGCCTCATACCCGGCGAATTTTTTGGTCAACCAGGAACATTTGTTCCGTTAAAGTTTGGAGTAAAATATAATGCTACAGGTGGAATATCACTTGATCAGATATTGTTTGACGGCCAGGTGTTTGTAGGCTTGCAGGCAAGAACAACCCTCATTGATTTCCAGGAAAAAAATGTGGAAATCACAGAGGAATTGATCAAGGCAAATATCAATAAAATTTATTACCAGCTTGTGATCAGCAAAACCCAGATAGAACTTTTGGATGCAAATATTGCGAGGCTTGAAAAATTATTGCACGATACAAAGGAGATCTATAAAAATGGTTTTGCGGAAAAATTAGATGTGGACAAAGTATCCGTTCAGTTAGCCAATGTTCAAACCGAAAAAATAAAAGCATTGAACCAGGTCGAAAATGGATACCTGGGCTTGAAATTATTAATGGGAATGCCGATGAAAGATTCCCTTGTTCTGACTGATGAGATCAACGATGACAAAGTAAAAGAAGGTCTGCTGGATGGAAGTGCATTTCAATACAGTGACCGGAAAGAATATCAATATGTGGAACTGGGAATAAAATTGAATCAATATAACATTAGAAGATACAAATTGAGTAAAATACCTACGTTGAGCCTGAATGCCTATTACGATAAGAATGCCCAGCGAAATGATTTTACTTTTTTCAAAGGCGGAGGAGCAAACCAGTGGTATTCGTTTTCTGCAATAAATGTGAAACTCAATATTCCCATATTTCATGGATTTTCAACAAGGGCAAAAATTGAAGGAGCGAAATTAGACTTACAGAAAAGTATCAACCAGTGGGAGTTCCTGAAACTTTCAATTGATAATGAAATTGAAACCGCAAAGAATGATTTTCGGTCGGGTATAGCCACGCTTGATTTTCAAAAGAAAAATATGGAAGTGGCGGAAACAGTATATGACCAGACAAAAAAGAAATACGAGGCAGGAACGGGATCGCAAATAGAGATCAGCAACGCAGAGACGGATCTAAAAACAGCGCAGACCAATTATATTACAGCTTTGTATGATGCTATTATTTCAAGAGTAGATTACTTAAAAGCCATTGGAAAATTATAAACCCACTCAATCAAACTATGATGCAAAAAAACAATGATATGAAAAATGTTTTAAGAATTGCCTCAGTAATGTTATTTGTCTTTATACTTTCTGCCTGCAGCAACGGAAGCAAGGAAAAGAAAGGAGATCTGAATGATAAGAAAGCGCAACTTGAAAAATTGAAAGACGACCAGAAAAAACTGAATGATCAGATTGCAGATCTTGAAAAGGAGATTGGCGGGAAAGATACGACTGCCGGAGTTGTAAATGCAAAACTGGTTAGCATTACGCCATTAACAATGCAGCCGTTCAATCACTATGTCGAGCTGCAAGGCAAGATTGACGCCCAAAACATTTCTTATGTATCGCCTCGCGGGGGCCCCGGGCAGGTAAAAGAAGTATATGTAAAACGGGGAGATTATGTAAAGAAAGGACAATTGCTTTTGAAACTTGAAGACGCTGTAATGCTTCAAAATCTCAGCCAATTGGAAACACAGCTTGCCTATGCGCAAAATATTTATGACAGGCAGAAAAATCTTTGGGACCAGGGAATCGGAACTGAGGTTCAATATATCACTGCCAAGAATAACGTTACGCAGGCTCAAAAACAAATTTCAACATTAAAACAACAGTGGGAGTTGAGCTTCGTCCGTGCCGAAGTAAATGGGGTGGCTGATGAAGTGAATATTCATACCGGTGAAACATTTACCGGTGATCCAAGAACAGGTATTAAGATTGTAAACACCGGTGATCTGAAAGCGACAGCCAACATTCCTGAAAATTATATTTCACAAATTCGCATGGGAACGCCTGTTCAAATTGTAATTCCTGATTTGAATAACAAAGAAATTAATTCAACTGTTTCTGTTGTGAGCCAGTCGATCGATCCTAATCAGAGAAGTTTTGTGGTAGAAGCAGCTATAAAAGGCAATTCAGGCCTCAAGCCCAACCAAATTGCAACTATTAAAATACTTGACTATTCAATAAAGAGCACGATCGTAGTGCCGGTCAATACCGTGCAGACTGATGAAAACGGAAAATTTGTTTATGTGATGGAAAAAAATGCCGATAAAATGGTGGCAAAAAGAAGGACAGTTATTCCGGGACAATCTTATGGTGACGGGATAGAAATAAAATCCGGACTGAATAATGGCGATCAATTGATCACTGAAGGATACCAGGATTTGTATGAAGGACAAATTGTAGCTGCAGATGTAAGGAGTGCAAAGAATGATTAGCCAATAACAGGGAATGAATTCATAAAGCGGACTAAAATAAATTTATGCAACGAGTAATAGAAGGCGTTCGAAAAAAATTTAAACAGTTTAAGCCAACAAGCTGGGCAGTTGATAATACAACGGTCATCTATATTGTTGCCATACTTATAACTTTTTATGGCCTTACTAAGTTCAACACATTGCCAAAAGAGCAATTTCCCGATATAGTTGTACCTACTATTTCTGTTGCTACCGTTTATGTCGGTAACTCTCCAAAGGATATTGAAAACCTCGTTACAAGACCAATCGAGAAACAGATCAAGGGAATTACCGGCGCTAAAGTGAATAAGGTAACATCCATTTCACAGCAGGATTTTTCTTTGATAACTGTGGAGTTTGAAACTGATATCAAAACGGAAGTAGCAAAGCAAAAAGTAAAAGATGCAGTGGATAAGGCAAGAACTGATCTGCCAACCGATCTTACAGAGGAACCCGACGTGCAGGAATTTGCCTTTAGCGAAATGCCGATCATGTATGTGAACATCAGCGGCGACTATGACCCGGTAAAGCTGAAAAAATTTGCCGATGATATGCAGGACAGGTTTGAAGACCTGAAGGAAATAACCCGCGCAGACATTATAGGTGCTCCTGAAAGAGAGATACAGGTAAACGTGGATCCCTATAAAATGCAGGCGGCAAAACTTTCATTTAATGATATTGAAAGCGCGATCAGCAGGGAAAATAATGATATCAGCGGTGGCCAGGTGCAAGTGGGGAATATGAAGAGAACATTAAGAGTGAAAGGACAGTTTAAAACAGCGCTGGACATGGAGGATATTGTGATCAAGAATCCTGACGGAGCGCCTATTTACCTGCGTGACATTGCGGAGCTGGTAGACACAGTAAAAGAAAAAGAAAGTTATGCAAGACTGGATGGAAAGAATGTCGTTACGATCAATATTGTAAAACGTTCCGGTGAAAACCTGATCGATGCTGCTGATCATGTAAAGGCATCTGTACAAGAGATGCAGGCAAAGGGTGTAATTCCTCCTCCCGATAAATTGAGAGTAGTGATCACAGGCGATCAGAGTAAACAAACCAAAACCTCGTTTACAGACCTGGTGAATACGATCGTGATTGGGTTTATACTGGTATTGCTGGTGCTTATGTTTTTTATGGGAGTAACCAATGCATTCTTTGTAGCATTGAGTGTTCCCTTAAGTGTTTTTGTTGCGTTCATGTTTTTGCCGGTTGGTGATTTTGTTGTCGGTAATTCGATCACTCTGAATTTCATAGTGCTGTTTGCATTATTGTTTGGTTTAGGGATCATAGTTGATGATGCAATAGTGGTAATTGAAAATACACATCGTATTTATAATAATGGAAGGATACCTATTGTGCGATCAGCGAAGGAAGCAGCAGGCGAGATCTTTGTACCTGTTCTTGCCGGAACGCTCACTACGCTTGCTCCATTTTTTCCATTGTTATTGTGGAAAGGGCTGATCGGTAAATTTATGATCTATCTCCCGGTGATGTTGATCCTTACTCTTGCGGCCTCATTGATCGTGGCATTTATTTTCAACCCGGTATTTGCTGTTAGCTTCATGAAACCGGAGGGCAGGGAACATGAAATGCCTGCCCGGCAATTGTTTCGTAAATGGTGGTTCTGGGGTTTTTTTGTTTTTGGTTTATTATTCCATGCAGCAGGCTGGCACGGATTTGCAAACTTTTTATTGTTGTTGCCGGTACTGGGGATTTTAAATGCATTCGTATTCAGAAATATTATTCATTTCTTCCAAAATCGAATATTACCGGGTCTTATGAACCGGTACGAAAAATTATTAAGATGGGTGCTGCAGAAAAGAAGACCTGCCTGGTTATTACTGTCACTGTTTATTTTATTTCCTGTTTCTGTAGCGTTATTTTTTTTAAGAACACAGGGAAAGAGCACGTTCTTTCCGAGCGGCGATCCTCATTTTATTTACGTATACCTGAAAATGCCGGTGGGGACTGATATCAAGTATACGGATTCTACAACCCGGGAATTAGAAAAACGTGTTTATAGAGTTTTAGGAGATCAGAAACCGGGAGTGCCCGGTTCGATTGTTGAAAGCGTAATTGCTAATGTAGCAGTAAGTGCAAATAATCCAAGAGATAACAATCGCAGTACACAACCCAATCTTGGAAGAGTGCAGGTTTCTTTTGTTGAATATGAAGATCGTCATGGTAAAAGCACAAAGCCATACTTGGCGGCAGTGCGTGAGGCAGTAAAGGGAATCCCGGGTGCTGAGGTTACAGTGAACCAGGAAGACAATGGGCCTCCCACAGATCCGCCTGTGAATGTTGAAGTGATCGGGGATAATTTTGAAGAGATTGCCAAGGTCGCCACTGATCTAAAAAATTTTATTGATACCAATAAAGTAGAAGGTATTGAGCATTTGAATATGGATGTGGATGTGAACAATCCTGAAATTTCAGTGTCAGTTGATCGTGAGCGGGCGTTGAGGGAAGGTGTAAGCACAGGAGAGGTTGGTATGGACCTGAGAACAGCTGTTTTTGGTAAAGAAGTGAGTAAGTTAAAACAGAATGAAGATGAGTATAAAATTCAATTGCGTTACAATCAGCTTGAACGGAACAATATCACTGATCTTATGAATATGCGCGTCACTTTTCGTGATTTTGCAACCAATACGATCAAGCAGGTTCCGATTAATGCCATTGCGAAAATTGATTATACGAATACATCCGGGGCCATTCGAAGAAAAAATATGAAGCGTACCATCCAGTTGCAATCAAATGTGCTGGATGAAACGCAAACACAAAACATCAATGCGGCTCTTGCTGTTAAAATAGCCGAGTTCAGATCAAAATATCAGATCCCTTCTGATGTAACAGTAAGGCAAAGCGGCGTAAGTGAACAGCAACAGGAAACACTTACCTTTCTCGGGCAATCATTGATCATTGCCCTGATGCTGATTTTCCTGATACTGGTGATGCAATTCAATTCAATGAGTAAGCCTTTTATCGTACTCACAGAAATTTTCTTTTCAGTGATTGGCGTCCTTTTAGGATATGCATTGACTGGAATGACAGTAGCCACTATCATGTTAGGTGTAGGAGTAGTAGGACTTGCCGGGATCGTAATTAAAAATGGAATTTTATTAATAGAGTTTACAGATGAATTGCGGAGTCGGGGACTTAGGCCTAGAGAGGCGGCAATACAGGCCGGAAAAATTCGTATCATACCTGTTATGTTAACTGCGATGGCAACTATATTGGGATTACTGCCACTGGCCGTTGGTTTTAATATAGATTTTATCGGCCTGTTTCAACATTTCAATCCTCATATTTTCTTTGGAGGTGACAGTGTGGTATTCTGGGGTCCTTTATCCTGGACAATTATTTTCGGATTAATATTCGCATTTTTCCTTACGCTGGTAATGGTGCCAAGTATGTATTTAATTGCAGAAAGATTGAGACGACCTATGGGCAAATTTTATGGGACTAAATTCATAGCGCTGCTTGGGTTCCTTGGTCCATTTTTCTTCATTTTTGTAGGCATTATGTTCCTGGTTAGAAAAATTCAGGGCAGGCGGGTTTGGATGGGGAAACTGAAGCCAGTAGTGACTAAATGAATTTAAAAACAGACGTTCAATATTTCAAAGCGGCTTCGGCCGCTTTTCTTTTGGGCCATAAAAAATTAAATTCATGCAGCATTTGAAAACAAACGATTGTCTTTCCTGAAATGAATTTTGCTATGTGAGTAACGTACCCAATTGCCCGTCTCTCGGGTGAGTATTCATGTTGTAATAGTTGGTTTTAAGCCCGCTGAGATGACTGCTTTTGCGGGAGAATAAGAAAACGTCTCGCCCCCGGCGAGACGTTCTTATTTTGTTTCGATTGATGATCGGTATTCAGGCTTTATAATCCAGGAAAATTTTAGATGAGTGACTCGTTCGTCTTGTTTCAGCATTAATCCCCGATGCTGAGCGGGGCTTAAAATAGCTAAAAGCACAAATCATTCAACTTATAGTAAATTCGCCGAAATAATTTTTCTTCGATGATCCGCAAACAAGAAGTACTCAATGATGTAGTGATAAAATTTGCCGGTGACAGTGGCGATGGAATGCAGTTGACCGGCAGCCAATTCACGAACAACACCGCTCTTTTAGGAATTGACCTTGCTACTTTTCCTGATTTTCCTGCAGAGATACGTGCACCGCAGGGAACGTTGCCCGGCGTGAGCGGGTATCAACTTCGTTTTTCAAGCAACCCCGTTTTTACTCCCGGCGATCTTTGTGATGTATTGGTGGCAATGAATGCTGCTGCATTGAAAGCAAATTTGAAGCAAATAAAAAAAGGCGGAAAGATCATTGCGAACACCGATGGTTTTGATTCAAAAAATTTACGGCTTGCCAATTATCCGGATGGTGTAAATCCGCTCGAGGATCATAGTCTTGAAAATTACGAGGTAATAAAAATCGATGTTACGAAGATGACCCGTGAGGCCCTGAAGGAATTTGCAATGGGCATTAAAGAAAAAGACAGGGCAAAAAATATGTTCGTACTCGGCTTTTTGTACTGGATGTATAACAGGGATATGGAAAGTACCACCCAATTTTTAAGGGAAAAGTTTGGGAAAAAAGATGAGATATTGAACAGTAATTTAAAAGCACTACAGGCTGGTTATAATTATGGCGATACCACCGAAACATTTACGACTACGTACAAAGTTGAGAAAGCAAAAATGGAAAGCGGTACCTACCGCTCCATTATGGGAAACCAGGCTGTGGCGTATGGATTAATTGCGGCTTCTCAAAAAAGCGGATTGCCCTTGTTTCTTGGGTCTTATCCCATCACTCCGGCATCAGATATTTTGCATGAACTTGCACGGCATAAAAACTTTGGTGTAAAAACTTTCCAGGCAGAAGATGAAATTGCAGCGATCACTTCTGCAATTGGCGCAGCGTATGGAGGTCAATTGGGTGTAACAACCACTTCAGGACCTGGTATGGCATTGAAAGCAGAAGCGATGGGACTTGCTGTAATGCTGGAAATCCCTTTGATCATTTGTGATATACAACGCGGAGGTCCATCGACAGGATTACCAACTAAAACCGAACAAAGTGACCTGTTGCAGGCATACTATGGAAGAAACGGTGAATGCCCCATGCCGGTAATTTCAGCATCCACACCTGCCGATTGTTTTGATGCGGTCTATGAGGCAGTGAGGATTTCTGTTCTGCATATGACACCGGTAATTTTTTTGAGTGACGGATATATTGCAAATGGCGCAGAGCCATGGAAATTTCCAACGGCGGATCAATTACCCCCGATACCTGTTCAATTCAAAACTGAATTAGGGCGTGGGGAAGAAAAATTGCAGCCATATTTACGTGATGAGAAACTGGTTCGTCCCTGGGCAGTACCGGGAACTGTAGGTTTGGAACATCGTATTGGTGGATTGGAAAAGGAAAATATTACGGGCAATATCAGTTACGAGCCGGAGAACCACCAGTTGATGGTTAAGATCAGGCAGGAGAAAGTCGATAAAATAGCGGAATATATTCCTGAACAAAAAATTGATAATGGCCCTGCAAAAGGAAAAATAATAATTCTTGGCTGGGGCTCAACATACGGGGCTATAAAAACCGCCGTGCAGGATCTGTTGAGCGAGGGCCATGAAATTGCTCATGTACATTTAAGATACTTGCGACCGTTTCCAAAAAATCTTGGAGATATTTTAAAAAATTTTGAAAAGATTTTGATACCCGAGATCAATAACGGGCAGCTCATAAAAATAATCCGTGATGTTTATTTTGTAGACGCCATTGGTTATAACAAGATCATGGGGATTCCAATTACAAAAACAGAGCTTGTGGAAGAGATAAAAAAGTATTTGTAGCTTGCTTTTCATGTCATCCCGGATTCAGTCCGGCATTTTTTTTCATTTAGAATATTCAGAAGATAGATGCTGAAACAAGCCTGCACTGAGGCTGGCAGGTTCAGCTTAACAAGAGGGTAATAAAACTATTGAAGGGTTAAATAAATCAGTAATCCGGCAGTAAGTAAAAATTAATAGCCTTTCTTTTTTACGTTGGTTTGAAAAAACTTACAAACTTCCCTGATGCCGCAAACTTCACATCTTGGAGTTCTGGCTACACAAATATATCTTCCATGCAGGATCAGCCAATGATGGGCTTTATGAATATATTGAGCAGGTATGTTATTCACTAATTCTTTTTCCACAGCAAACGGAGTCGAGGCTAATGCCGGAACCAGCCCGATTCGTTTACTTACACGTAAGACATGCGTGTCTACCGCCATGTTGGGCTGCTGATCAATAACGGAAGTTATTACATTAGCTGTTTTTCTTCCTACTCCCGGCAAACGAATTAATTCTTCAACTGTCATTGGAATTTTACCGTTAAATTTTTCAACTACATCCTTTGCCATTCCAATCAAATGTTTTGTTTTATTGTTTGGATAAGAAATGCTTTTGATAAATGGGAACAATTCTTCAAAACTTGCTTTGCTTAGAGATTTCACATCAGGATATTTTTCAAAGATCGCGGGAGTGGTCATGTTTACCCGCTTATCGGTGCATTGAGCGGAGAGAATTACCGCGACTAAGAGTTCGTAAGGATCATCATAAATCAATTCCGTTTCAGCGTCGGGATTGTGCTTTTCAAAATAATCAATGACAAACTGGTAGCGTTGTTTGCGGGTCATCAGGCAAAGGTAAATAGCGAATGGCAAGTGGTACGTGAGAATAAAAAAGCATCCCGACAATTCGGGATGCTAATGAATTTGTTGAATTGCGATAAAAAAGGTACAAGATGAGATCCTTTGGCCTAGCTAAGGATAAACTCTGAGCGCTAAAAAAACTACTGAAGCCGGAAACAAAGAATTATTTCACCACTTCACTTTCTTTTTTTCTTGCATAGTTTAAAACATTCAATACGATTCGGGTGCGGGGTGATTTTGCAATCCCGTCCAGTCTTTCTAAGGAAGTTTTTAATACCGCAAGTTTTTCACGCAGGGTCCAGTCCTGTTTTAAAGCATTTTCAATTGCGATTGTTTGTTTAGCTGAGGTTTCCTTATATAAATACAATATAAGATCCTCAGGGGTCAAGTTAGCCATGTGCAAGAGTTAATGTCCAATAATAGTGTTGTCCTTGTAAGAAATTGTGATACGTCCAATATATAAACGGTTATCAAACAGCCTTATTGTATAAAATTGATAAAAACGTAAAAATCAGTTCTTTTGATTTTCAGGGATAAGGAAAAGGTCTTCATTGTCGCGTTTCATATAGTACTTTTCCCTTGCATATTTTTCGAGGATAGAGGGGTTATTTTTAAGATTTTCCAGCTCGGTTTTTTCTTTATTTATCTGGTCGGTATAATATTTTTTACTCTGCTGGAGGTCCCTTAGTTCCTGGCGGTGATGCCTCATGGTAAAAACATCCCTTTCATCAAAAAAAAGCATCCATACTGCAAAGGCTGCAAAGGCAATAAAAAATTTATTGCGCAACCAGGCCGGAAGTTGGGTTAGTAATTTCATAGATTTTTGATGTTCGATGGCTGATGACAGTTCAATACCGGTACCTGCCATTAATCACGGCGCCATCTATTTTCCAAATTTAATCTTTCCTTTCGGATATACAGCAGAAAACCCTAATAGCTCTTCAATGCGAAGCAACTGGTTATATTTTGCCATCCGGTCTGTGCGGCTTGCACTGCCCGTTTTAATTTGTCCGCAATTCAATGCAACTGCCAAATCTGCGATGGTTGTGTCTTCTGTTTCACCACTACGATGGCTCATGATTGTGTTATAACTATTGTGCTGCGCCATTGTAACCGCATTGATCGTTTCTGTAATGGTTCCTATCTGGTTCACTTTTACGAGAAGGCCATTGGCAACTCCTTTTTCAATTCCTTCCTGCAGGCGGGTTACATTGGTTACAAAAATATCATCACCTACCAACTGAACTTTACTGCCTAATTTATCAGTCAATAATTTCCAGCCTTTCCAATCATCTTCAGCCATGCCATCTTCAAGAGATACAATCGGATAATTTTTTATCCAGTTTGCCCAATAGTCCACCATTTTTTCACTGCTTAATTTCTTACCATCTGATTTGTGAAAATGATAAACTTTTTTATCGCCGTCATACATTTCGCTGGCTGCAGGATCCATGGCAATAGCCACTTGCGTACCTGCTTTAAATCCTGCGACATGGATAGCTGTCATTACTGTATCAATGGCTTCTTCGTTGCTTTGAATATCGGGAGCAAAACCTCCTTCATCACCTACATTGGTGCTAAATCCTTTTTTCTTTAACACTGATTTTAGTGCATGAAAAACTTCAATGCCCCAGCGCAATCCTTCGCTGAAGTTTTCAGCACCAACCGGCATTACCATAAATTCCTGGAAGTCTATTTTATTATCAGCATGCGCACCGCCATTCAAAATATTCATCATGGGGATCGGTAATGTTTTGGCATTGGTGCCGCCGATATAACGGTATAAAGGAAGACCTGCTTCTTCTGCAGCAGCTTTTGCCACCGCCATGCTTACAGCAAGTATGGCATTGGCTCCCAATTTTCCTTTGTTTGGCGTGCCATCCAGTTGTATCATCATCTGGTCAATACCAGTTTGATCGGCCACATCATAACCAAGCAATTTTGGAGCAATGATTTCATTTACATTATTTACGGCTTTTAAGACTCCTTTACCGCCGAATTTTTTCTTATCGCCATCGCGAAGCTCAACGGCTTCGTGAACACCTGTGCTGGCGCCGCTCGGCACGGCTGCACGGCCCAATGCACCTTCATCGGTTACTACATCTGCTTCCACGGTAGGATTACCGCGACTGTCTAAGATCTGTCTTGCGAAAATTTCGGAAATGTAACTCATGATTTGATTTGTAGTTTATTGTTTGTTGTTATGTAGTCTCTCGTGAGACGTGAAACGTGAATCGTGAGACAGGAGCTCACGACTGACGATTGACATTTCACGATTTTGCTCTTCAACTATTCAGCTTTTTGAGTGAGTGATCTGAACACTTCTTCCAAACTTTGGTTTTCGCTTTGCAAAGAAACGATGTTGAGATTGTTCTGCAAGGAGATTTCAAGAATTTGTTTCCGCACGGTCTCAGGGTTTGAGGTTTGCAATTTGTAGTTTGTGGTTTGTAATTGCTCAACTGATTCAACGTCATTGATTTTTTCAAGCAGGGATTTGTCAATGGGCAGTGCAAATTCCACAATCACTGCATGTTTGTTTTTATTCCTGGTTTGAAGATTGCTCAATGTATCATCTGCAACAATTTCTCCTTTGTTGATGATGATAACCCGGTCACAAATAGCTTCTACTTCCTGTAAAATATGAGAGGAAAATAAAACTGTTTTATTCTTCCCCTGTTGTTTGATTACTTCCCGGATTTCAATGATCTGGTTGGGATCCAATCCGCTGGTAGGTTCATCAAGGATCAATACTTCGGGATCATGTATCAGCGCAGCTGCAAGACCCACTCTTTGTTTATATCCCTTTGAAAGCTGCCCTACTTTCTTTTTACTTTCAACTGTCAAACCTGTTAATTGAATCACATTTTCGATTTTTGATTTTTTGTTTTCAATCTTATGAACTTCTGCAATAAACCCCAGATACTCTCTTACAAACATATCATAGTATAAGGCGTTTGCTTCGGGTAAATAACCAATCTTCTTTTTTATAGTCAATGGGTCATCAGAAACGTTGACCCCCGAAACGAATGCATCACCACTTGTCTGATGAAGATAACCCGTGATTATTTTCATGGTAGTTGACTTACCCGCGCCATTGGGCCCCAGGAAACCAACGATCTCACCATTATCAACTTTAAAGGAAATATTGTTTACGGCTTTTTGTTCACCATAAACTTTAAGAAGATTCTTTATTTCGATTGACATATCAGGTGTGCGAATTTAGTTCATTTCATTTGCCCATCATTCACTGCAACCGCGATCTTTGAATCTGCAGTTCCATAATACAGGTACCATTTGTTCTTATAATTTACCAATCCCTCGAGGAAACAAACATGATTTACCTGCCCGGATATTTCATAGGACTTGTCAGGTTTGATGAAATAGTTTTCCATTCTTTGTAAAACTTTGGAAGGATCATTTTTATCAAGAAGAATTTGTGAGGCCGCATAAGTTCCTTGCGCTAAACTGGTATCGCCGTTTGCAGGAATATTGCGACTATTGTAAATCAATACTACACCACTATCTGTCAGCATAGCCGGCGGACCTGATTCAACTATATCACTATCAAATTTTCCTTTACGTGGTTTAAACACTACTAATAACTTACCATCATTATTTTCAAAAGGTGTCCAGTGAATAAGATCGTCGGAGAATGCAAGAAAAATATCTGTATCACCCCAATACATCCAATACTTACCATTAATCTTTACAGCAATAGCTTTATTGTTTTCATATTTGCAGATTATTGAACCCGATTTGCTCCATTCATTTACATACTTCCCTTTGTATGCATTTGCAAAAACATGACCACGTTTTTTCCAATGATAAAGATCATTGGATGTGGCGATCATTAACCGGGCTTTATCTCCATCATAAGCCGTATAGGTGAGATCATACGTTCCGTTTTCATCTTCCACAATTCTTGGATCTTCGCAGCCACCTTCCCATTCATATTTTTTTGCAAAGTCATTATCAGGATACAAAACGGGCGAAGGAAACCTTTTGAAATGCAGTCCATCAACACTCCATGCTAAACCGATCCGTGATGTTCCTGCAGGCTTCCCGGTCTTATCCTGTGCACGATACAAAAGAAAAACTGTATCATTTCTTACTACAGCGGCAGGATTAAAAACGTCCTTCTCTTCCCATTTTATTTCTTGTTTTCTTACAGGACAAAAGAATTCTGTTGTTGAATCGGGAGATAATACCGGGTTCACTTCATCTTCTTTTGTAAATGGAAGCAAGGCCCAGGGTTCATTTGGGCTGGTATTGCGATTTTCCTCAGCGATGTTTTTTTGTGATGAATTTTTGCACGAAAAAAATGATAAGGCAGACAAAACAACAATTGCAAGGCGCATAAGACTTAAAGTTTTTCAAATTTGTAAAGCGGATCGATGGGTGTACCCACCTTCATTTCATAGACAGGTTTAATGATCCCATCTTTCAATTTGTACACCCATCCATGAAGGTCCGGTCTCTGTTCTTTATCCCAGCATCTTTGAATAATCGTTGTTTTTGCCAGGTTGTTTACCTGCTCCTTTACATTTAATTCCACCAGCCTGTCAATACGTTCTTCTTCACCGGCGATATTTTCTAATTCTTTTCTATGATGGCGCATCACATCCTTAATATTTCTCAGCCACATATTCAGTACAGGCTTGTAATCTGTTTTGGTTGATGCAGCTTTTATTCCTCCACATCCATAATGACCGCAAACAATAACGTGTTTTACTTTCAAATGGGTTACCGCATAATCTAAAACTGCCAATAAATTCACGTCAGTATTGACTACAAGATTGGCAACATTTCTATGCACAAAAATTTCCCCGGGTTCCGTACCGGTTATCTGGTTAGCTGGAACCCTGCTGTCACTGCATCCTATCCATAAAATTTCCGGAGCCTGCAGGTGCACCAAACGTTCAAAATATTCCAGATCTTTTTCAATTTGAGCGGCAGCCCAGGCCTTATTATCCTGTAAAAGTTTTTCGTATGATTTCATTGGAATGAAATTGGTCGCAAATATAAAGGGCAATATCGATTGTAACTCTACCCGGTTTTTTGGGACACAAAGTTTAAAATACAGATTTATTTTTAACCATTCTGTAAATTGTGCCGACAATGTTCTGTAATTTTTAAACAGTTTACTGATAACTCTAACAATATTCATTGCTATGTCCTATTCTTTTCAGATCACTTCTTTCGATCAGTATAAATCTGCGTATAAAAAAAGTGTAGACGATCCCGAAGGTTTTTGGGCCGATGTGGCAGCCAGTTTTTTCTGGAGAAAGAAATGGGATAAGGTACTTGAGTGGAATTTTAAGGAACCAGGAATAAAATGGTTCATTAATGCCAGGCTCAACATTACCGAAAACTGCCTGGACCGGCACCTGGGAACTCTGGGAGGCCGGCCTGCGATCATTTGGGAACCCAATGATCCTGAAGAACACCATCGCATCCTTACTTATCGTGATCTGCATTTTAAAGTGATGCAATTTGGCAATGTGCTCAGAAACAATGGAGTTAAAAAAGGAGACCGGGTTTGTATTTATATGGGAATGGTTCCGGAACTGGCGATAGCAATCTTAGCCTGTGCGAGAGTTGGAGCTATTCATTCAGTCATCTTTGGTGGTTTTAGCGCCCAAAGTATTGCCGATCGTTTGCAGGATGCCAATGCAGAATTCATCATTACCTGTGATGGTGCTTTTAGAGGCACTAAGGAAATCCCCCTCAAGAATGTTATTGATGATGCCCTTGTGCAATGCAGGTTTGTAAAGAAAGTAATTGTCTTAACAAGGACCCGCACACCGGTGAGTATGATCAAGGGCCGGGACGTATGGTGGGAAGATGAGATCAAAAAGGTCGAAACCCTGGGTAACCCTGACTGCCCTGCAGAAGAAATGGACGCGGAAGACATGTTATTCATTCTTTACACTTCCGGGTCAACAGGTAAACCTAAAGGAGTTGTTCATACCTGCGGTGGCTATATGGTATGGACCGCTTACAGTTTTGTAAATGTCTTTCAATACAATTCGGGTGATATTCATTTTTGCACGGCAGACATTGGATGGATAACAGGACATAGTTATATAATCTATGGTCCTTTAAGCGCAGGAGCCACTACATTGATGTTTGAAGGTATTCCCACTTGGCCTGATGCAGGACGATTCTGGGATATTGTCGATAAGTACAGGGCAAATATTATTTATACTGCTCCTACGGCGATCCGGTCATTGATGGGCTTTGGCATTGGGCCCCTCCAGGAAAAACATCTTAGTTCATTAAAGGTATTAGGCACGGTTGGTGAACCTATCAACGAAGAAGCCTGGCATTGGTATGATGAGAATGTCGGGAAAAAAGCTTGTCCGGTTGTCGATACCTGGTGGCAGACGGAAACCGGGGGAATTCTTATTTCAAATCTTGCAGGTATAACGCCGGCAAAACCAACTTATGCAACTTTACCATTACCTGGGGTTCAGCCTGTAATAGTAGATGAGAATGGAAAAATAATTGATAGCCCTGTAGCTGCTGGTAATCTTTGTATCAAGTTTCCCTGGCCGGGAATTCTGCGAACTACTTATGGTGATCATGAACGGTGTCGATTAAATTATTTTACAGCTTATGAAAATTTATATTTTACCGGTGATGGTTGCTTAAGGGATAAGGAGGGAAACTACAGGATCACCGGCCGTGTTGATGATGTTTTGAATGTGAGCGGACACCGGATCGGTACAGCCGAGGTTGAAAATGCAATAAACATGCATGCAGGGGTAATAGAAAGCGCTGTTGTAGGGTATCATCATGAAATAAAAGGCCAGGGAATTTATGCCTTTGTGATTGCAAGTTCAACTCATGGAGATGAGGATCTTACAAGAAAGGATATTACTCTTACTGTTTCAAGGATCATTGGCCCGATCGCAAAGCCCGATAAGATTCAGTTTGTAAAAGGATTACCCAAGACAAGAAGTGGAAAAATCATGAGAAGAATACTGCGAAAAATAGCTGAAGGTGAAACAGAAAACCTTGGCGATATAACTACTTTGCTTGACCCGGCTATTGTGGAAGAAATTAAGAATGGGAAGATTTAGTATTAAAAAAGCAGCCGCGGGCACCGGGCTGCTTTTTAAGGTTTTTCTCAATATGTTCAGAACAAAACTGCTTGAATACAGCAAAATTCATACCTCATAATATTTTTTTGAAAAAAATATTTGCCGAAGGGGCCATAAAATTGATTGAAAACATTTTTTAAAAAATATCCTGAAAAAACCGTCATTGATGGAGCTTAGTAATAAAAGAAAGAAAATACAATCCGTATTCAAATGGGTGCTGTGGGTATTACTTATTCAGTTTTTCCTGATCAATCTTAGTGGCTTTTTTTATGGTTCCAGGCTTACTTATTTTTATGAACCCTCTCTAAAAGGATCGGTATCGTCCGGGAATATTTTTACAAAAACCTGGAAACTTTTTACAGGCCCCCGGTTTCAAAAATCTAAAATAGAGGAGATCCCACACTCGCCTTATGAAACAATTCATTTGATCACAAAAAGCAATTTAAGCATAGAAGGATGGTACATACCAGTTGATTCAGCAAAGGGCACAGTGATTCTTATACATGGACTGGGAGGTAATAAATCCATGCTGTTAAGCCAGGCTTATGAATTTATGTATTTTGGATTTAATGTAATGCTCATTGACCTGAGGGCCCACGGGAATAGCAGAGGGAATATAACAACGCTTGGTTATTTTGAATCCGAAGACGTAAAACTCGCATACGATTACGTAGCAAAAAAGGGCGAAAAAAATATTATTCTTTATGGTATTTCATTAGGTGCAGCGGTTATAACCAAGGCCGTTTATGATTATGATTTAGTACCATCCCGTGTTATTCTTGAAATCCCTTTTAACAGCCAGGAAAAACTTTTTGCAAAACGTGGGAAATTATTAGGTTTTCCGGAAGAGCCATTTGGCGTGCTCGTTACCTTTTGGGCAAGTATTGAAAGAGGTTTCAATGCGTTTAA
>JBIOGV010000015.1:0-27840 GCA_044448365.1 Chitinophagales bacterium
TAATTCCATACCAGGCCTGGTATGTTTTTTCATAGCCTTTAAGCAGGTTGAAGCGGAGAATGTTGTTTTTGTTTATATAAGCAGCAGAGAAATAAAGTGATCTCAGTTTTGAAAAAGCCCTGTCAATAAAACCATCACTGGTGATGTTAGACAATCGCATATCGAACGTGAAATGTTTCCCGATCAATCCGCTTCCCGCTTTTAAAGTATTCTTCCAGGTATCAAAGGAGCCGTAACTATTATTTAACTCAGCATATGCCTTTTGGTTGATTTCATTAGTGCTGAAATTTATTGTTGCGCCGAAGGCCCCCGCTCCGTTTGAAGAACTTCCAACGCCACGTTGAATTTGTACGCTGCTGATAGTTGAAGCGAAATCGGGAAGATCGACAAAAAAAGTACCCTGGCTCTCAGCATCATTGTAAGGGATACCGTTTAAGGTAACATTAATGCGGGTTGCATCCGTTCCCCGGATGCGAATACCTGTATACCCAACGCCGTTCCC
Organism: Chitinophagales bacterium; assembly: GCA_044448365.1. Classification (GTDB taxonomy): domain Bacteria; phylum Bacteroidota; class Bacteroidia; order Chitinophagales; family Chitinophagaceae; genus VBAU01. The sequence goes on from JBIOGV010000015.1 coordinate 503, forward strand.
TGCATCAGCATCAATAACCACTGAAGGCGTTTGATTTAATAGAAAAGGAAGGTCTTGTCCCAGGTTTTCTTTTTCAATATCCTTTTTTGAAAGATTGGTTTTAGTCACCGGTGCGCGGTCAGCAGCTCTCACAGCTTTAACTTCTACCGGCGAAAGGGTGTAAAAGCTATCCTTGTCTGCCGGCTTTTCCTGGCTTTGCGCAGCAAAGGCATAAAAAACAGAACTTGTTAAAAAAGCAATCCTCTTCATTTCTTTAATTTTTATTTTTAAAAGAATGAGAGGGAAATGCAGGAGAGAAAAGGGAGCAGTTCGGTGGTCACCTTCCTTCGCAGGCATTACCCTGATCAGGTTCTGCGGGTATGATCTCAGTCTCGATCCGCCTTATGCGGACAGGACACCCCGGGAACTTTTGCAACACGAAATTAAGGTAGAAAATTCTGAAACTCCTGTAACTTTTATACCATTCTCTTCGTATTACAGCAAATTCAACTATTATGAAGAAAATATTTGCATGTATTCTATTGACCGGTGTTGCGATATTCGCTGTGGCTCAAAAAACGATCAATGATCCAAATGCGGAAAAACGTTCCGTGTCAGGCTATCATGGAGTTGCTGTGTCAGGCAATATCGAACTATTTTTGACACAAGGAAATGAAGAAAGCGTTGTCGTCAGCGCTGATGATACAAAGTGGCGCGATAAAGTCATCACCGAAGTAAAAGATGGAATACTACAGATTTATTTTGAACGTAAAATCAAGATCCAAATTGATTGGGGAAGTAATTCCAAAAAGATAAGAGCCTACGTATCCGTAAAAGATATAGATTATTTATCTTCTTCGGGTTCGGGAAAAACTCATATTGAGGGGAATCTTAAGGCCGATAAATTAAAAATTGATATCTCTGGCTCCGGAAATGTGGAAGGTGGCCTGTCGGTGAAAGATTTTTCCCTTGGTCTCAGCGGCTCAGCCGATGCAGATCTTTCCGGCAATGCAGAAAATTCGGATCTGCATATCAGTGGTTCAGGCAATATCAGGAGTTATGATTTCAACACTTCATTTTGCAAAGCTTCGATAAGCGGATCCGGCAATGTAAAAATTACTGTGTCTAAGGAATTGTCTGCACATATAAGTGGTTCAGGCAATATATTTATAAAAGGAGACGGGATGATCAGGGACTATAGCGCATCTGGCTCAGGGAAATTCAAACGAGTTAATTAATTTAATAACACAAATATGAAAAAACTATTGTTATTATTTTTTGGGTTCGCATCTGCTGTGTCTTTGCGGGCACAACTTACCATCAATGATCCGAATGCCGAAGTGAGGGAAGCAAAGAACTTTCATGCTATTTCTGTATCAAATGCCTTTGATGTGTTTATATCCCAGGGCCGTGAAGAAGCCGTTGCAGTCAGTGCATCAGAACAGAAGTACAGGGATAATATCGGGATCGAAGTGAAAGATGGCGTATTGAAGATCTGGTTTAAAAATGAGGGGAAGAATTGGAATGGCTGGAAGGGAGATAAAATGAAACTCAAGGCCTATGTCTCTTTTAAAAACATTGATAAACTATCCGCATCGGGTGCAACCGATATTCATGTGAATGGAAGTATGAATGCTGATGATTTGTCGATAACCCTTTCAGGAGCCAGTGATTTTAAGGAAGGAAAAATAAACGCCAAAAAATTAACTGTTACTACGAGCGGGGCCTCTGATGTAAATATATCGGGAACGGCAACTCAATTAGATATTGAAGCAAGTGGTGCCAGCGATTTTAAAGGCTTTGATTTTACGGCAGATTATTGCAATGCAAAAGCAAGTGGCGCCAGCAGCATTAACGTAACAGTCAATAAAGAGTTGTCCGCACATGCAACGGGTGCCAGTGATGTACATTATAAAGGTGATGGGCTTATAAGAGAGATCAAAACAAGTGGAGCAAGCAATGTTTCAAAGCGATCATAACTAAGAAAACAAAAAGCAAAGTCCCGCTGCGTCGGGGCTTTTTTATTAAATAAATTACAACGATTTGGTGTTTCATTCCTGAGAAGAAGAGGTGCGGCTATGACTGCAGCTTATGATGATTTTTTGTTTGGCCGATAACAAGTATACGGTTACCTTTGCGCTCCATATCGCGAAGTAGAGCAGTGGTAGCTCGTCGGGCTCATAACCCGAAGGTCGGAAGTTCGAATCTTCCCTTCGCAACTAAGAAGAAGACCTCAAGTGAGGTCTTTAATTTTAGAAAAACAATTAAAATCTGCACGGGTAGCGATTGCATTTGGTCTGAAATTATTGCTATGCGGTAGCACGGGCTCTGTCCGCCTTAGGCAGACGGAAGTTCGAATCTTCCCTTCGCAACAAAAGAAGACCTTATTTGAGGTCTTCAATTTTAGAAAAACAATTAAAACCTGCACAGGTAGCGATTGCATTTGGTCTGAAATTATTGCTAAGCGGTAGCACGGGTTCTATCCGCCTTAGGCGGACGGAAGTTCGAATCTTCCCTTCGCAACAAAAAAGTCAAACCCCGGTTTGGCTTTTTAGTTTCCCGAACAATGGCAAATTTTGACAACAGAAATCGGGTATCTATTCTTCTCTTGAGATTTGCAACTTTTGATGTTTTCATGAAAACAGGCTTTGTAAACATATTTGGCCGCCCGAACGCCGGGAAAAGCACTTTGCTAAATTTATTAATGGGAGAGAAACTGGCAATTGTATCGCCCAAAGTGCAAACCACGCGTCACCGGATAAAAGGAATTCTAACTGAAAAAGATTACCAGGTCATATTCTCTGACACACCCGGCATTATTGAACCAAAATACAAGCTTCATGAAAAGATGATGCAGGCAGTAAAGAATTCACTGGAAGATGCAGACCTGGCTTTGTTGTTATTGGATATCAATGATGATTGGAACCTGAATGACGAGATTTTTTCATTACTCAAATTAAGAGTTCCTGCCATTGTTGTTATTAACAAAATTGATAAGGCTAAAAAAGAACAGGTAAAAAAAGCCGTCTCTTTTTTTAAAAGCAAAGTTTATTGTAAGAAACTAATCACTATTTCAGCACTAAATACCCATGACAAACAAAAGATATTGAATGCTATTCTTGAGTTTTTACCTGTCGGAGAAAAATTTTATACTGAAGATGAGATTAGTGATCTGTCAACAAAGTTTTTTGTGGGAGAATTGATCAGGGAAAAAATATATGAACTTTTCGAAAAAGAAATTCCCTATCATACAGCAGTAGTAGTCAGGGATTTCAAAGAAAAATCTTCATTAATCAAAATAAGCGCTGAAATTGTTGTCCATCGTGAAACGCAAAAGGGTATTATGCTTGGCGAAGGGGGAAAAATGATCAGGAAATTAGGAATGACAGCGAGACAAGAGATTGAAAAATTTCTTCACCAAAAAGTCTTCCTTGAATTGTTTGTTAAGGTAAGAGCAAATTGGAGAGAAAATGATCAGCATCTAAAAGAGTATGGGTACTAACTATCAGCGCCAGGAGGATTAAATTGTCAGGCTGGTTTCACTTAAGAAAATAATATAAAAATTATATGGCGGGATTTACAATAGCAATTGTTGGCAGGCCGAATGTAGGGAAGAGCACTTTCTTTAACCGCATGATGGAACAACGACAAGCCATTGTGCATGATACAAGCGGAGTGACCCGCGACAGGCAGTATGGCATTGCAGACTGGAACGGTAAAACTTTTAATGTTATCGATACGGGTGGTTTTGTACCCGATAGCGAGGATGTCTTTGAAAAAGAGATACGGAAACAGGTTGTGATTGCAGTGGAGGAAGCAAACGCTATTGTGTTTATGGTAGATGCCGCCACAGGCTTAACCGATCTGGATGATGCAATGGCCGGTATATTGCGCCGCGGTAAAAAACCGGTTTTCCTGGTAGTTAATAAAGTTGACAACCATGAACGAATGCTGGAGGCTGCTGAATTTTACAGTCTTGGATTCGAAAATATTTTTTTTGTTTCATCCATGACTGGTAGCGGCACGGGGGAATTGCTCGATGCTATAACCGATCTCATAAAAGATGAATTCAATCCGTCAGAACACACAGACCTGCCACGATTTGCTATCATTGGTCAGCCCAATGTTGGAAAATCTTCTTTATTAAATTCATTAATAGGAAAGGAAAGAACCATTGTAAGTGAAATTGCAGGCACTACAAGGGATACAATACATACACACTATAACCTTTTTAAGAAAGAATTTATCCTGATTGATACAGCAGGTATCCGGCGCAAGGCAAAGGTTCATGAAGACCTTGAATTTTATTCAGTCATTCGGGCAATAAAGGCAATCGATGAGGCGGATGTATGTTTGCTATTACTGGATTCACAGAAGGGTATCACGGCCCAGGATCTCAGCATTTATAGCTTAGCAGCCAGGAAGGGTAAGGGCATAGTACTGGTTGTAAACAAATGGGATTTGACTGAGAAAGAAACTAACACGGCCCGTGATTATGAAAAAGAATTAAAGATCAAACTTGCCCCGTTTAATGATGTTCCGATATTATTTGTTTCTGCCAAAGAAAAGACAAGGATATTAAAAACCATTGAAACGGCGATCGAAGTATATGAAAACCGGAAAAGAAAGATCAGCACTTCGGTGCTTAATGAAAAATTATTAAAAGCCATTGAAACATATAATCCGCCGGTTGTACGAGGTCATGCAATCAAGATTAAATACATCACTCAACTGCCAACTGTAGTGCCTTCCTTCGTTTTCTTCTGTAATTTTCCGGACGATATTAAACAACCCTACAAAAACTATCTTGAAAATCAATTACGGCAGGAATTTAACTTCACAGGTGTACCCGTTCGCCTGTTTTTCCGAAAAAAGTGACAGGATAAATAAATTCTTATTTCATACTTATTTACTTTTCGTAAGCACATTTGCTGCTGAAATTTTTAATCATCAAAACCAAAGTACACTGAAAAGATTATTATAAATTTCGACCATTGCCTGTATAATGACTGCCCGTAACAACAGTAGTGATTCCGGCACGACCTCTGATGATTTATCTGTAATGAGCACAGATACATCCGGCAAAATGTCAAAAGATACTTCGAAGAAGCAGTACTATTGCGGTCAATATGGTGTAAAAATTTCTCCCCGGATCGGGGAGTTTTTTATTTATAACTTAAATGATTTTACAAGGGAATTTATTTGCCTTTTGAATAGTCTTAAGTCCTCTTCCTGCTGCCTGATAAAACTGTTTGCTTCAAGCTTACCCAGGACTTTGTCCATTTGTCCTCGTGTGTCGTACACCATTTTGCGGAAATCGTTGTGATAATCCTTCGCTCTTGAATCATAAATGGCTTTAGTCATCCATTCACGTGTGGTGAGGGCCTGGTCAAGAAGTGCTTTAAAAATTTTCCTGTCAAATTTTTGCGCGTTGAGTTTATTTATTTCAAGCAACGAGGCAAAGGAATGTTGTAATTTTTGATCTTTATAGACTTCACCATTCTTTTGATAATAACGATGAACATCGTCCCAGCTTTTTATTTTACCGGAGTGAATTTGTTTGATCAGCAAATCGATCGAAGATTGAGAAAATAGCTGGCTTCCCACATTCAGCCACTGGTCTCTTTTTGCCCGAAACGGCAGCATTTGTCTGAACTCTTCCCATGAATTTATTTTATGCCCCATTGCAAAGTTTACCAGTTGCGATATTCCATAATAAGTGATCAGCTCTTTAAATATCCCATAGGCAGGCAATACCTTTTCCAGTACAGTTTTGCGGCGACTATTTTCAAACCCTTCCGCTAAAATTTCCAATTCAGCAACGATCTTGTTTTTTTCTTCCAGTAGTTTTTCGCCAGTAGTATAAATTTCCTTATCCGGTAATTTCCTTTTATTCTTTTTAGAAAATGCGATACCTGTAAACTTTTTCAATAATTCCAATGAATCAAAGATCTCATTCACACTATCGGGTGCCAGGTAATCGTATTCTATCAATTGTATTTTTTCCGTTCGCTTGTCACGATCGGCATATTTTACCGTATTGCGTGCCAGTGCGTACATATTATACATGAACCAGTAAGCTGGCATAACAATAAGCTGGTCGTTGCTTGCATCATTACTTACGAGTGAAAAAGGTACCGGAATGTTTAATTCATAAGGATAATCACTCTTGGCAATTAGTGAAAAGGTGGCAAATTTTGAATTGTGTTTAAGGCTAACACAAAGGCCTGGCCAGAAACCACGGGCAGCAATCAGTTCTCCGTCGGCACCACGACTGTTATGATTAGACCCAAGCGTAGCGCCCGCTGCAATATTACTCTGACCCATTACCAGGGCCGCACACAAAAAAGAATTATTGTGGTGTTGTTCATGTGCAGGAAAGATCAAAGAGTTCAAAACTTCGCAACAGGAAATAGTTGAGTTATTTCCTAAATACGAGTTGATCAATCTTGCTCCATATTTTAACTGGGAATTGGAAGCAAGGATAAAGCGAACGGCTTTTACTCCATAAAATATTCTGCATCCGAAACCAATGATACCATTTACCAGTTCAACGCCTTCACCGATTTGTGATTTTTCTTCCGGTGACGAATTAATGGTAAGATTCTTTAGCTTATTAGCGCCTTTGATATAGGCGTCACTTCCAATCCAGACATCTTTAAGGATCTTACTGTTTTTTATGACTGTCCTGTCGCCGATTTTACCATAATAACCACGCTTATGATCGAATTTTTTTTGAGTGAATTCTTTAAACTTTTCCATCAGTAATTCATCATCCCGGTATCGTGACCATAGATACGCATCGCCGGGCAACATTCCATTAAAAGGAATAACCCTGCGGCCCGCATTTTCATTGCATACCTCGAGCCAAACCCTTATGGATTCATCTTCTCCATCTTTAATGATTCCATTTCCGAATTTTGAATGGTCGGATACAGCGATCTCATTCACATTTACGATGATCACTTCATTCCCGATGATGTAATGGGTCATGTAGTTGACATTATCGATAACAACATTATCGCCAAAATCACAACTGATGATTGTGCTGTTGTATAAGCCAACAGGAAGCCTGATATCGTGAAAAGAGAGATAAAGTGATTCCAGTTTTCCAATGCGAACCAGGCCAAAAAATTTGCAATTCTTTACAAGTTCGGGGTCAAATGCATCAGATACCAATACCTTGTTCCAGTCGTCTGAGGTGTTCCTGTTGCGAACGAGGACTTCGATCTCGTATGCCGAAAGTTTTCTATAATGAATCCCATTCCGGTTCTGCATATTCCGGAGATAATATTCATTCCTGCCTTTTGGAATGAATGGTGCAGGAATAAAATCATAGCCAAGCGAACCGATCGGGGTTTTTTGAATTTCGTTCATTGTTTTATAATGGTATCGGGTATGAAAGATGAATAAAGATATGAAGCACAAGAGTGCGACGCAACAAAAGCTTCACATTGAGCGGAAGCTGGCAACATGAAAATTTTAGAATTCCGGATGGTCTGCAAAATATCAAGGGAAAAGATGTTATTCAACTGTAACGCTCTTTGCAAGATTTCTCGGTTTATCCACATCATAATTTTTTGCGATCCCTATATAATATGCCAGCAACTGCAAAGGAATAACGCTCAGCATGGGCGCTACAATTTCGTCGGCTGCTGGAACAATCATCACGTCGTTACACAGATCAATTGTAGAATCGTCTCCCTCAGTGACAACGGCTATTAGTTTACCTTTTCTTGCTTTTATTTCCTGCATATTGCTGAGCACTTTCTGATGATGCGAATCCTTTGTAGCAATAAATACCACCGGCAACGAATCATCGACAAGTGCGATGGGACCATGTTTCATTTCAGCAGCAGGATATCCTTCTGCATGTATGTATGAGATTTCCTTCAATTTTAATGCACCTTCCAGCGCCACAGGAAAATTATATCCACGTCCGAGATAGAGAAAATCGCGTGCATCTTTATATTTCTCTGCTAATTCCTTTACATGGTCGATAGATTCGAGAAGTTTAAATACTTTCTCAGGAATGGCATGAAGTTCATTTAATAAATGATGATACCGATCTTCAGGAATGGTTCCTTTTTTCCTCGCAATTTTTAAAGCGATCATGGTAAGCACAGCCAATTGAGCAGTAAATGCTTTGGTTGATGCCACCCCGATCTCGGGACCCGCATGCGTATAAGCTCCGCCATGACTAGCCCTTGCAATAGATGATCCCACCACATTTACCACACCAAGGATAATGGCTCCCTTTGATTTTGCATTTTCAATCGCCACTAATGTGTCTGCCGTTTCGCCACTTTGGGAAATAGCAATGATCACATCGCCTTTGTTGATCACCGGATTGCGATATCGAAATTCAGAAGCATACTCTACTTCCACATTGATCCGGCAGAGTTCTTCAAAAATATATTCAGCCACCAGGCCAGCATGCCAGCTTGTTCCGCACGCAACTACCACGATGCGGTTTGCATTGATGATCTGTTCAGAATACTCCTCAATTCCTTTCATGGTTATGGTTCCTGCTTCTACATCCAGTCTTCCGCGAAGGCAGTCGTAAATCGTGTTCGGCTGTTCAAAAATTTCCTTTAACATGAAATGATCATAACCGCCTTTTTCAATCGCGGCCAGTTCCATATCCAGTTTGGTGATATAGGGTGTTAATTTATCATTACCCAGATTTTTAAGGATCAATTCATCAGGCCTGATAATGGCAAGCTCGTAGTCGTTCACATATACGACCTCTTTGGTGTATTCAATGATCGGTGAAGCATCACTGGCCAAAAAATGCTCGCCTTTGCCCACTCCGATCACGAGCGGACTTCCTTTTCTTGCCGCAATGAGCGTGTCGGGATGGTCCTCATCTATTAATACAATCACATAAGCGCCCACCACTCTTTTTAATGCAATACGAACGGCTTCCTCGAGAGAGCAGTTGTTATTTTTTTGAATATCTTCTATAAAATTGAGTAGAACTTCGGTATCTGTTTCGCTATGAAATTTATACCCTTTTTTTATCAACTCCTGTTTCAGCTGTGAATAGTTTTCAATGATACCATTATGTATGATGGCCAGCTTACCACTTGCCGAAATCTGGGGATGTGCGTTTACATCGCTCGGTTCACCATGCGTTGCCCATCTTGTGTGGCCAATGCCAATATTGGCATGAAGACCTTTTCCAAAAAGAGATTCTTCCAGGTCTGCAACCTTCCCTTTTTTCTTATACACTTTCAATCCACCATTCAAAAGTGCAATGCCGGCACTGTCGTATCCCCGGTATTCAAGACGTTTCAGACCTTTCAAAATAACAGGGTAGGCTTCACGGGGTCCGATATACGCAACGATTCCACACATAGTTTTAAGTTCAGGGTTAGGTTTAAACAAGTTAAATTCAACTGCTAAAATCTAAAAAATTAGCCAGACGGCAAAGCGGAAAAGAGTTAAGTCTTGATATAGACAGCTGCAATAAAATAATTTTTCTTATTTCAAACTTAAAACCGGAGTAATTTATTGTTCTGCCTGGTCATTTTATTGGCTTCGGAGCATTTTTTAATTTCTTTTGCCTGCCTGTAAGATTTCCGTAAAATAATATAATTGGGAAAATAGTTTTTTGAACAAACGAAGGGGTCTCCAGCATTCCGAATTCTGACTTATATTTTTTTAAAAGGTAAGCCGCATCATAAAAACCGGGTCTGCCTTTATTTTCATTTATCGATTTGTATAGCTCCTCTAGAAAATAAATCGGGTTATTCACGGGCGTAATATATCCGGTACAACGAAGCGGTTCGGTTCCTGCATTCCAGAACTTATGTGCATCGCCGGCTTTAAAAAAAGGGTCGCACCGGCGTCGGCATATTTTTTTTCCTGGCCAAATTGCTGATGCCCGATTTTACCTTCGACCACTGTTATGCATTCGTCTTGTTTATAGTGCACATGCATGGGCGGACCGGCATTAGGTTTTACTTGACTTTGCACTTCCAGGTATTCTTTTCCATCTTTATTAACAATACGAAGAAAAGTTAGCTTTTCTCCTTTGTAGGTAGCAATCGTAAAAGGGAGATTTGGTTGCACGATTAGTAATTAAAAATTAAAGAATCATTTTCTTTTATCGGAATAGATCGGACAGGCATCGAATGTTTTTCCTGGGCAATGCAGACGACGAATGGCAATCAGAAGGTACTAATCTCCGCGACAGGCGGAACAAGAGTTGAAAGCAGTAATTACCTTGCTACAATAATTTACCCTTCAGAAATATAAATGCCACACTGAAATAAATTATAATCCCCGTTACATCTACCAATGTTGCCACAAAAGGTGCAGAAGATACGGCGGGATCGGCGCCTAATTTTTTCAAAACAATCGGGAGCATGGAACCTGAAAGTGTTCCCCAAAGAACAACACCAATCAATGCTACTCCTACTGTAAAAGCCACCAGCAGCCAGTAGGGCCCATATAAATCCCTGAAAACACCATGCTGCATTAATTCATGCCATATCGTAATCCGTGTAAATCCAATTAATCCGAGAATGGCTCCTAACAATAAACCCGATAAAATTTCCCGTCTCATTACACGCCACCAATCGGTAATATGAACTTCACCTACTGCCATCGCCTGTATAATGAGTGTACTTGCCTGTGAACCGCTATTGCCGCCGCTACTCATGATGAGAGGAATAAACATGGCCAGCATAGTGGCCTTTGCAATCTCATCATTAAAATATGCCATTGCAGTGGCGGTCAATAGCTCACTTAAGAATAAAATGATCAGCCAGCCCACTCTTTTTTGTATCAACTTAAAAAAAGGAGTATCGAGGTAAGGTTGTTCCAACGCCACAGTACCCCCGATCTTTTGAATGTCTTCACTGAATTCTTCTTCGGCAACCCAAAGCATATCATCAATCGTAACGATACCCAATAGTTTATTGCTATTGCTTACAACCGGTAACGCCACCCGATTATTCATCTTAAAAACCTCGTTTGCTTTTTCCTGATCATCATAAGCATTCAGGGAAATGTAACGTCCATCCATGATCTCGGAAACTTTTTTATCCGGCGGTGCGAGCAAAAATTCACGAATACGAATATCATCCATCAGTTCCCCTTCTCCATTGATGACATAGATCACATCAATCGTTTCACTGTTTTTCCCTACTTTTCGGATCGTTTCTAAAACTTCAGATACTGTATTATGTTCATAAATATATACGTAATCCGGTGTCATTAGCCGTCCCACGCTGTTTTCAGGGTAGCCTAGTAAAGACAAGGCCACTTTTCTTTCTTCAGCATTAAGCAGCTTAATCAGTGCACGAACAGCATTACTTGTCAACTCTTCAAAAAAATCAGTTCTGTCATCCGGTGGCAGTTCATTCAGTAAAGCAGCAGTTTTTTGAGGAGGTAATTCTTTAATAATTCTTTTTTGATTGGAAAGCTCCAGAATCTTAAAAACACTCGCAGCCCGGTGTATTGACATGCCGGAAATGATCAGCGCTTCATTGTCAGGATGATCGTATATGAGCTCGACAACATCACTAATGTTCTGATCATCCAGAAATTCGAAAAGCCTCCGGCTGTCGTTCGATTCAACGATAGTTTCAAATTGCTCACGAAGATTTATATATTCCATTTCCTGGATCACCCGGCAAATTTAAGGACTCAGGGTTAAGTCCGGAATGTTTTTGAGGTGGTCATATTTGAAATGATTATTAATTTTAGTAATGATCCTTCCCAGCATTTATATTGATTCAATCAAATCGATGGGCCGCGGCGTTTTTACTTCAGGAAATATTGAAGAAGGAACCATAGTTGAAGAATCGCCCGTAATTGTAATGACCAGTGAAGAGAGAAAATTATTGGATCAAACCCTGTTGCATGATTATATTTTTGAATGGGGAGAAAAAAAGGGTCAATGCTGTATGGCTTTGGGATATGTTCCGATTTATAATCATTCATACAAATCAAATTGCGAATATGAAATGGATTTTAAGAACAAACTGATAACTATTAAAACGGTACGCTTTATAAAAGCGGGGGAAGAGTTATTCATAAACTATAATGGCAACTGGAACAACAGCAAGACGGTTTGGTTTGATGTGAAATAGTCATCTGCATCAGTGGAATTGTCAAATTGTTGTATTGCTAAATTGTCAATTGGCAAACCATTCGATCAATCAGTCTATCAGTTTGTCAATTTAACATTAAAGCCGTTGCGTGATTTAATAGAACGATCTTGATTTATTTTTACTTTTGAATTTCTAACTGCTTGTCATGAACCAACCAACTATTTCACGCAACCGCATTCAATCTATAGATGTTTTGAGAGGCTTTGTAATGGTGATCATGGCGCTTGACCATGTACGTGATTTTTTCTTTAAAGCAAATATAGCCGGGGGAGGGGCATCGGTAGCAACGGATCCAACCAACCTGGCCACTACCACGCCGGCGCTTTTCTTTACGCGGTGGATCACACATTTTTGTGCACCGACATTTATTTTTCTCGCTGGAACATCCGTATTCCTGATGGGCCAAAAGAAAACAAAATCAGAGCTGGGTGCTTTTCTCATTAAAAGAGGTTTTTGGCTTGTGCTCGTTGAACTGATCATTATTACTTTTGGCTGGACTTATAATCCTTTATTCAATGTTTTCATTTTGCAGGTCATCTGGGCTATCGGGATCAGCATGGTATTCCTGGGATTAGTGGTTCAATTGCCTTTTTGGTTGATTTTTTCACTGGGCGTTATCATTGTATTTGGGCATAACCTTTTGGATTACCCGGAAATAAACAAGGGCCTGAAAGGGGGTATAATTGCCGACCTGGTATACTTCAGCAATTTTTCTGTCTACAACCTTGATAAAAATCATCTCGTGTTCATCGTATACGCGTTTCTTCCCTGGCTTGGGGTCATGATGCTCGGTTATTGTTTCGGAAAATTGTATGATAAAACGGTTGATCATTTGTGGCGAAGAAAAATGTTATTAGGAATGGGAACAGTTTTAATTGTGTTATTTCTTGTTATTCGCCTTTTAAAAGGCTATGGCGACCCGGTTCCAATGTCGCAGCAGCCAAGAGGAAATGTATTCACTTTCCTTTCTTTTTTAAATGTCAATAAATATCCACCGTCATTGGCCTTTCTGTGCATGACCATTGGGCCGGGAATGATTGCGCTGGCATTTTTAGAAAAAATACAAAACAGTGTAACCCGCTTTTTCGTCGTCTACGGCCGCGTTCCGATGTTCTATTATATCGTGCATTTTTATATCATTCACACAATAGCGATCATTGTTTTCTTTGTACAGGGCTTCTCAACAAACAAAATTGTTACTCCGAATAATCCTTTCCTGTTCAAACCTCCGGGATTTGGGTTTGGCCTTTGGGGTGTATATGCAGTTTGGCTTTTTGTTTTTCTTGTGTTGTATCCTTTGTGCAAAAAATATGACAGGTATAAGAGCACACATCAGAAATGGTGGTTGAGCTATGTGTAAAGAATGCCTTTCAGCAGATGATCTGGATTCTATTCGCGGATAGGCTGAAGGTAAAGCCGGAACATATTCCGGCCTTGTTTTAGTTCATTGGATCAAAGAAATTAAAAACGGGTTAGAGGGTAACGGATTGTACGAATTTTTCAAAATAGGTACTAAGAGATCTGTTATTCGGTTTTTCCAATTCCTTTATCAGTTTATTAAGCGAATCGCTTATTGAAGAAAATTTCCTGTTTTCGGCAGTACTGCTTAAATTCAAAATTCTATGTTCACCCAATTGCATTAATAATTTCTTAGGTATCAGGTCGCCAATTTTTTCGGCTGCAATATAGATATCAAGCCTGTTTAATAATGCGGGGTTATCATAGTAATGGCGGAAAGGAATATCTGTCATCATGAGCTGCACACTTTCCACAACCGGGGTAAAGTTTACACTGATATTATTAAATGATTCGAATTCGAACCTGCTGTTTTGAGGAATGAGTTGAATGGATAAAATGATTCCTTTTCCGTTCACTGCGTAAAAAACACTTTTTGTTTTATTCCGGATGTTGCCTTTGATATGAAGAAAACTAATGTCGGGCAAACTGTTATCGTACAGTTTTACAAATTCATTTTGGTTATTGATCCTGTCAAAGTTTTGTATTTTGATCTTTTCATTTTCAATAGTATAATCGATTTTCACCTTTCGTTTCTAATTTAAGAATGCAAAAGTATTGTGTATTTGGTACACATATATACCCACGCAGGTCTATTTTGTAGTGCCCGAAGACATTAATCAGGCTTTTACCTGGCTGGGCAGAAGGCCAAATTCATTTTTAAATGCTTTTGAAAAATTGCTAAGATTTGAAAACCCGATCCGGTATGCGGCCTCTTTTACATTTGTTTGGCCGGCTTCGATCCACTTTTTGGCTTTTAACAGGCGATTGTAATTATAGAATTCGTAGAGTTTCATTCCGTATACCTCTTTGAAACGATTTTTTAGTTTGCTGCTGCTCATGAGGGCAATCCGGGAAAGATCTTTAATAGAAGGAAATTTCTCCAGTTCTTTTTCAGATAAGATGAATTCAACTTCTTTCAATCCATCCATATCCTTTTCCTTTAGTCTTTTTGTTTTTGATAGCGGCAATTCATTAAGCAGAAACCTGTTCAAAATTTTTTCAACCAATAACAGGATGCGATTATATAAAACAAGCTTCCCAAATTCATTGGTAAGATCGGTTTGAAAGATTTCTTTCAGCAGGTCGTCTTCTTCATTCGAGAAGGATTTTTTATCAAGGTCTTTTAGTCTTACCTGCGAATATTCTTTCAGGTGATGGAAAATATCTTTTTTCAGGAATTTGCGGACGAGAGAGGATCTGAAATAAACCCCAATGAGTTTCAGTTGTGTTCCTTTTGAATACGTAACCTGTAATGGATAATTTGTTGAAGAAAGAAAAATTGTTCTTCGTTTGATACTGCCTGTATATTCTACTTTGTCAATATCACTTGCAACCTGGCAGTACCCGGAAACATTTACCTGGAGAAAGTATAACAGGAGGCTTGTTTCATTGCTGGGTTTTCTTTCAAGCGTTATGTCATCATTAAACCTTGCATTCATCACCAAAAAAGACATGGCTTCATTAAAGGTCCTTGCATAAAAATATCCTTTGCCCAGCGACGAAGGCAATACGAGAAGGTGGTTGTCTGGCTTAACTTTCAGAAACCGACCCCAATCATCAATAAACTTTTCGAAGTTTTTTACAACATAACGGAAGCGGACCATGTGCGGGAATCTTGTATAATATAAAGAAAAAATCCGGTTTGATGGCTTACCGGAGTTGATTTTTTATTTCCTGCAATTTCAATAAGGCTTCGACAGGGGTAAGACGATTGATATCAATGCCTTCAAGAAGTTTTCGTATTTCTTCAAAGGTTTCGGTGTGTGCATCAAAAATGGAAAGTTGCATTTGTGGCAGCGAAAGACTTTTAATTTTCTCTTTTTGACTCATTGACTTACTGACTTCCTGGCCATCATCTTCTACATGCTGGGTTTCCAAATGCTTCAGGATTTCATTCGCTCTTTCAATCAGTGCTGGCGGCATACCCGCCATCTTTGCCACATGAATGCCGAAACTGTGCGTGCTTCCTCCTCTGGCGAGTTTGCGGAGGAAAATGATCTTATTGCCTGATTCTTTGTTGGTGATGTGATAGTTTTTTACTCTTGATAATTTTTCTTCCAGTTCATTCAATTCATGATAATGGGTAGCAAATAAAGTTTTGGGTTGGTGTGGTGAAGAGTGTAGATATTCCGCAATGCTCCAGGCAATCGAAATGCCATCATACGTCGAAGTTCCCCTGCCTATTTCATCAAGCAGGATCAGGCTTTTTGGGGTCATGTTATTGATGATAGACGCTGTTTCATTCATTTCCACCATAAAGGTGGATTCACCTCCGCTCAGATTATCCGAGGCACCTACTCTTGTAAAAATTTTGTCAGTTAATGAAATTCTTGCTTCACTTGCAGGCACGAAACTTCCCGTATGAGCCATTAATGTGATCAGGGCAGTTTGACGAAGCAGGGCTGATTTACCACTCATATTAGGGCCGGTAAGAATAATGATCTGCTGATCATCTTTATTAAGCTCAATATCATTTGCGATATAGGATTCACCGGCAGGCAAGTTCCTTTCAATTACAGGATGGCGGCCCTCCCTGATCACCAATTCATCACCCGTATGTAATTGCGGTTTTTTATATTGATGCTGGATAGCATCATAGGCAAAACAGGTCATGCAATCCAGAATCGCTAAAATAGTTCCATTGGTTTGAATTGGCGCGATAAAATCCATTAATTCATTTAACAACGATTCATAGATTTGCCATTCGATCTGTAAGATTTTTTCTTCTGCCCCTGTAATTTTTTCTTCGTAATCCTTTAATTCAGGCGTAATGTAACGTTCGGCATTAGCCAGCGTTTGTTTTCTCATCCATGCCGATGGCACCTTATTTTTATGTGAATTGGTTACTTCCAGGTAATACCCAAACACATTGTTGAAACCGATCCGAAGAGAAGAAATGCCTGTGGCCTCTGCTTCTCTTTGCTGAAGTTGTACCAGGTAATTTTTGCCGCTGTGCGCAATATTTCGCAATTCATCTAACTCCGCATTCACATTACTATTGATCATTCCTCCTTTTATTGCCAGTGCCGGTGGATTTTCAACAATCTCTTTTAAAATTTTTTCCTCAATAAATGGGCAGGGGTTTAAAGCATCTCCCAATCTTTTCAAATAGTTGTTATCTGCAATTGAACAAAGTCGTTTGATCTCCCGCACCTGTTTTAGACCTTTAGCGATATGCAATAATTCGCGGGGATTAATTTTTTTAAAAGGAATTTTCGAAACCAGTCGTTCTACATCGCCACACTGTTTAATAGCATGCGTGATCTTGTTTCGCAGGTCAGTTTGCAGAATAAAAAATTCCACAAGATCCAATCGCTCATTTATTTTTTGAATATCTTTTAAAGGAAAGACCAACCATCTTTTCATTAGCCTTGAACCCATCGGGGAGACTGTATTATCCAGGACTTCCAGGAGAGTGTGACTCCCTTCATTATTTTTAATTATTAATTCCAGGTTTCTGATTGTGAAACGGTCCATCCATAAAAAATCATCACGGTCAATGTGCTGAATTTTTGTGATATGCTGAAGATTGGGGTGCTCAGTTTCTTTTAAATAATGTAAAATGGCTCCTGCAGCGATCATTCCATTGTTGAGTTCCTCTACTCCGAAACCTTTCAGTGAATGTGTCTGAAAATGCCTGAGTAAAGTGCTTTCGGCGTAAGTTCGATCAAAGATCCATTCATCAAGCGTATAGACATACATTTTACCACCAAAATATTCTTTGAATTTTTTTTGTTGATGACGCTGAAATATTACTTCGGCGGGTTTAAAACCCTGCAATAGTTTATCTGCATATTCACGGTCACCTTCAGCTACAAAAAATTCACCTGTTGAAATATCAAGAAAAGCCAGTCCGTACTGGTCGTTTTCTGCAAAATGGATCCCTGCTAAAAAATTATTGCTTGTATGTTCAAGAATTTTATCATTAACCGTGGTGCCGGGTGTTACCATTTCTGTGACACCGCGCTTTACAATTCTCCCGCCACCCTGCGGGACAAGTTTTGGATCTTCAAGCTGGTCGCAAATGGCCACACGATAACCTGCTTTCACCAGCTTGTGCAAATAGGTATCGAGTGCATGATGAGGAAAACCCGCAAGATCCAAAGAAGCAGCCGCCCCGTTATTTCGCTTCGTTAAGATAATTCCAAGAACCTGCGAGGCAATTACCGCATCCTGGCCAAAGGTTTCATAAAAATCGCCCACGCGAAACAGCAATATCGCATCAGGATATTTTTGCTTAATTGCCTTATGCTGTTGCATCAGTGGTGTTTCATCCGCTCCGGATTTAGCCATTTTTGTTTTCCTTCTCAGCTTCAAAAAATTAACGATTGTCAACAAATATAATTTCTTTAGCCGCATCATAATATCACTGGAGCAGGTTGTGAACAATTATATCTGTCGGGGGAAAGTCATACTATTTTTTAGGCGATATTATTATCTTGTTTCCCTAATTTTTGGTATGAGAAAATTTTTTATTATAACAATTGCCTGTCTTTCTTTTTTTTCAGGTTTGTTTGCCCAAACTGTAGATTTTACTTCTTCAAATCTCCCCATTGTTGTTATCAATACCAATGGTCAAACTATACCCGATGAGCCGAAAATAGACGCTGATATGGGAATTATTTACAATGGTGCAGGCGTCAGGAATAATCTTACTGATCCTTTCAATAATTATAATGGAAAAATCGGAATAGAGCTTCATGGCCATTCTTCTCTGATGTTCCCGATGAAAAGTTATGGAATCGAATTAAGAGACGCTTCAAACAATTCACAGGACAAATCCATTCTTGGAATGCCAAAAGAAAGTGACTGGATCTTGTATGCCCCGTATACAGATAAGACATTAATGAGAAATTTTTTAGCCTACACTATGAGCCGTGAAATGGGACGCTGGGCTGCACGTTGCCAGTTTGTGGAAGTGGTAATAGATAATGATTACAGGGGAATATATGTGCTGATGGAAAAGATTAAAAGAAATTCAAACAGGGTAGCCATTGCTAAAATAGCCAGCACAGATACAACAGGCGATGCAGTGACAGGTGGATATGTTTTTAGTCTCGATAAGGATCCCGATGGCTGGTTTTCTTCTTATCCATCGCCGGGATCTGCAACTATTTCTTACAGGCAATTTACGTATGTGTATCCAAAACTTGAAAATATAGTCCAGGCACAAAAAGATTATATAAAAAGCTATGTTGATAGCTTTGAAACTGCATTAGCATCGCCTGGTTTCGAGGATCCCCTGAATGGTGTCAGAAGATTTGCCGATATACCTTCTTTCATCGATTATTTTATCGTGAATGAATTAAGCCGTAATGTAGATGCCTATCGCTTAAGTTCTTATTTTTATAAAGACCGCAATAGCAAGAACAGTAAAATTTTTGCTGGGCCTGTCTGGGACTATGATCTCGCATTCCGCAATGCGAACTATTGCAATGGCAGTGATATCTATGGATGGGCTTACCAATTCAATACCGTTTGTTCCGATGACCCTGCCGGCCTGGTTCCTTTTTGGTGGAGCCAATTTATGGCAGATACAGGTTTTCAAAGTTCATTACGCTGCCGCTGGAAAGAATTACGCCAGACAACATTAAATAGTCAGCATATTGACTTTTTGATTGACTCGATCAATAACTTGGTCAATGAAGCCCAGCAAAGACATTTCCAGCGGTGGCCAGTATTGGGTCAGTACGTTTGGCCCAATCCTGATCCTATTCCAACGACATATGATGGCGAACTGACTTCATTAAAATCGTGGATCGATGCAAGACTTCAATGGATCGATGCAAACCTGCCGGATAATGGTAATTGTTATGACTATCCGCCGAACAGGAGCGAAACAATAATTGTGACTATTTATCCCAATCCACTTCCCGGAAATGGAACGATGATCATACAATCAAAAAACGATCAGTCGCTGACCCTGTATGTTTATGATGCCATGGGAAGAGTTTTACAGTCACAAAAATTACAACTTCGTATCGGTGTAAATGATTTCACTCTTAATAGCAGTGGTTGGGCAAGCGGTATTTATTTTATGTCTCTGCGGTCATCCAGCGGAGATAAAGAAATAAGAAAACTGTTGCGGAGATAAAAATCTCATTACAATTATCTTTGCGCATGCGAAAGTTAAGCATGCAGGAACTGGGGCGCAAATCAGTCGAGGAATTCAGACAGGCTGAAAAGATTCCCATTGTCGTTATTTTGGAAAATGTCCGCAGCGCTTATAATGTTGGCAGCGTTTTTAGAACAGCAGATGCCTTTTTACTACAAAGCATTTATATCTGCGGTTATACGGCTCATCCGCCGCATAAAGAAATCAAAAAAACTGCATTGGGTGCCGACGAAACAATGGATTGGAAATATTTCAAAAAGATAACGGATGCACTGGAAGAATTAAGAAGAGAGGAGTACAGAATTTTTGCGATAGAACAGGCGGTGAATAGCCATATGCTTCAGCAGATGGAATTTGGTAAAAACGAAAAGCTCGCTATTATTTTTGGAAATGAAGTAACGGGCGTTGAACAATCAACGATTGAATTAACAGATGGCTGCATTGAAATACCACAACTGGGAATGAAACACTCACTGAATATTGCTACAGCCGCGGGTGTTGTTTTGTGGGAGCTTGTGAGAGCCAGGATACCTCCAATCCCTAAAGGGGAGTTCCAAAAACCTTTCTAAATTTGTAAGATGCCGACGGTTAAAAGTTATTTATCGCTTATAAGATTTTCACATACAATCTTTGCAATGCCTTTTGCACTAATTGGATTTTTTTTAGGAACAAGGAATTCTGCATTTGGGATTGTTCAATGGAATCTGAATAAAACGATAGGATGGAGGCCAGATAATGGTATTGGATTAGAAGAAAATAATGATGTTTTAAAAAAACTTTTTTTAGTTATCCTTTGCATGATATTTGCCCGCAGCGCAGCCATGGCCTTCAACCGGTACCTGGACAGGAATTTTGATGCAAAAAATCCAAGAACAGCTATCCGGGAAATCCCATCCGGAATTATTTCTGCAAACAGTACATTGGTCTTTACTTTCATTTCCTCCTTTCTTTTTATGATCACCTGTTATTTTATAAACAGGATCTGTTTTTTTCTGTCACCCGTTGCTTTGCTTGTAGTGTTGGGTTACAGTTATACAAAAAGGTTTACTCCTTTTTGTCATTTAATGCTGGGGCTCGGATTATCGTTAGCCCCGATTGGAGCTTACCTTGCAGTGACGGGCCATTTTTCATTATTACCGGTTTTGTTTTCTATGACCGTAATTTTTTGGGTTAGCGGCTTTGATATAATCTATGCGTTGCAGGATGAAGAATTTGATAAAACACAAAACTTATATTCCATACCTGCCTGGCTTGGAAAATCAAAGGCATTGAAAATTTCAGAAGCGTTACATTTATTGAGTTCTGTTTGCATCATTTCAGCCGGGGTGCTGGCAAATTTTGGATGGTTATATTGGATCGGTGTAGCCATTTTTTGCGGAATGCTTATTTACCAACATTCAATCGTAAAGCCAAACGATCTTAAAAAAGTGAATCTTGCATTTATGACAGCAAATGGAATTGCGTCCGTAATTTTTGCATGCTTTGTCATTGCCGATCTATTTTTTCATTATTAATTTTTAACGCTTTGCCCCGCATTATTGCTATCGATTATGGTTTAAAGCGAACAGGTCTTGCCGTTACAGATCCATTAAAAATTATTGCTACGGGTTTAACAACCGTTGAATCAAAACAACTTATTCCGTTCCTGAAAAATTATTTCAATAAAGAAGAAGTAGAATTAATAATAATCGGTGAGCCAAAGAATTTAAACGACACGGCCACACATGCTACTCCTTTTGTGGAAAAAACCATCAAGGAGCTGCAAAAAAATTTTCCCTCTGTGCCTATTCAAAAAGTAGATGAGCGGTTTACTTCTAAAATGGCTTCAAAAGCAATGATAGAAATGGGATTGAAAAAAAAACAGCGGCAGAACAAAGCATTGATAGACGAGATAGCCGCTACGATCATGCTCCAGGAATATCTCAACACATCCCATCCGCCTGCGGCGGACTTTTAGTTATCTTTGCGTTCATTATTAAATGCTTAAAAACTCTCCGCCGCTGGCGGAGGTGGAGGCTTTATGATTCTTCCGATTGTAGCATACGGCAGCCCGATCCTGAGATCAGTCAGCAAGGATATTTTTCCTGATTTTCCTGGTTTGCAGAAGTTCATTGAAGATATGTGGGAAACGATGTATGCCAGCAATGGTGTAGGGCTGGCTGCTTCGCAGGTAAATAAAGATATCCGGCTTTTTTTGATTGACAGCCGTCAGATATTTGAGAACATGGAGCCTGATGACAGGGGGAAATACCCGGATGATCCCGGTATTAAACAGGTCTTTATCAATGCACATATTGATGGAGTCAATGGTGAAAAATGGGCCTACAATGAGGGTTGCCTGAGCATCCCTAAAATCCGGGAAGATGTTTTGAGAAATGAAACCGTAACCATGCGGTACCGCGATGAAAATTTTGCGTCGCATGTTACCACTTTTCATGGCATAACTGCAAGGATCATTTTACATGAGCACGATCACCTGGAGGGGAAACTTTTCATTGACTATCTGCCCCCGTTAAAAAGAAAATTGATGAAAGGAAAACTGGAGGATATTTCAAAAGGTAAAGTGAATGTGGATTATAAAATGGTTTTTCCAAAATAATAACAGGCAAAAATTTAATAGCAATTTTGCGGACATGATAAAAGGGATCATGCCTGCTTTTTTTTGTGTGCTGTTTTTCACTTCCGCTTTGTGCCAGAATGATTCGTTGGATAACGAACGGTTAAAAAACATGATCACCCTTTCTGAAGTAGTTGTTCGTAACAATCTTGATGTGGTGAAATTTCTTCAGCTGGTAAAAAATGATACAACTTTTTATAAGGCCTTTCGCAGTTTGCACATTCTTGGTTTTACTTCGTTAAACGACATAAGAATGAAAGATAAAGACGGGAGTGTAAAAGCATCGCTGCAAAGCAAAACCATACAACATGTTGCCAATGGTTGCCGCACGATGGAGACGTTGCAGGAGAATACTACCGGGAGTATGTATGATGATGATCAAAATTTTAATTACTACACTGCAGAATTGTATGCCAGTCTTTTTTTTACAAAAGGCAAAGTTTGCGGTGAGAACAATATTGTGAGAGGAGTTGAGCACAGCACAAAATCAAAATCAGGGATTGAAAAACACAAAGAGCAGTTAAAGATGCTCTTTTTTGATCCGGGTAAAAAGATTCCCGGCATTCCTTTCATAGGCAGTAAGATTAACATTTTTGATCCCGATATTGCAAAAAATTATGCGCTTTCCCTTGATATGGCGGAATATAACGGGCAGGATTGTTATCTATTTACTATAAAGGCAAGGGAAGACCTAAGCAGTGATGAAAGAGATAATATTGTAATCGATAACATCACTACATGGTTCAATAGAAAAACCATGGAGATCGTTGGCCGCAACTATGATATCAGTTATGATGCCGGGGTCTACGATTTTGATGTTCATATGGAAGTTCAGATGACCCATTTTGAGAACTATCTTGTGCCGGAAACGATTTTTTACAACGGCACCTGGGATATGGTTTTCAAAAAAAGAGAAAGAGGAGTATTTACGGCCACACTATTCGATTTTAAGAATCCCGATTAAGAGGACCACGCCGGATCTCAAGGAAATGCATTTTTCCTCATAATCATTGTAATCATGCTAATCGTGGTTCTGTATATTTTCTCCATTTTTCAATCACTTCCCTCATGTCGTTTGGCAGTTCAGCTTCAAAAAACATTTCTTTACCGGTAGTGGGATGAACAAAACCCAGTGTACGTGCATGCAACGCATGCCGCGGACAAATTGCAAAACAATTCTCTACAAATTGTTTATACCGGGCAAACACTGTTCCCTTCACAATTTTATCGCCCCCGTAAGTATCATCATTGAATAATGGATGCCCCAAATATTTCATATGCACTCTTATTTGATGAGTCCGGCCGGTTTCAAGAACACATTCCACCAGGGTAACATAACCAAATCTTTCTGCGATTCTATAATGAGTGATGGCTTCTTTTCCATGCTCACCATCAGGATAAGCTTCAAACAACTTTCTCGAACGGAGATGGCGACCGATATGGGCAATGATCGTTCCCTTGTCATTTTTTAAATCACCCCACACCAATGCAAGATATTGTCGTTTGACAGTATGCTCATAAAACTGTTTGGCAAGTTGGCTCATGGCTTTATCTGTTTTTGCGATCAGCAACAAACCGCTTGTGTTTTTATCGATACGATGCACGAGTCCAAATCTTGGCAGCTCTTCTTCTGTTATCCCTTCCTGCTGCAGATAATAGGCAATGCCATTCAGCAATGTGCCGGAATAGTTTCCGCTTCCGGGGTGCACTACCATTCCCGCCGGTTTGTTGATCACCATCAGGTCATCATCTTCATAAACTATATTAAGCGGGATTTTTTCGGGAATCACTTCAGTTTCCTCGGGGCTCATATCAGAATACAGAATGATCTCATCCTGTGCTTTCACTTTGTAATTGGGACGAACTTCTTTTCCATTCACCAGCACGAGCCCTGCGTTAATGGCCTGTTGCAATTTATTCCGGGTAGCTCTTTCAATACGGCCCATTAGAAATTTATCGATGCGTAAAGGCTCTTGCCCCCTGTCAACAATAAGATTAAATCGTTCATACAACTCATCATTTGTTTCCTGCAGCTGCTCTTCTTTATTCATATTTTGAAATTTTGGTCCCGATATATCGGGATGGGGGATTGCGAATTAAAAATTTTTAAGTTTCCCTGCAGTCAGGCAGGTTCCGCCTTTCCCAATCGAACAAAGTTAACAGGTTGTTCTTTGTTCTTAAATTTGCAGCCATCATGAAGCAACCCGTCGTATTTCGTGATCTTGGCCAAATGGATTATAAGTCAGCCTGGGATTACCAGGAAAGTTTGTTGCAGGAAAATGTTAGAATAAAGTCAGAATTCAAAAGCCAGATGTCTGAAGTTGAAAGTATTCAACCTGGCCCACTAACCACACACTACTCACCACTCACAAACCCTGAAACTCAAAACTATTTTTTATTGGTAGAGCACCCACTCGTGTTCACCCTGGGTAAAAGCGGAAATATCAGCAATGTTTTATTAAGTGAAGAAAGGTTGAAGGAGAAGGGAATTGAATTTTTCAGAACGAACCGCGGGGGAGATATTACTTTTCACGGTCCACAACAAATTGTTGGATATCCTGTTCTGGACCTTGAAAAATTTGATACAGATATTGGCCACTATTTACGTAATCTCGAAGAAATCATCATTCTTACCCTTGCTGAGTATGGAATTAAAGCAGGCCGCTCAAAAGGTGAGACAGGAGTTTGGATTGATGCCGGTGTGAGGGGGAGGGAAAGAAAGATCTGTGCCATAGGTGTTCGCTGCAGCAGGTGGATAACGATGCATGGCTTTGCATTTAACGTAAATACAGATCTTAGTTATTTTAATTACATTATTCCCTGTGGTATTCAAAACAAACAGGTCACTTCATTACAAAAAGAATTGGGGGTTGAAACTGATCTTAATGAAGCAAAGGAAAAAGTAAAACGGAATTTTGAAAAGGTCTTCAATGTTGAATTCATAAGGAACTAGCTGGACCCGGATTGTCATTTACTACTTGCTCCGGCCAGCTAAAATTCTTTTTCGATATAAAACTTATTTTTCTCTTTCAATTTATCGTCTGCAAATAATTCAAATTTGAACCAGCCCGAATGAAAAAAATTGGTTTTATCCAGGATGAGAGATGATTCTTTCAGGTCTTTTACCTCAAAAAGAAAATTATTATTCTCGTCATAAAATTTTACTGAATATCTTTTTAAATCGGCTTCGGGTAAATTCAAATGTATATTTCCATCCCTTGCTGTATACAGATATATTGAAGGCACCCAGATATTGGGTTTATTTTTTGCATCAAATCCATTTCCTTTTAAGGTGGAATCCAGATTTTTTGTTGGTTTATTGACTTCAATACTAAAGGGATCTAGCGATTTCTTTTGTTCGGTTTCAGCACTTGTTTTCACTGAGTCAACTAAAGGTCTTTTCGAATTTGAGAACAGAAACATAGAGCCGTCAAGAACAATAAACAGCCGGTAATACATATTCGGTGCCGGAGCTTTTGTATCTGCATAACCATTTTGTCTATTCATGGGATCAGGAACCGAAAGAATAGTTTTATAATTTTTGAGGCTGTCAAAGGAACGCTGAATGCTTATCTGCTTTACGAGTCCATAAGTATTTTTCCAACTGATAATGATCCGGTTATTTCCTGCATTTTTCAAAGAAAATTTGGGAAGCGTATCCTGTGCAGAAAGTTTGGAGAAAAAAGAGAATAATAATGCTGTGGTGACCAGAACAAATAGTTTCATCATTCTATAACGAAAAAAGGTTTGGATTCTTTTCTTAATTGGGTGCAAAGATAAGGGAGTGGGGAAAACCTTAGAAGATTAATGTTCCTTTCGGCAAAGATAAATTTCCCTGGAGTCCACCGCTGTGAATAAGTAATACATTGCTCCCTTTGGAAAATGAATTGTTCTTTATCATATCAATAATTCCATAAAAAAGTTTGCTTGTGTAAACAAAATCCAGTGGAATCAGGGTATTTTTATAAAACTCATTCATAAAATTGATCAATTCCCGGCTGTACTTTGCATAACCGCCGAAATGATACTGGTGAATGACCCGGTGTATTTTTTCCTGATCTTCGGTTGACAACAGATCACAAAGATCCTTTTCAAGATTCTTATTGTTTTTCAAAACAGAAATGCCAATAACTTCCTGGTGTTGCAAACTTGCTTTTATTAACCCTGCCATCATAGTTGATGTTCCAGCTGCACAGGCGAAGTGAGAATAATTTTCTTTTTGGCAGAAGTTCAGAATTTCTGCTGCTCCGTTTGCGCCATCCTTTCCATAACCTCCTTCATTTATTAAACAGATGCGGCTTTTTTTTGATTGTATTTCCAGTGGCAATGTTTTATCACGATAATCTTCCCGGCTTACAAAAATTAACCCCATTCCATAGTCTATAGCCTGTAATAGAGTATGCGAAAGGGTTTCAGGGCGTTCGCCACGGATAATGCCCAGGGTCTTATAGCCCAGTAATTTACCGGCTGCTGCCGTTGCAATAATATGATTGGAATAGGCTCCTCCAAAAGTTGCAATTTGTTCTTTTCCTTCTTCTTTTGCTTTTTGCAGGTAATACTTCAGCTTAAACCATTTGTTACCGGAAATGACAGGATGAATTTTGTCAAGGCGAAGAACCGCAAGCCTCATATTTTTTTCTTTCAATAATGGAAGATCAATTTCATCTATTGTAATCGATTCAAATAACAAAGCCTGCATAAAACGAAATTAATTTAATTTCGCTGCTGTTCTTAAATCAACAGTATGGACACTTCTTCAACAACATTGGTCGTGCTCGCAGCAGGAATGGGTTCGCGGTATGGAGGTATTAAGCAAATCCAGGGATTTGGACCGGGTGGTGAGACACTTATGGATTATTCCATTTATGATGCGATACGCGCAGGTTTTAAAAAGATCGTTTTTATTATTCGCAGGGACTTCGCTGAGGAATTCAAAGAGATCTTTGAACCTAAGCTAAAAGATCGCATTGATCTTGAATATGTA
>JBIOGV010000016.1:0-25771 GCA_044448365.1 Chitinophagales bacterium
TCCACGATCATATCGACGGCTTCCTGGTCAAGGATAGAATCACGTTCGAGTACTATCTCATTTCTTTCAATAGACACCACTTCACCGGTATCTTCATCAACGAAATCCTCAACCCAGCTTCTTAACACACGTGCGGCAAGACGACGGCCAATATATTTTTGTAATGGTTTTTTTTCTCCTTTAACTTCATCTGCCATTCCAAAAAGTTCCAGAATGTCTTTATCCGTTTCATAACCAATGGAACGCAATAATGTAGTTACAGGGAATTTTTTCTTACGATCAATGTAAGCATACATTACATTATTGATATCTGTTGCAAATTCCATCCATGCACCTTTGAAAGGAATTACCCTGGCAGAATAAATCTTTGTTCCATTCGGATGAATGGACTGACCAAAGAACACACCGGGTGAACGATGCAATTGAGAAACCACAACACGTTCTGCTCCATTTATTACAAACGTACCTCTTGGGGTCATATAAGGAATATTTCCAAGAAACACATCCTGAACAATTGTTTGAAAGTCTACATGCTCTTCATCATTACAACTCAGGCGAAGTTTTGCTTTAAGCGGAACAGCATAAGTCAATCCACGCTCCATACATTCTTCAATTGTGTAGCGCGGCGGATCAATGAAATAATCTAAAAATTCCAGAACAAAAATGTTACGGGTATCCGTAATGGGAAAATTTTCACGGAATACACGGAACAAACCTTCAATGTTTCGTTTGTCGGGAGTGGTTTCCAACTGGAAAAAATCTCTGAATGATTGAATTTGAATATCCAGCAGGTCAGGGGCATCAGCGAGATGCTTGATTTTACCAAAGTCGATCCTGTGATTCAATTTTGTTGAAGACATAGACTTAATAACCGGTTTTAAAGAGTCAATGACGCACAAATCACTTTAGGCCTTTTCCATCTATGAAAAAAGCCTTTGGGAATCAACTATTTAATCATGATTAGTGACGTCAAAATGTATTTGGCCAAATTAAAGGAACGCAAAGGTAAGGAATAAAGATTTACGAACAAGAAAACTTTGCCAACAAAGATTAAGCCATAAAACATTTAGCAGAACATTTGGAAAGCTTAATTAAAATGTAGATTAGGGAAACCTTACTTATGAATTGGCAACAATTTGTGAAGGATTATTTCACCTTCACCCGCAAAGAAAGAGTCGGTTTATTGATAGTTGTAACCCTTATTGCAGGAATTTGGATCTCTCCCAAAATAATTTTCCCAGGAAAGGTAAACGCAGTTCGTGCTGATACAGGTTGGATAGCAGCAGCTAAAAATTTACAACACGAAACCGGGAATTCACAAAACAGGTCAAAAGAAAATGATGAAGATTTCCATGAATTTGTTCATGCCAAATCTGCAACGGGTCAGGTAAGCTATACAAAGAATGAGTTATTCTACTTTGATCCAAATACACTCTCACTTGATGGTTGGAAAAAGCTGGGCATCCGGGAAAAAACAATTGCGACCATTCAAAAATATCTAAGCAAGGGTGGTCATTTTTATAAAGCTGAAGATTTAAAAAAAATTTATGGTATCCGTGATACTGAATATGCAAGACTTGAAAGTTATATCAAAATAGAAATGATAAATAACAAACCAAATAATCAATCAATAAATGAAGTAAAGAAAGATCTGTCTCCAAATAAACCTAAATATAACCCCGTTGATATTAACACTGCCGACACATCTGCGTTTATTGACCTGCCCGGCATTGGGAGCAAATTGGCTTCAAGAATTATCAGCTTCCGCGAAAAACTTGGAGGATTCTACGCAATAGACCAAGTTGGTGAAACATATGGTTTACCAGACTCGACTTTTCAAAAAATAAAATCTTACTTACGAATTGAAACAACCTCAATAAAAAAGATTAATATGAATACGGCCACAAAAGATGAAATGAAATCTCATCCGTATATCAAATGGACCCTGGCCAATGCGATCGTTGAATACAGGGATCAACATGGAAATTTTTCATCGCTGGATGATCTGAAAAAAATTTCATTGATTACAGAAGATGTATTCAATAAAATAAAATTTTACTTAACCCTCTAATAAAAAAATCCCGCTGTGCCGCGGGATTAACCTTTTAAATAGAAGTTAAGCTAAGCAATTTCAACTTCTGCGCCGGCTTCTTTCAGCTTGTTGACTATTTCTTCTGCTTCTGCTTTGGCAACTCCTTCTTTGATATTTTTCGGAGCACCGTCAACAAGTTCTTTTGCTTCTTTCAAACCCAAACCAGTTAAATCTTTTACGATTTTAACTACATTCAGTTTGTTGGCACCTGCAGCTTTCAATACAACATTGAATGCAGTTTTTTCTTCAGCTGCAGGAGCACTGGCTTCGCCGCCTGCCGCCGGACCGGCAACAGCTACCGCCGCAGCTGCAGGCTCAATACCGTATTCCTCTTTCAGAATTTTTGCTAATTCGTTTACTTCTTTTACTGACAAGCTTACCAGCTGTTCAGCGAATGATTTCAGATCTGCCATTGTTTTACATTTTTAATAACCGCCTTCTTCGTTTTTGACTCCGGCGGAACGTTTATGATGATGTCTTCACTTATACCCGAAGACGTAGGTGCCCCTCTTAATCTCCCCAAAGGGGAGAAATTTCGAAAGTCGTTTATAAAAGAACTTTGCTTTAAATTCATTTTCATAAGTCCTCCCTTTGGGAGGATTTAGATGGGCCTATGCCTGTGCTCTTTCTTCCAAAGCTTTAACGAGGCTGGCCAATTTAGCACCTGCGTTTAATGCAGAAATAACAGTTTTAGCGGGTGATTGCAAAAGACCGATAATTTCTCCAATAAGATCTTGCTTGCTTCGTAAAGTAGTAAGAGCCTTCAACTGGTTGTCGCCTGAAAACACAGCACCATCAATAAACGCAGCCTTTAATACCGGTTTATCATTGTGGATCTCTTTCCTGAAGGAGCTAATGATCAGTGCAGGGTCTTTGGGATTTTCAGAAAACATCAGTGCCGTTACATTGTGTAAGGCATCATAGACACCTGTGTAACGTTGAGAATCTATGGACTCCAATGCCTTTTTGATAAGAGTATTCTTTGCCACTTTCATCTCTACTTTTTTATCAAAACAAGCACGACGTAGCTTGCCCACCTGCGCTACAGTCAGTGATTCAGTATCTGTAACGTAGAAGTTAGTGTACTGTGAGAATTTGCCTTTCAGTACATTAATCACTTCATTTTTTTGATCTTTTGTCATGACTCTTTTTTTATCCATCAGGCCGCTGCAAGCGGCCAGATTATATTAATGAACAAATCCTTTAGTATCAATAGAAATACCCGGGCTCATGGTGCTTGCCATGCTAATGCCTCTGAGATAGATTCCTTTTGCAGAAGAAGGTTTTGCTTTAATGATCGCATTCAATAATTCCTGGCTGTTTTCTGCAATTTTTTCCGGTGCAAAACTTACGCGACCAATTGATGCATGAATAATTCCTGCTTTATCTACTTTGAAAGCGATCTTACCACCCTTCACTTCATTTACTGCAGCAGCTACATCATTCGTAACCGTACCTGTTTTAGGATTAGGCATCAGGTTGCGGGGACCAAGAACTTTACCAAGCTTACCAATTTTTGGCATCACCGACGGAGTGGCGATCACCACATCAATATCCACCCACCCGCCTTCTATCTTTTGAATAAATTCATCCAAACCAACAAAATCGGCGCCGGCAGCTTTTGCATCTGCCTCTTTATCCGGGGTGCAAAGAACCAAAACCTTTTTTGTTTTACCGGTCCCATGTGGAAGTGTAACTGTTCCGCGAATAGCCTGGTCAGCCTTTTTAGGGTCTACTCCTAAACGTATGTGGAGATCTACAGACGAATCAAATTTTGTAGTGTTTACCTGTTTCACTAAAGAAGAGGCCTCCTTTAATGAATAAGCTTTATTTCTTTCCAGTTTGCCTTCGGCAGTTTTTCTTTTTTTTCCGATGAATGCCATAATCAATTCATTTTAAAATTGTAAAGGATTAATTTTCCCATGGAGCTCTGCCTTCAACAGTTAAACCCATGCTGCGAGCTGTACCTGCAACCATTTTCATAGCGCTTTCAACTGTAAAACAATTCAGGTCGGGCATTTTATCCTTTGCAATAGCTTCTACCTGTGACCAGCTCACTTTACCAATTTTGGTACGATTACTTTCTTTTGAACCTTTTTGAATTTTTGCGGCTTCCATTAATTGAACAGCAGCTGGAGGAGTCTTGATAATAAAATCAAAACTCTTATCAGAATAAACAGTAATAGTAACGGGAAGTACTTTACCCATTCTGTCCTGTGTACGTGCATTGAATTGTTTGCAGAATTCCATGATATTAATACCCTTGGAACCTAAAGCAGGACCGATTGGAGGGGCAGGATTAGCCTGGCCACCTTTACACTGCAGCTTTACAAAGCCAGTGATTTCTTTTGCCATATTCTTCGATTTATTGGTTCAAACGACTTTTCACCTTTTTGCGATTACTGAGTCTCCCAAATTCCTCCCTTGTCCGCCGGAGCTGAGCTCAGACGGATCAGCCTTCATTAAAACTCACGTCTCCGCTGAAACTTCAGCGGCACGCGGACGGCTGATGATAAAGAACTAATTGGGGGTGCAAAGATAAGGGCCAGGAACGAATTGAAGAACTCTTTGGTAAAATAATTTATGTCCCCTGCCTGCTGTTTTATTTCTATCTTTTACCTCCTGAATTGTATAGCATGCTTGAGAAACGAATCATTTCTTACCTGAAGGCGGGATATTTGTTGCACATGATTACTTTGACTGAGATTGTTTTTTTTCTTTGTTTTTTTCATTACGTTGATATCAATGTGTGGATGGCGAATAATCATATTCTTTTAAAATCAATAGCTTTAAGCCCTGCTGTCGGGTTGCCTTTATTTGCCCAATTGGATGCCAGGTCAAGATATCAAAACTATAAATTGATAAAAGACAGATTATACGTTTACGGATTTCAAAAAAGAATTCTTAAGCCCTTCATAAAATCAAGGTGCCAGAGAGATGCGATCAAAGCCGCTGCAGATGAATTGGGGATGCGGCAACTTTGCAATGATTATTTCAAAAGCTTTGGCTACCGGTGGTATCATTTGTTACCTGACATTGTTTTTGATAAACCATCGATCCTTCTTACAAAAAATTTCTGGTTAACCACTTTATTTGAAAAAAATTACCACCCAAAAATTGACTTTGAAAAAATCAACTTGCTTGTCCCGACGAATTAATCAGTTACTGAATGGCAGCTTTTTTCTTTGCAAATTTCAGGCAGTCTAAAAAATAAATGATCTTGAATGAAAGATTATTGTTCTGATCCGCCTGCACGGTGTGTGTGAAGTTTTTAAAATAATTTTCCTCAACAATATCGGCAGAAGTATATACCGCGTTTTTCCAGACAATATTTATAAAACTGCCGGGGGCAAACTCCCAGGTGTAGGTCATATCAATATTAAAATAATTGACATCATTGTTTACGTTCTGGTTAAAAGTTGCATTCTTTTGCAAACTTCCATTTTGCTGTAATGAAAAAAACTCTTTGTAATCTACTTTGCTCCAATAATGCCGGACTCTCGCCAGGATTCCCATCCTTGCATTAAAGTTATATTTAAACACAACAATATTTTCAATAGTATTTCTGTTACGACGGCCAAAAATTATATTGTTTGCCGAATCAATCGTGGCGAAGCCTGCATTATTGGTTTGTGGCTCCAGGCTCAAACTATGATTTATTGAAAACTTATTATTGAAACGGAACCCCTGATTAAAGTTCAGTAAATATCTTTTGCCATTGAAAAGACTTCTGTCTACAAACAGGAGTTCGGTATGTACATTGTATCTTTTTGATTGATTACTCTGAAACCATCCATCCACAAACCAATCTGACCAGCCTTTAAAAACACGACCGGCAACCCTTGGCTCATAAAAATCATTGTATTTAAAATCGTAGCCAACCAATGCTCCTATATACCAAAGATTTTTTAATTGACTATTGGCGTTGATATTAAAATTGGCATTCTTGTATTCAGCGGGAATGAGCTGCCTTGAATAATACCCATTGAAATTGAGATAAAAATTATTATACCAACTGGTTTGTTTCAACCAGTGGTACTGCATCCATAATGTATGATCAAGAAAATTATTAAAAGTAAAATATCCAAGATCGTTACTGTTATACTTATTGTTAGTAAGCTCTTCCCGGAGATTAAAATCAAAATTGCCGCTGGTTTTTCCAAAATATACGCTGTGGCTATACCCGGTTTGTGTCTTACCATCCGGCAAATAATTTATAAGGCTGCTGGTTGACAATTTTCCGCCAACATTCCATGTATTTGTTTTATCATTTAAATCAAATAAAGCTGCTGAAACATTTGCATCATAATCACTTCCGCTTCTGAGCACATCCGTGTTCACAAAACTTATACTTGAATTGTGTTTTAATGATTGATCCAATACAATGATGTTGTAGTTCGTGAATGGGCTGGTCTGTATTTTCCGTTGATTCTTTTCATCATCCCCCACCAGCGCATATTGAGGAGCAGTAACCGCATTAAGAAATGCTATTCCCAACCCATTTTGAAGTCTTCCGGATATTTTGGTAGCATTAATCAACCTGGTTTCAATTGGATTCTTTACAATGTGTTCATCACTGTTCATATGAGCGAAAGAACTTGAAGTATCCTGGACATCGCCGAAATGCAGCGGCACACCTCCAATTCGCCTCGAATAAAACAAATTCCCTTTTCCAAAAAGTTCTGTCCCTTCTGTAAAAAAACTCCTGTTTTCGTTAAACTTTACTTCAAATGGTGTAAGGTTCAAAACCTGGTTATCGCTTTGTACTTGTCCAAAATCTGGAATCAATGTCATGTCCAGAGTAATAGCCTGACTTATTCCATACTTCAAGTCCATACCACCATTTACAGATGAAGTCCAGTTTTTTTCACCGGGTGTATTATATGGATAATGATTTACATAAGTTGAAAAATAAGGAGAAAATTGTAACCGCAACGGCGGTTTGATATTAGAAATGTTGGTCCACAGGGCCTCTTGTGTCAGAACTCCATTTACATTGGGATTTAAAGGATTCCAGGTAAATTGTTCTTCTGTTTTTCTCCGGCGGCGGGTAACTATAAATCCCCAGGTTTGTATTTCTTTTTTCCCGAAACGGATGGCAGAATAAGGAATAAACATTTCAAAACTCCAGCCATCATTATGAATTACAGTAGCGCTTTTCCACACTGCATTCCATGTAAAATCTTCCATATTACCATTTAATGATGGCGGGGACATTTTGGCATCCCATTGCTCATTGAGCGGTGTAACGAAATATTCAAATCCATTTAGCTTATCATGATAGGTATCAAAAACAATTCCTACATAATCATTGGTACCAAACCCATCTCTGCCAACTAATTCCATGGCAATACTATCCTTTGCACGCTCATGGCAATAGCCTCCAAAATAAATCCCCTGATCGTTATACATAAGCCATGATTCGGTTCTGTCAGCATAGTCTTCTTTGTCACCGATCCTGGGCTGAAATTCAATGAAGTCGGTCATCATCGCTGCATCTTTCCATGCGCTATCGTTAAGAAGGCCGTCAATTTTTACGGGAAGATTTGTTCTTTTAGCGGGTAATGTTCTGGGACCCGTCGTTTGGGAAAAAACAAAAGAAGGTATAAGGTAGTTACAGATTAATATTGCACTAACAAGCTGCAAAGAAAAACTCTTATTCATTACCCTGGCGTTGGCTGGGTTTATACTGGTCTCTCTAATTACTAAATTAGACGTTGTACAAGCCTTTCATGTTACCGTTTATCCAAACAATCGGTGAAATATTTTTTTTTGGAAAGTCTATTGAACTTTCCGGCTTCATGCGCGGGAACTTATAACGAAGATTTTCGGTTAGCTGATCTTTTCTACCTGCATATAATTGAGCTCCACAGGAGTTGAACGACCAAATATTTTTACAGTTACTTTCAATTTTTTCTTTTCATCATTTACTTCTTCGATCACACCATTAAAATCATTAAAAGGTCCTTCAATGATTTTAATGGTTTCGCCTACAATAAAGGGTTCACTCATGCTTACACCACCGGCCTCAGCCATTTCATCCATTTTACCAAGCATTTTATTTACTTCAGCTTTTCGTAATGCGATCGGGTTATCCTTTCCCAGGAAATGAATTACGTTAGTCGTATTTTTAATTGTATCACGCAGATCATCGCTCAGTTTGCCTTCACCAATTTCTATCATTACATAGCCGGGATAATAGTTTCTTTCACGCATTACTTTTTTGCCGTTTTGTACTTTATAGACTTTTTCAACGGGCAAAAAAACCTGTTTTACTATATCACCCCACCCGCCCCGTGAAATTTCTTTATCAAGATACTCTTTCACCTTACGCTCTTTGCCGCTTACAACACGCAGCACATACCATTTGGTTTCGTACTGAACCGTATTTTGAATGTTAATTGCCTCTTCCATTTAAAAAAAGAATTTATAGACTTGTTTTAAAATATTCCCGGTTGCAAAATCCATTACCCAAACCATTCCTGTAATAACCAGGGTAGCAGCCAGAACAATCATTGTCGATTGCTGAAGTTGTGCCCATGTTGGCCAACTTACTTTTTCTATTAACTCCTTATAGCTCTCTCTGAAATAAGTTGAGATCTTGTTCATTTTACCTGGTTTAAGATTTAAGGTCTAAGGTTAGCAGTTTCCGATTTCTAAAACTTTCACTTTAAACATTAAACAATCAAATTTTTTCGCACGGGCAGAGAGATTCGAACTCCCATCAACGGTTTTGGAGACCGCTATTCTGCCGTTGAACTATGCCCGTAAGAAAGCTAAAAGCTATCCCGACAACTTGGGACAGCTTTTAAATCTTATGTTGCAAAGATATAAAATCCTATGAAAAGCCGTATGACTTGAATCCGCCTAAGGCGGATCGCGCCCCGTGGCCTTTTATTTCAATATCTCGGTTACCTGTCCTGCACCTACTGTGCGTCCGCCTTCACGAATAGCGAATTTCAAACCTTTTTCCATAGCTATTGGCTGAATCAACTTTACAGTCAGTGCTGTATTATCTCCCGGCATTACCATTTCAGTTCCTCCGGGTAATTCAACTTCTCCTGTTACATCCGTAGTACGGAAGTAAAATTGAGGACGGTATTTATTAAAAAACGGAGTATGACGGCCGCCTTCTTCTTTGCTAAGAACATACACCTCGCATTTGAATTCTGTATGCGGAGTAATGGAACCGGGTTTGCAAATAACCATACCACGACGGATATCTTTCTTTTCAATACCACGAAGCAATAATCCTGCATTATCACCTGCTTCGCCTTCGTCAAGAATCTTACGAAACATTTCAACACCGGTTACAACAGAACTTAATGGCTGAGGTATTAGTCCTACTATTTCAACAGCTTCACCCGTTTTTACTTTTCCTCTTTCGATACGGCCGGTGGCAACAGTACCACGACCAGTAATAGAAAATACATCTTCAACCGACATAAGGAAGGGCTGATCAACCGGACGCGGGGGCAATGGAATATATTCATCCACTGCAACCATTAATTCTTCAACAGCTTTCACCCATTTTTCTTCGCCTGCCAATGCACCGGTTGCAGAACCTTTAATAATCGGAGTATTATCGCCATCAAAACCATAAAAGTTAAGAAGATCACGAATTTCCATTTCAACCAATTCAAGTAATTCAGGATCGTCAACAAGATCAACCTTATTCATAAACACAACCATGCGGGGTACACCTACCTGGCGAGCCAGAAGAATGTGTTCTTTTGTTTGAGGCATCGGGCCATCGGTAGCGGCTACAACAAGGATAGCCCCGTCCATCTGTGCAGCACCGGTGATCATGTTCTTTACATAATCGGCATGACCGGGACAGTCAACGTGAGCATAGTGACGATTCACTGTCTGGTACTCAACGTGAGCCGTGTTGATTGTAATACCACGTTCCTTTTCTTCAGGTGCAGCATCAATCTCATCATATTTCTTTGCTGTTGCCAAACCTTTCTTTGCAAGTATAGTTGTAATAGCAGCGGTTAAGGTTGTTTTACCGTGGTCAATATGACCGATCGTACCAACATTAAGATGTGGTTTGTCCCTTTTAAAGGTCTCTTTAGTTGCCATTGTTATCCGTTTTAGGTTGTTTTTACAAATTTAAATTTATGTTCCCGGCAATCCCGCTGAGGCGGGACTACTATTTAGCTTTTGTTGCCTGCCTGCCGATAAACAGGCGTCGCACCCGTGTACTTTCTGTTCTCTATTCAGCAGAGCCGTTGATGAGAATTGAACTCACGACCTCTTCCTTACCAAGGAAGTGCTCTACCACTGAGCTACAACGGCTGGTATGAAGTTGTGAGCCATTCTCACATTCTCTATTAAAAGAACTTCTTTTTGAACTCACAACCTTCCCGATACATCGGGATGTTCTACCACTGAGCTACAACGGCTGGTATGAAGTTGTGAGCTATTCTCACATTCTCTATTAAAAGAACTTCTTTTTGAACTCACAACCTTCCCGATACTTCGGGATGCTCTACCACTGAGCTACAACGGCTGGTAGGAAGTTGTAAGTTAATCTCACATTTTTTATTTAAAGAACTTCTATTTCAACTCACGACCTTCCCGATACATCGGGATGCTCTACCACTGAGCTACAACGGCTGGTAGGAAGTTGTGAGTTAATCTTACATTTTTTATTTAAAGAACTTCTATTTCAACTCACGACCTTCCCGATACATCGGGATGCTCTACCACTGAGCTACAACGGCTTTTAAAAAAGTCATTGAGTCAATGGTCATTGAGTCGTTCATTATAAGTCACTTTCTTAACCAATGACCTAATGACTTACTGACTGTCTGACTCAGTTAGAGCGGAAGACGAGGTTCGAACCCGCGACCTACAGCTTGGAAGGCTGTCGCTCTACCAACTGAGCTACTTCCGCTTTTATCCGCCGAAGCTTTAGCGCAGGCGGGAGTAATGTAAAGAGCTTTTATTTTACAGCCAGCCTTCGTTATAACTACGGCTGGCACTGTGGGCAAGGATGGATTCGAACCACCGAACTCGTAAGAGGGCAGATTTACAGTCTGCTGCCGTTGGCCACTTGGCTACTTGCCCAAAAAAGTAAAAATTCAAAAGTAAAAATCTGAAATTAAGTCTACTGGCTTAGCATATCTTTTTTGACTTTTCACTTTTGCCTTTTAACTTTCCTGAGCCACTTGTCGGAATCGAACCAACGACCTACTGATTACAAATCAGTTGCTCTACCAGCTGAGCTAAAGTGGCATTTTTAATCAGTTAAATGTCCGCTTTTGTTCAAGCTTCAGCGGATGAGACAATAAAGAACTACCCCCAAATTTTGGGAAGGCAAAGGTAAAGGAATTTGTTATTTGAAAAATATTTTGGAGAATTTTTTATACTGATAATCAAAAGAAAAAGACCCCCGAAGAGGTCTTAAAAAAATTTACGCGGCTTGTTTTTGTTTTTTTCTTTTTATCTGATTTACGATTGATTCAAAGGCATAGTCGAATGATTGTTCAAATGATTTACTTGTTGCTTTTACAAACAGTTGGTGCCGGGGTACCTGTATCCTGATTTCTGCGATTTTGTCTTTGATCTTGTGTACTACATTGTCGAGTTTCAGAAACACATCTACCTTAATGATGCGATCGTGAAAGGTGTCAAGCTTTTTCATCTTGCGGTTAATGTGATCCACCAGTTTGCTGTCCGCATCAAAGCGTACTGTCTGAATGTTAACGTTCATAATAATCGCATTTTTAACAGTGAAATAATAAATAAAGAACTTATAAATAATAAACGAGTTTCTTGCAAAGGATATTGTTTTTGTCCACAATGAAGTTACCAAGAATAGCTTTTTTTTCCAAATAATAGCAGCAGATTATTTATTGTGATTCATAAAAAATTTATGCCTT
Organism: Chitinophagales bacterium; assembly: GCA_044448365.1. Taxonomy (GTDB): domain Bacteria; phylum Bacteroidota; class Bacteroidia; order Chitinophagales; family Chitinophagaceae; genus VBAU01. The sequence continues at coordinate 11,983 of JBIOGV010000016.1, forward strand.
CGGATGGGCCTTTTTATACACATTTTTTAGCTTTTCGATGGTAATATGAGTGTACACCTGCGTTGCGGCCAGGCTGCTATGGCCAAGAAGTTCCTTTATAGCATTCAAATCAGCCCCATTATTGGAAAGATGTGTGGCAAAACTATGTCTCAAAACATGCGGGCTCTTTTTGTTGAGCGTCTTTACCTCCCTGTCCAGGAAAGATCTTACTAATAAGTAAGGGTATTTAGGATACATTTTTTCTCCTTTCTCTGTAACTAATAAAGCAGTACCCGTGTTTTCAAATTCTTTCTTTTTGTATTGAATGTATTCTTTTATGGTCTTTATAATTTCCGGGCTGACGGGAATAATTCTTTCCTTATTTCCTTTGCCCAATACCTTTATTTGCTTTTTATGATAATCAACCTGGGTTTCCTTAAGATTGATCAGCTCACTCAAGCGCATCCCTGTATTATAAAAAAGTGTGATCAGCATTTTAGTGTTCAAACTCTTCCAGTCTTCCGTATTTTCCAAGGAGCCGATTAATTTAGCAGCATCTTCGACTTTAATAAAATCCGGAAGTCGTTTACTCATCTTTGGAGTTATTATTTTGCTCATGGGTGTTTGACCCAATACATTCGTTCTAACCAGGTATTTAAAGAATGATCTCAATGAGGATATCTTACGATTGATAGTTTTAGAAGCAATATCCTTTTCTTTCATCCCTGCCAACCAGCTTCTCACCTGGTTGTGATTAATTTCATTTAGCAGAATCTTTCCGAACTGTGATTCAGCATAGTCAAAAAACTGAATGAGATCATCAGTATAGGAGCGAATAGTATGAGGGGAATACCTTTTTTGATATTTCAGATAATCGATAAAGGTCTGGATGGCTGATTGGTTTGATATTGGCATATCTATTTGTTCAGGGCTACGTATAATGATAAAAAAAGATAGCTGCAAAGCTATTAAATTTTGCAGCTATCTCTGAATTATATTCAGGTTACAATCAGCCTTCAATTTTTCCGCTGGCGATCTTTTGCTTGTACACAGCTCTCAGCACCTGGTTGCGACGTCTGACCGACGGCTTCATATAGCTCTGGCGTTCACGCAACTGGAGCAATACTTTCGATTTCTCAAATTTCTTTTTATACTTTTTGAGCGCTTTGTCTATATTCTCGCAATCCTTTGAATCGATGATCAGCATAATTTTTTATACCTCCCCAGGTAATTTTTTTAGGAGAGCAAAGATAAAGGGTTCCATCCGAAATCCGAAATCCGAATTTGGAATTTGAGATTTGGAATTTGAGATTTGCTCTATGTTCACTGGAATTATTGAAACTCCCGGTATAGTAAAAGATATCATCGCCAATGGCAGTAATAAAACGTTTTGGATCGAATCGGGCATTTCCCGGGAATTAAATATTGATCAAAGCGTGAGTCACAATGGGGTGTGCCTGACTATTGAAGAAGTAAGGGAAAATATTCACCGCGTAACGGCAATTGCAGAAACCTTGAAAAAAACCAATTTAGGAAGCTGGAGAGTCAGCGATCTTGTAAATCTTGAACGCAGCCTAAAACTTGACTCCAGGTTGGATGGACATTTTGTACAGGGGCATGCAGATACTACCGCAACCTGCATTGAAAGAAAAGAAAAACAGGGAAGCTGGGAATATGAATTTAATTTCCCTAAAAAATTTTCAAATTTGATAATTGAAAAAGGATCCATTTGTTTAAATGGAATCAGCCTGACCGCTTTTGATGTAAAAAAGAAAAGTTTTAAAGTAGCTATTATTCCATACACCTATGAGCATACAAATATCAAAGCCATTCAAAAAGGGGACCGCGTAAATATTGAATTTGACCTGGTAGGTAAATATATTGTACGCTCAAGGGAACTTTCCTCGTAACAATTTTTCAATCCCGGCTATTTAAGATAAAGATTGTGTGAACTATTTCGTGAAGTATCATTTTCCAAAACTTTGGCTCCGGATGCAGGAAAATTTAATTTGATACCCCGGTTTTTAGACAGGACACTGTCGTTATAAGGCGGCGCAAGGAGTAAATAATCAAACCCTGGCAGTAAACTGGTGTTTAAAGAATCCAACTGCTCTTTGTCTGAAAGAACCTTGCAGTTAAAAGTATATTTATTGGGGTATGCTCTTGAATAATAGTTAATGAAAACTGAATAATGCCATTCATTGATGCCGACCATTTTTGCATGTGAAGCCTGGAGAAAATCAAGACATTCCTTTGTATTGGTTTGTACGGGCCAATCCGGAAAATAATTTAAAGAAAAGCTCTTGTAATAATTAAAGCCAAAAACAACTACTACCAGGGACAGCAAAACATTCACAGTTCTTTTAAACCAAAATAGATCCTTGCTCATTTTATCAATAAAACAAAATAACCCCACAACCAATGGAGGAAAGAGAATTAATGTCGTTCTTTCAAACAGGTAGGGCGTTTTAAAAAGCAGGTGGAAAAGAAAGTTAAATAAAATAATAGCAAGACATAAAAACAAAGACAAAAATCCTAATGCCAGTTTTTTTGATCTTGAGAATAAGTAGGTGGAATAAGAAAATGCGACTGCAAATAACAAAGCAATGACAAATCCTATTGCCTGGTATGTCTTTTGAATCTCTCCGTTCAATAAAAAAGAAACCCCTTCTTTGTAATAAGATCTGTAAAAAGAAATGGAATTGTTATCAAAATAAGAAAGCGTCTGGATCATAGAACCAAATAAAGAATTAATAATGCCCCTTGTGCCGGGGAACCATAAATTATCCATACTTCTTATCAGGAACAAAGCACCCAGAGTAACAATTGAAGTCCCGGAAATCAAAAACAACAATGGTCTTGCATGTGAATGAAAAATAGTATTAAACTTTTTATTTACCAGCAATTGCAGCAAGAATGCGCAAACCAACCCAATAAAAAAATAAAAGGTCACGAAGTTAAAAAGCGTTGCAATGGAAGCGGCAAAAAAAACAGGGAACCAGTTTCGCGGGGTCATATCATTTGCCCGGATATATTTTGTTGCCAGCCATAAACTTAGCATGATAAAAGCACATGCAGGTGCATAACCCCTGGCCAGACTGAAGTAAAAAATAAGAAAGGGATTAAAAATTGCAACCACAAAAAAAACAAAGCCTATCCATCGACTCTTAAAACTGGAACTAAGCCGGATGGTACTGTAAGAGTAAACGATCCAGGATAATACAGGAAGCATGCGAATTTTCCACAACCGGTCCGGACCCGGCAGTAATAAAAAAAGTTTAATAAAAAAACTATTCAGCCAATGTGTGTTCGTAGTACCCAGTGCCTGTCTCCAGTTATTTGTTTTTACGAGCAGGTAAGTGTGAGCCTCATCCTGGGTTATCGAAATAAAAAAAGCGCGGTAAATTATGTAACACCAAAGCAAAAGCACAATAACGATCTGAATTCTTATCCGCATTTTACCCTGAATTTCATTTACTGAAAATTTCTTTGATCAAAATACGATCAAACCGACTGCATGAATTGATTTCAGTAAGTATATTTATCAAATATATGAATAATGAAACGCCAGTGAGAATGCATTATCCCGGGCTGGATGGGATAAGAGGATTTGCAATTTTGCTGGTAATCCTCTATCATAATTTCAGCTTTATTTCTTTTCTCAATTTTGGCTGGTTGGGCGTTGACCTGTTTTTTGTTTTATCGGGTTTCTTAATCACAGAAATACTTTTGAACAGCAAAAACGCAAAGAACTATTTCAGGCATTTTTACGCCCGTCGCATTTTACGCATATTCCCTTTATATTACCTGGTGTTGATCTTCTTTCTTATAATTTTTCCTCACATAAGAAATTTTCCCCTTGATCTGCGATTCTATTTACAAAATCAGTTTTGGTACTGGACCTATCTGGAGAATTGGGTTTTTATATTTAAATACGACGGTAAAGGAGCAGCCCTGAATCATTTCTGGTCACTGGCGATCGAAGAACAGTATTATCTTATTTGGCCATTCATTATATTATTTATCAGGAACATTAAAGTCCTGTTAGCTTCCTGCCTGCTTGCGTTAATAATAATAATAATGGCACGCTTATTTATATGGAATAATTTTCAGCTGGACTATAACAGGCTTTTTCTTTTTACAAGGATCGATGGTCTGTTGATCGGGTCGATGTTGGGAATTGTTTATCATACAAACCAAAGCTTACTGAGAAAATATTTTACTTTATTAATTCTATTGCTGGCAGCTTTCAATTTCATTGTTTATTTTCTGAAAAAAGACCCAAATTTTCCTGTGTGGGCCATAGCAGGATATACTACGTTTGCCGCCATTTTTGCAATCTTAATATATGAATCGGTAAAAAAGGAGAACAAAGTGATCAACACCATTTTCACGAATTCGATCCTCAGATCTCTTGGCAAATACTCCTACGGTTTGTATATATTTCATTGGCCTGTTTATTTATTGACAAGACCCCTTACTGATAAATTAACATCAGACTTTTTTACACAAGGAAGTACAAGTCAACTGATCATTTCTTCTGTGATTGCAACCCTTGCCGGGTTAGTATTGAGTGTTCTGAGTTATCATTTGTTTGAAAAACACTTTTTACGTCTAAAAGGAAAATTTGCCTGATGCCATAATTCAACTTAACAATACGCTTACATGCTGCTTTTATTTTGCCTCCATATTATTATTACGATCATTTCCTCACTAAGCGGATTCTTATTTTATCTCTTTTTAAAAGATAAGACTGCTCAAAACAAACCCCTGATCTTTTATCCTTTTATGGGGCTGATCGCTATTACATTGATCAGTCAGATCGCTGTTCTTTTTATACCTGTCAATTTCTATTTTTCATTGAGTTTTCTTTTCCTCGTGCTTCTTCTGTCATTTATCAAAAGAAATGAGATCATTTTCTTCTATAAAAGAATTCTCTCTTCCATTCAGGGACTTTCCATTCCGGCATTATTGTTTATCGGCATTACGTGGCTGATGATACTGGTTATAAATTCCGGTCCGATAATTATGGATGATACTGATAGCTACCACCTGCAAATGGTGAAATGGGTACATGAATACGGAACCGTTCCCGGAATTGCGAATCTTCATGAACGATTCGGGTTTAATTCTTCCTGGTTTTCTTCAATAAGTTTTTTTCTTTTTTTCAACAGCAAGCATAATGTATATACAGCATTAAATGGCACTATTTCATTTTGGCTATCCTCCTTTTTAATTGGCCAGTTGAATTTTCTTTTTGATTTTAAAAAGACCCAAAGAATTTCATCCCTTAACATTGCAATGACTGTTGTATTCCTGGCACTGCTCTTTTGCTGGCCGATGTTCCGGGGTAATTCCGCAAACGCTAACTACGATTTTATTGCTACCGCGCTAACTCTCATACTTTTTTTAAAAACCATTCCACTGAGTAAACAAACAAATCCGCCTATTTTTTATCTTGAATGGATACTATGGCCGGTTTATTTATTCACAGTCAGAATCATTAATTACCCTTTATTGCTGCTAAGCCTGTATGGATTTTATTTTTTACTTAAGAATAGAGAATGGAAAAAAATAACTATTGATAGCATTGTTTGCCTGCTATTGATGCTTCCATTTATAGCCCGGAATGTTGTTCTGTCTGGTTATCCATTCTATCCCGCTACATTCGCAAACATTTTTAATGTTGACTGGAAAGTTGACCGAAGTACGATCAATGCGCTTCTCGATTATATAAAATATTTTAACAGGGTAAATACCACGTTTGCTGATATCAGCCAGACAAAACAACTGAATTTTCCCGGCTGGACAATATCCTGGTTCCGTTATTTATTCAATTACGATAAATTGATTTTCGTTATTGGTATATCAGGCTATCTCCTAAACTTTGTTTCGATAAAAAGATTCTTTAGGCTAAATAACCGCTACACAAGGTTTTTTGTGTTGGTTTTTTGTTTGCAATTGATATCATGGATGTGGGTTGCTCCCGATCCCCGTTTTGTCTATGGAGAATTGCTATGCGGTATTATACTGCTCATTATTTTTCTCTTCAACAACCGATCATTTTCACCAGGGAACATAAAACCTGTTTACTTTTTTATAATTCTTTTTACAGGTATTTTTTTGTACACATCACTGAAACCTGCAAAAAACGAAAACTACCGGGAGTTTGTGCTTCCCTACAAGATTCCACAACCACCTGCCAGGGAGGTAATGCTGGATCATATTTCATTAAAAATTCCTGAAAAGATTTTGAACAACTGGAATCCCCGCTGCTACTCCACTGAATTGCCCTGTCTTTATATTATTGATCCGAAACTCAGGGCGAGAGGAAAAAGTATCAAAAATGGCTTCCGTTTAGAAAAATAGTTTTTGCTTTATATCTTCACCGCTATATAACTGCAATTATTGGAAAAGCTAAGTATATTAATTCCCTGTTACAACGAAGAGAATTTTATCAGGAAGGTTCTTGATAAAGTTTTATATGCAACATCAAAACTCACTGTTGAAAATGAGATTATCGTGGTAGATGACGCTTCCACCGACGATTCAGCCGCACATTTGCAAACCTATTTGCAAAACAGCCGGGTGATCGTTCACAGGCAAGACAAAAACCGGGGTAAGGGTGCTGCTATAAAAACAGCGCTTACTATTGCTACCGGCAGTATCGTGTTGATCCAGGATGCGGACCTTGAATATGATCCAAATGATTATTCTAAATTATTACAACCCATTCTTGATGGATATGCAGATGTGGTATATGGCTCCCGTTTCATAGGAAGCGGGCCTCACAGAGTTTTATTTTACTTTCATACCATTGGCAATAAATTTCTTACTTTCCTGAGTAACCTGTTTACGCAACTTAATCTTACTGATATAGAAACAGGGTATAAAATGTTTAGAATTGAGGTCTTAAGGAAACTTTCCATTAAAGAAAAGAGGTTTGGTTTTGAAGTCGAAGTCACAGCTAAGATCAGCCGTATAAAAGGCATCCGCATTTATGAAACCGGGATCGCCTATTACGGGAGAACTTATAAAGAAGGAAAAAAAATAAATTGGAAAGATGGGTTTAGAGCAATTTATTGCATCCTTAAATACAATTTGTTTAGTCGGAAATGAATGATCAAACCATTTCTTTGACCGATCCCGTTGGCTCGGGCACCTTACAACTGATTGCAAAGGCAGACCGGTTCAATCATTGGATGTACTTAGAATTCAAATCCCAATTAAAAGGTGAAGTATTAGAAGCGGGAAGCGGCATTGGCAACATTTCTCAACTGGTAATTAAAGATGGGCTGAATATAACACTCTCAGATTATAACAATGAATATTGTGAGTGGCTAAAAAAAAAATTTGACGGAATATCGAATGTGAAAGGGATCATTCGGATTGATCTGTTGCACCCGGATTTCAGAACTGTCTATTCCGGGTTAAAAGAAAAATTTGACAGTATCTTTTTATTAAATGTAATTGAACATCTGGCAGATGATTGCAGGGCGATCGCTAATTGTCATTTTATGATGAAGCCAGCGGGTCATCTCATTATTTTAGCACCGGCTTATCAATGGTTATATTGCAGATTGGACAAAGAACTCGGTCATTATCGCCGTTATACTACAAAAACAATAAAAAAAATTTTAGAAAAAGAAAACTTTATTATCCAAAAGGTCAACCACTTCAACTTCCTAGGGATGTGGGGCTGGCTTTTGTTAGGAAAAGTCTTTCAGAAAAAAAAATTAAGCGGTAACGAGATGGAACTATTCAACAGTATTGTCCCGTTGGCTAAGGTACTGGACCAAATAACCTTTAAAAAAATGGGTCTTTCAATCATTGGAACGGCTATGAAAAAAAATAACTGACGATGTTTATCACAATATTTGCGTGGTTGTATATTTCCTTTTCCTGTGCAATATGGGGAAAGATCATGCTGCATTCCATACAAAGAATTCTTGGCAGGGAACAGGTTAATAGTTTTCATTTCAGCTTTATCTGTCTTCTCGGTCTTTCCGGCATAACTGTCTTTGCGTCTTTTTTATCATTATTCATACCCGTTGGAGGCTGGTTATTCCAGGTAATATTGCTGTTATCAACGATCATCTTCTTCTTATTAAAGACTACAGGAAGTTTTTTTGCCGGCTTAAAAAAACAATTAAAAAGTCTTCACCCTGTCCTGATCTTTTTGTTTTGCTGCTGTGTAGTGATGTTATTAGTAATGAGTACCTGGACCATCAATCATCCCGATACCCTGGCCTATCATGCACAAACTATACAGTGGATCGAGAAATACAAAGCTGTTCCGGGAATTGCAAATCTTCATATCCGGTATGGATACCAGGGCCTGTGGTTTGTTTCCTGTGCCATTTTTAGTTTCAGGTTCATCAATCTGGATGCCCTGACATTCATCAATTCAACAATCCTGGTTTGGTATTTTTTCTTCATTATACAAAAGATCCACGAAAACATTCTTCCAGGCAAAAATAAAATTGTTGCTTTTTTATGGCTCGTTCTGGCTGCAATAAGTATTTTGAGTTATACCCAGGTAAGACTTACAGCAACTTCGGCAAGTCCTGATTTTATTGCTTCACTTTTTGTATGGTCTGCATTTTTTTTGCTTTTGGAAAAAAAAACAACCGATCAGCAAAACATTCAATGGATATTGATCATTTTATTTTCTTCATTCGCTATTACACTAAAGTTGTCAGTGTTACCAATTATGCTGACAGTTCTTTATGCAGCTTATAAACTAATTCAAAAAAAACAAATCAGGTCATTGGTTATATCATGCATTATTTTTATTCTGATTTTCTCTTCATACCTGGTAAGAAATGTAATCAGCAGCGGGTATCCTTTATTTCCTTCGCCCTATCCTGATATTGTCAATGTTGACTGGAAAGTTGACAAAACAGAAACTAAACTTGAAAGGGATTATATAAAAGCCTATGCCAGGAGCCCGGTAGATCACACTGAGGAAAAGATCAGGAATAAACTGACTATGAAATTCAATGAATGGATACCGGTTTGGTGGACAAATCAGTCGGTGGCTGATAAAATTTCCATTTTACTTGCTGTCCTTGCTTTTGTTCTTTTACTGATAAATATTAAAATGATCGCTAATTCCGGGGAAAATATTAAATGTGCCCTGGTCATTTCAATAGCCGGGTGTATTTTTTGGTTTACCCAGGCGCCTGATCCCCGGTTTGGTTTTGGTTTTATTATCAGTTTCCCCGCAATTGTAATGAGCATGGTCCTGCCCCGGTTTTTAAAAACCGGGAAACTTCTTCCAAAAAAAATATTAATTGTTTGCAGCCTGATCTTTAGTCTGATTATTGCAGCCTATAATTTTTACAGATTTAAAAACTTCTTTACTTTTCAGCAGATCGTACAGCCACTGGGAATAACAAAAATTCCTTTCAAAACCATTCAATGTAATGGAATTGATTTCAGGATACCTCTGCAGAATGGTGCATGTGGTACAACCGGTATTCCGTGTGTATACGATGACTGCAAAGAATTTATGCCAAGAGGAAATAAAATAGTTGATGGTTTCAAAGGCCGCAATCATTGATCATTCCCGATTTTTTAAAATAAAATTCGTCTTCATAGTTATTCAAAAAAAGTCCCGCCTAGAAACGGGACTTTAAAATTTTTGTTTGCCTGTTAACGCATCAGGTACATTTTACCATACCCTTTATTGAAGTATTTATCGGTGTTGTCATCCTGTGCTTTGTATTTATCAAGCGATTTTCCGTTGAGATTGGTAACTACCCGGTACAGGTAAATGCCGTTGGCCAGTTTATCGCCATATTGATCAGTGCCGTCCCATTTAAAGTCAGTGATATTTCTTCCAATGTGCAGGGGGCCCAATTCATCCTTGGTAATCTCTCTTACGATCTTACCTGTTATAGTCAGGATCTCAATTTTCATATTTTGAGGTACTTCACTGCCGGTGAGAGTGAAGACAAACGCCGTTGAAGTGGTGAATGGATTCGGATAGTTCAGCATATTTGAGATCATCGGCTTATTGATGATTTCAAATGAAATATGATATGCAATATTTCCTGCCTGGTTGTTACTTTCATCTTTTCCGGTGATGATCAACTGGTATTCACCATCCTGCGGAAAGTAAGGAAGAAAGCTGATCGATGCCGTATTATCTGTATTGGGTGCAGGACCTGCCGGAGTAAATTGCAATGTATCATTATTAAAATAAAAGTTGTGCAGGCTACCATCAGGATACATCACTTTTAAAGTGACCAGTGATGTATCCACCAAAGTCATCCACTTAGCTTCATCTTTCAACTTCACTAATATATGAGGCCTGGAAGAAATAATATCCTTGTTTAAAATATGTTGCCCGTCAAATGTTACATCCAGTAATGGATTCAGGCTATCAGGTTTTACATAAAAGTTTTTGAAGCCGAAATTATTAAGGAGATACTGTTCCGGCTGATCATTATCCGGGTTAAAATCTACATACAAACTGTTTGTTCCGGGCAGGTTGCGTGTATTGATCGTTGTACTAAGAGTTAAAGTATCACCGGCAGCCAATGGTTTTTGCCGGGGTATAGGAATAATATTAGGTACATTATTTTTATCTGTTATTATCATTTTTACTTTCAAACTGTCAAATGGCAATTCGCTGATGTCTTTAAATGCAATTTTGAAATTTACAGGTTGTCCCACGTCGACAGCCGTATCCATTTGAAATGAAATATTGGGGGCAATAGCTCCCTCCGGAACCGGAATACAATTTATTCGCCAATAATTTAACTGGTAAGGTGTGTAATTAACTGAATCAATATTTCTCATTTTCAACCTGAGATAGGGATAGGCAGTAGCATCTACAGCAGATAGATCGAAATCCTGGGATGATTGATCAATACCCGGATATAAGAGTATCTGATTACCGCCCTGATCCACACCATAAACATCAACAGTAGGAGCATCACCGGCCGTGGCATCGAGCGTATTTCCTCTCCAATGTAATGCTTTCCATGTTTTAGCGGGACCAAAAATAGGCGAAGTGACATAACCTAAAGTATCCGGTGAATAACAGGTAGCATTTAAAGTAATAGGATCATATATCCCCTCGCTGACAAACCATTGCGGCTGAAATTCACTCTGTTTGTTTTTCTTATAGAAGAACATCCATGACCTGGGCCTGTTAATTGAATCAAGCTCGGGAAATCCCTGGTTGAATAATCGTTGATATAATGAATTGCCCGTACCGAATAGGGTCTCATCAGTTTTCCATACGCTGGGATAGGTATTACCCGATGATGTGGGGTTAATATTGCTGCGGATAAGAACAAAACTTCCATCAGGAATTGTATCAAGAAAGTCCATGACCTTTTTTCTCCATGCACTTGTACTGAGCAGGTATTCAAAATTGTAGTCCCTGCCGGCACCACATGTTGCCAAATAACTTTGATATAACCCGGAAGGTCCGCTATAGTTATTTTTCCATGCATTAAAATTGACAGGATTGATAACGTTTATAATAAGTTCATTATAGCTACATCCCGGACCGATATACCCACTCTGGCCATTTATCGTTCCTGCGTAAAAAGAACCTTGTGAAGATGTTTGTGGGTAAACACCATTATGTGCAAAAATATTATCCGTGTTCAGGTCGTAGTTCCACACTCTTGATGCAGAATCAAGAGTGATTCTTTCCATAACGGATTTAAAATGCTGAAATAAATGAGACTGATTAAAACCTTCATCACTGTTGGCTAAATAAATAAATGAAGCCGTGCTCCAATTGGGCTGCCCGGTAGCAGGGATGATCGCAATTCTCCAATAGTATACAGTGCTGTCGGTAAATGTGATGCCAGGTGTGACCTCAAGAACCCCTCCTTTTGAATTGACGGTTTTAGTGATTTTCAGGGGAGAATTGAAAAGTTCAGTTGTATCCAGCTCAACATTGTATTGTGCCGCATCAGCAAATGGATTGGCTGTTGAAGCAATTAACTTGATATTCTGACGATTTATGATTGCAAAATTGTAAGGATAAACGGGAGTTGCAGCATCATCATAAATAAAGACATCCTTTGTAATAGAATTGTTGGTTTCATACAACTCATCAACTTTGTTATCGGCATCTATAGTAATGGTGATCTTATTTAGTCCTCTGTCGCGGGTAGCAACGATCGGGATATCGATGGAAATGGAGTCGATATACCGGATGCCGGGTATAGTATCTCTTTTAATAACCTGGGTTACATTATTGGGATAGGTACGTTTTATTTCTACTACAATACTGCTATCTACGGCTTTGCCGATATTCATCATTTTTGCATCTACCTTAAAACTGGATTGAGCAACAGAAATAATGGAAGGAGAAATTTTCACCAGGGGGTCTTCTATTACATAATCAGGTTTTGACTGAGTGTTATATTTTAATGCCGGATCACCATTTAAGGATATTTGCTCACAATGAACACGAGCATAAAAATCAGATTGGGTCGTAACATTAAAAGCACCGCGGATAGCTTCCTGTAAAATTTCACCAATCGTATGACCATACTTTGAAAATGATATGGCCTTATAGTTACTGGAATTGATGATATCAAGATATTGGACGATACCTAAACTGGTGGTAGCTAAAAAGGCAATTGAGCCCCTGTCCGGAGCTAATACAAAATTTTCTGAAATAGTTTCATTTGTGTAAAGCCTTGCCTGGTTAAAATTGTAAAGGCTTCCGGCATTACATCCCAATGCAATAAATATGGGATATTTCCCGGGGTTATTATATGCTGAAGGATCATCCAGGTTAAAATCAAGTGTTGTAGATGACGAATGACCAAAATAAAGTATAATACTAAGACCCTCCTGGAATAAATTTTTTAGTTCATCACTGGCAAGTTGCTGAACTTGTTGCGGAGAAGATTTACTAAAAGAAGTTACATTACCCCCAAATAAGGTATCAGAAATAATACTTTTATAATTAGACATCAATTGATCTAAGATGGTCTGTAAATTAACATCGTCTGCTCCGGCTACATGAATAACGTTTTTCATCCAGGCCTTGTCAGCGATACTCGGAGACGAAAAGGCCTGCGTTGATTCATAATCTTTCACTTTTTTCAGATATAAGGTTATTTCATCAGGGTTAATCACGGAAAGCCTGCCTACCGGGATCGAAGGAATATTGTTGCCCTGGAAACAACTCAATAAATTATCAGAAGCGGGAAAACCAAACGTTGGAACCAGGCTAAGTTTATCAAGATTGGCTTTGACGGTTGGATCTATACTAGCTTCGTTATTTCTGTAGTCCACATAATTAACACCTTTGCCCATCAAAAAAACAAATTTGGGAGGAGTGCTATAATTATTTAAAGCATATTGAATAAAGTTTTTGATAGATAATGGATGTTTTTTTATTCCAAACGCAAACTGGTCTACAAGCTGATCTATATCATACACTTTGGCATTATAACTACCCCCTTGCGGTGAGCTGCGATATGATCTGTAATCATCTACCGGGGTACTGCCATTTGATCCATTAAACAAAACCTGGTTGCTGATAATAAGATAGTCGCCCTGGTTAGCACCCAGGCCATAATTTATAAAATTCCGGGTTTGAAAAGATGCAATAGAATTGATATTTGAATTATCCTCACTTACAAGAACGAGCTTTCTGTCTACAGCCGAAGGTTCAAGAGCTATCTGAATAAAAGATGGATTTGAAATATCTGCCACGTATCTTTTGCCGTTAGTAATATCATATAAAACAGGAGCGGTTGAGCCCTGGTTAAAATTGGTTATTTGAAGATAATTACCGTTACTATTAGCCGGTAATTGAAAA
>JBIOGV010000017.1:0-25125 GCA_044448365.1 Chitinophagales bacterium
AACAGTTATCGGAATATTTTTCATCAGGTCTTTATTTCCATTTCTCGTGATCCAGATGTTATTTTCTATCCGAACTCCCATCTGTTCCTGCTCGATATAAATACCCGGTTCCACTGTAAATACCATTCCGGCTTTTATCGGTTCTGTTTTTGTACCCAGGTCGTGCACATCAACACCAAGATGATGGGAAATGCCATGATATAAATATTTCCTGTAGGCCCTGTTTTCCGGATCTTCATTTTTTACATCCGATTTTCTTAATAACCCGATCTTCAAAAATTGTTGTGTTGCTTCCTCACCTACTTTGTCTGTGTATTGATTAATTGAAATACCCGGTTTCAATAGACTTTTTGCATAATCATGCAGATGCAGACAGGCATTATAAACCGTTTTCTGTCTCCTCGTGAATTTTCCACTTACAGGAACTGTTCTTGTAAGATCGGCATTATAACCTCCGTATTCAGCTCCAAAATCCATCAGCACCAATTCTCCATTTTTGCATTCCTGGTCGTTACTAACATAATGCAGTGTTCTTGCCCTGTCTCCACTTGCGATGATGCTTCCATAAGCCGGACCTGTTGCACGCTGACTTAAAAATGAATGCCAGATCTCCGCTTCTATCTCATATTCCATTACTCCGGGCCTGATAAATTTTAATAACCTGCGAAATGAATTTTCAGTTATATCAATTGCTTTTTGGATTACTTCAATTTCCAACGCGGTTTTAATTGATCGTAATCCCTTCATGATCTTTGCCGCCCGTTCGTATTGATGCAAAGGATACCTGGCCTTTAGCTCATCAACATAACGATAATCCCTTGTTTTGATCAAACTTGCTTTCCTGTCATTTTCATTTGTATCAAGATAAATTGTATTTGCCAGGTGAATCAAGGGTTGAAGCAATCCATCGAGGCTATCAAGCCAGACAATAGTTTTTATACCGCTGATATTTTGCGCTTCATTAATTCGCAATCTTTTCCCATCCCACTTTTCTTTTAACTCGTTAGGGCGAACGAGTACCAGCACCTCACGATATTTTGGATCAGGATTATCGGGAAATAAAATTACCATGCTGTCTTCCTGTACAATGCCACTGAGCCAAAACAGGTCACTGTTTTGTTTGAAAGGATATATGGCATCGCCATTCACAGGAACCTCATCATTACTCAAAAATAGGGCGATTGAATTTGGTTTCATTTCATTAATGAATCGCTGTCGGTTCCTGATAAATATTTCCTGGTTCAATGGCAAATACTTCATATAATTCTATTTGAGATTAAAGTTAACAAGGCTTCAGATTAACTATGGTGATTATTATTAATTGATTGTTGAAAATTATTTTATCGGCGTCGATTCGCTGGTAGGCATTGATATTACCTCGCAATTTTCGGGCAGTCAGGCTTTAAACGCTCAGATTGCTAAGGGCGCTCACATTCTATAATTTTGAAATATTCCAAGAAAATCAATACAATGTTCAATCTTTTTCAAAGAATCTTCAAATACCTAAATTCCCCTCGAACAGACTCAAAAGAATTTTGGATAGTTATTATTCAATAAACTAACGATTGTTAGCATATTATATTAGTTTTGCTCTTTAACGAAAACGTTTGCTCTCATGTCGATTCAAACCACGACTCTTCCATCAGGAAGAGTAATTAATAATCTTTTTACCCGCGGGTTAAAGTCTACAGAAAAAGTTCATTACCAGTTAACGCCCGGAGAATTAATTGCAGACACATTGAGCATGGGCCAAGGTGTCCTGAATGATGCGGGTGCTCTTGTAATTAGCACCGGTGAATTTACCGGCAGGTCGCCAAAGGACAAATTTATTGTCATTGATGAAACAACAGAAGATACTATTAACTGGAATGAATTCAATATACCCATTGAGCCAAAATATTTTGATATTATCTATAAAAAAGTGATGGATTATCTGAACGGGATCTCTGATCTCTGGGTAAGAGATTGTTATGCCTGTGCAGATGAAAACTACCGGCTCAATATCCGGGTTATTACCGAAAAACCCTGGAGTAATTTATTTGCACACAATATGTTTTTGCGACCGATGGAAGAGGAATTAGAAGAGTTCACTCCCGGATGGTGCGTGATCCATGTTCCCGATTTGAAACTGAACCCAAAAGAATGCTGCATCCGGCATCAAAATGTTTCGTTAATCTCGTTCAAACATAAAATGATCCTGATCGCGGGCAGTGGCTATACCGGTGAGATCAAAAAAGGAATTTTTACGATCCTCAATTACATTTTACCCCGGGAAAAAAATGTTTTGAGCATGCATTGCAGTGCAAACATGAGTGATGATGGCGATACGGCAATTTTTTTTGGTCTGAGTGGCACAGGTAAAACAACCCTTAGCGCCGATCCTGACCGCAAACTGATCGGTGATGATGAGCATGCATGGACCGGTTATAATATTTTTAATTTTGAAGGTGGCTGTTATGCAAAATGCATCCATCTTACCAAAGAAAAAGAACCTGATATCTTTGGTGCTATCCGGAGCGGCGCCCTGGTTGAAAATGTTTGTTTTTTCCCTTTTACAAACAAAATAAATTTTGAAGACGCTTCTGTTACGGAGAATACAAGGGTATCCTATCCTTTGCATTTTATAAGCCATGCAAAAGAACCTGCAACAGGCAGCTTACCAAAAAATATTTTCTTTTTAACCTGTGATGCGTTTGGTGTATTGCCGCCGATTTCAAAATTGACAACGGGACAAGCTATGTACCAGTTCATTTCGGGCTATACAGCAAAAATAGCAGGAACTGAAGCCGGGGTAACCGAACCTAAACCAACTTTCAGTGCATGCTTCGGAGCACCCTTCCTGCCGTTGCATCCGGGAGTTTACGCGGGTATGCTGGGTAATAAATTGCAAAAGCATAAAGTCAGAGTGTGGCTTGTAAACACAGGCTGGACCAGTGGCCCATATGGTATTGGACACCGAACGAAATTATCACATACAAGAGCTATGATCAAGGCTGCATTGGAAAATAAGTTCGATGAAATTGAATTTGAAGATCATCCCGTTTTCAGGTTTGCAATTCCCAAAGAATGTCCGGGTGTGCCTTTTGAAATCCTGAATCCGCGAAACACATGGCTTGATAAAGAAGCATATGACCAAAAAGCAAAATATCTGGCTGGTTTGTTTATAAAGAATTTTGAAAAATATATCAGCGGTGTAAGCCGGGAAGTAGTGAATGCCGCTCCAATTTATGATTGACGCCTCAATCATTGATTCCCTGAAACCCCGTGATCGTTCATGGGGTTTTTAATTTTCTTTAACCTTATAATGATTTAATTTCAAAAATATTTTTCTCACTTTGCCGTTGAATTTTGTCATGCGATCTTTTCAAAAAATGTTGAATTTTGTCATGCGATCTTTTCAAAAAATACTGACGGTTCTTTTTTTGTTTTTGCCAATCCTTGCAATTTGTCAGAACGATGAATCGATAGAATGGTCTTCAAACAAAAGATTAAGTTGGGATGATTATCTCGCAAAACCCACAGCATCATCCGATGCGGCAGCCATTACCAGCACAGCTATTGGAATAGAGTATCACGTAAGAAACAATACATTCAGCTACAGTATCACCTGCCGCTTTTCAAAAACAAGATCATGGGGCAAATTCAAGACAGCTTACATTCTTCAGCATGAACAGGGTCATTTTGATATCACCGAGATCTATGCACGTAAACTGGCCAGGGAATTAAAAGAATACCAGTTCGATCCTCAGAAATACCAGGATGAGGTAAACAGGATCTATAAAAGACTCATGAATGAAAAAGAAGAATGCCAGGACAAATATGATAAGGAAACCGACTTTAGCCGCAATAAAGAAAAACAGGCCGAGTGGTTGGAAAAGATCAAAGAAGAGTTGCAGGAAACCGCTGAATTTGCCAACTATCAGTCTTTAATCAATACCTGGCATTATTTCTTAACTATAGTAATAGTTTGAGTTGCATTGAGAGGCCTGGGCTTGCCATCACTGTAAACCGGGGGAGATAATGTCGGGGCTCTCTTCATTAAGTCGGTAACCTGCTGCACCAGGTATTCGTTGGGAGGATTGCAGGTAACGTTTGTCGTTGATATTTTTCCATTCAATCCAATTGTATATTCAACATCCATAGTATACTGCCCTTTTCTGACTTTTTTAGTGTCTACAGCCTCCTGTGAAATAATGGTTGTGTTTACGTCAATAAACCGTTTCCAGGTTTTTTGCTTAGCATAGAAATTTTTGTTGAGCGAATCAGGCATCGATGCATCATCTAACTTAGCCACTTCATTCTTCTTCGTTTCACCTTGCACTGTTCCGGAAGGGTTGTAAACTTTGGGTGCTACATATTTACCGGTATCTTTCGAGACGTAAGTTTTACTGGTGTCTGCCTTCAACTTCCCTCCAAATAACGAATCCTTCAGTGACTGTGCCATCAGTGAAGAACTGAAGAATAAAAAAATAAATAAAAAACAGAACCTTACTTTTTTAGAATAATCCATATAGTTCACTGTCGACCCTGCGGATGATTTCACCAAGATGCTCTTCATTTTCAGGAAATTTATTTTTATCGATATCCACTACCAGCAGGGGCCCTTCTTTATAATTATCGATCCACTTATTGTAAAACTCATTCAAACGCTTCAAATAATCCAGGCGAATATTTTCTTCATATTCACGTCCTCTCTTTTGGATCTGTCCAACCAATGTAGGCACCGATGCTTTTAAATAGATCAAAAGATCCGGAGGCTGCACCATGGTTTTAAGGGTTTGAAAGAACTGGTAGTAGTTGTCAAAATCCCGTTTGCTCATCAGCCCCATCTCATGCAAGTTCGGGGCAAAAATGTTAGCGTCTTCATAAATCGTTCGATCCTGGATCACAGTTTCCGTACCCTTTTGTATTTCCACCAACTGCTGCAGGCGGCTGTTGAGAAAATAGATCTGCAGATTGAAACTCCACCTTGGCATGTCTTCATAAAAATCCATCAGGTAAGGATTATGATCTACATCTTCAAAATGAGGTATCCATTTATAATGTTTACTCAATAATTCTGTCAGTGTGGTTTTACCGGCCCCAATGTTCCCGGCGATCGCAATGTGTTTTGGTTTTTTTGATTTAGCCATGCCCCTATCCCCTAAAGGGGAATTTAGAAATTAATATTTGAATTTATCGAATCTTTTATTAGAACTGCTAAAATAAAAGTTTTGATGAGCAGACTAATAATTAAGCCCGATCGCTTCCCTCACCAGTTTTATAGTAACTGCCGCACTCTTCCTTGCTTTTTCAGCACCGTTTTCCATTACCGTACGCAAATATTTTTCATCGGCAAGAATCGATTTCACTTTCTCCCTTATTGGGGAAATAAAGTTTACCATGTCTTCCGCTAATTGTTTTTTCATATCTCCGTAACGAATACTGCAGTTGTTATAATCATCGTCAAACTTTTGTATTTCATCTTCAGTTCCTACAAGTTTCATCAGTAAAAAAAGATTTTCAATATAGTCAGGCTTCTTAGAATTTTTTTCTGCCGGGCCATTATCCGTTTTTGCTCTCATCACTTTTTTTCTTATTAAATCATCCTCATCGCTTAAATATAAGGTAGCCAATTGATTTTCGCTTTTACTCATTTTGCCGGCTCCATCAAGACTGGGTACTCTTGCAAGCTCCTCTCCAAAATTAAAGGCGACTGGTTCCGGGAAAACTTCACCATAACGATGATTAAAACGGTTTGCAAAATTTCTTGCCATTTCCAAATGTTGTTCCTGGTCTTTGCCAACCGGTACATACTTTGCCCTGTGAATAATAATATCCGCAGTTTGCAAAACGGGATAGGTCAGTAGTCCTACATTAATATTGTCGGGTTGCAGTCTTGCCTTTTCTTTAAAAGTGGAAGTTTTCTCCAATTCACCTTTATAAGCCAGCATGTTCAGATACAGGTATAACTCACAGGTTTCGTAAAGATGGCTTTGGCAATAAAGAGCTACTTTATCTGGGTCAAGACCGCAGGCAATATTTTCTGCCAGCACGCGGTGCACATTCGTTTTTAATTCCCTGGTGTCAGGATGGGTCGTTAAGGAATGCAGATCAGCAACCATAAAATAACATTCATATTCTTCCTGCATCCGAACATAGTTACGAACGGCTCCGAAGTAATTTCCAAGATGAAGAAAACCCGTAGGCCTGATACCGCTCATTACTACCTGCCTGCCGGCAGGCAAGATCTGCTGCTTCTTTTCCATGAGGCGGCGAAGATAAGAAAAGAGATGATAGTTGATGGTGTATAGATGATAGTCAGAAAGTAGTGCCGTTATCTTTACCCCTTTCATCGGTCATCTGTCATCTGCCAACTTAGAATTATATTTGCCGGATGGAAGTGAATGATGAGTTGATCGATAAATTGGCTCACCTGGCCAGGTTAAAATTTGAAGAGTCTGAAAAAGAAGAAATAAAAAAAGATCTTCAAAAAATGATCGAATTCGTAGAGAAATTAAATGAACTGGATACAGCAGGTGTTGAACCATTATTGCACATGACTGATGAAATAAATGTGTTGAGAGAAGATGAAGTGCAGGGATCGGTCAGCCGGGAGGAAGCGATGAAGAATGCGCCTCAGCACGACGAACAGTTTTTTAAAGTACCCAAAGTGATTAAGAAAGTGAGTGGTGAATAGTGAATAGAAATAGGAAAAGTCCAAAGAACCAAACTACAAATTCCAATATTACAAGAATAGGGAATTTTAATATCTGAAATCTATGCAGGTCATCATACATCTTGAAGGAATCCGCAAAAGTTATATCATGGGCAAACAGGTGCTCGAAGTCTTGGGAGGTGTTTCGCTTGATATTTATAAAAACGAATATGTGGCGCTGATGGGCCCTTCCGGTTCAGGCAAAAGTACATTGATGAATATTCTTGGATGTTTGGATACGCCTACGGCCGGAACGTATATCCTGAATGACCAGGATGTAAGTAAGATGGAGGACAATGCCCTTGCAGAGATCCGCAATAAAGAAATTGGTTTTGTTTTTCAGCAGTTTAATTTATTACCCCGGCTTACCGCTCTTGAAAATGTAGCCTTACCACTGATCTATGCAGGTCTTAGCAAAAAACAACGTAATGAAAAAGCAAAACATGTTCTTGAATTGGTAAACCTTACAGACAGGAGCACCCACAAACCAAATGAATTAAGCGGCGGTCAATCCCAGCGTGTGGCCATAGCGAGAGCATTGGTGAATGATCCTGCAATTATTCTTGCAGACGAGCCAACGGGAAATCTTGATACAAAGACTTCTTACGAGATCATGGAAATTTTTGAAAAGATCAATTCGGCAGGAAATACAGTTGTTTTAGTAACACACGAAGAAGATATCGCTCACCGTGCAAAGCGTGTAATAAGATTAAGAGACGGGCTTATTGAAAGCGATGCTCCTAAATCCCCCAGGGGGAACTTAGTAATTGCATCATAAATATCAAACCTCAATAAGCCAGCTCCAAATAAAATTCAGATTCGGGATTTAAAATTTTTTATTTTCTCTCTATTTGGTTCCTGTATTTTGATTCCTGGAATTTTTAATTAAACTATGTCTTTAAAAATCTATACAAAGACCGGCGATAAAGGAACTACTTCCCTGATAGGAGGAACGAAAGTATTGAAATCAGATCTGCGAATAGAAGCTTATGGAACTGTGGATGAATTGAATTCTTATGTTGGTTTGTGCCGCGATCTTATAAGGGATGGATCCTGCAAAAAAAAATTAAAAAAAATCCAGGATCGCCTTTTCACCATTGGTTCATCATTGGCCTGTGATCCAGGGAAAGAGTCAAAAATGAAAATTCCGGGCCTGAACGAAGATGATATTATTTTGCTCGAAAAAGAAATCGACAGAATGGATAAAATACTTCCGGGGATGAAACATTTTGTTTTGCCCGGGGGGCATGCTACAGTTTCTCATTTACACATCGCCCGTTGTGTTTGCAGAAGAGCCGAGCGTTGCTGTGTACGATTGCAACAGGAAACCGGTAAAGAAGATTTTCTTGTCATAAAATATCTTAACCGGCTCAGCGATTATATTTTTGTTCTTGCCCGGTTTGTTTCACATTCTCTGCACGCGGAAGAAATTCCATGGAAACCCCGGGTTTAACTTTGCTCAAATAGTTTCTTAATTTTAAGAATGACCATCAGTAAGTCATTTAAGGTTATTACTGCCTTTTATTTCAGTTTTCTATTTTCTCAACAGAGTTTTCCCCAATCTTATTTATTGTCCTCATTGCCTGTTGAAAAAGATCTTTCAAGCCGGCAGGTCACTTCAATTTTCCAGGACAGCAAAGGATTCATGTGGATAGGGACCGAAGACGGATTGAATTTATATAATGCAAACAGCGTAAAAATTTTCAAACATGATGTAAAAAATAAGAATTCGATACTTGATAATGATGTTCAAAATATTTGCGAGGACAAAAATGGCAATATCTGGGTAGCCAATGCAAGCGGTGTTGATTGTTACGACCCCGCAACAAATAATTTCAGGCATTATACAACTGATGACCAACAAGCAGCCTTCGGGTTTAAACCAAGAGTATATGCTGACAGAAAAGGAACTATCTGGATAGGTCGTGATGGTCTTTTCAGGTTTAATGGATTGACACAGCAATTCAGGAAAATAGTCAATCCCTACTCCAATGATCTTTTGGGATCAAAATATGTCAATCATATCAATGGTTTTTTTCAGGACAGTAAGGATCGGTATTGGGTGAGCACTTACGACGGTCTTTTCTTTTACGATGATACTGAAAAAAGTTTCACCCGGATCGATTCGCCACCAATGGATGATAATTATAAACGGTTTGGAATTTTATTCGGAATAGTAAATGAAGATAAAACCGGTGCATTAAGAGTGGGAACCTGGGGATACGGGATATTCAAAATTTTACTATCCGATAATTTCCATTCAGATAAAAAAGGAAAATTAACCCTTCTCTCTGATAAAGCGGTTATTCTGTCTTATTCGTCTCAACAGTTGAATAATAAACAAATCTTTTGGTACGCAAGCAAGGGTCTTGTAAGTCTCGATGATGAAAATAAAATTCAATCCCGTTTGGTGCATCAAAATGATGATCCGTATTCCATGCGCAGTGATGCAATACAAATCTTATTTACCGATAAGCAAAACCAGTTATGGATAGGTTATGAAAAAGGAGGAATACAAATTTTAAGTCCCGGCAATCAGCTGATAAAAACATTTCCTGTTCTTTCTGAGTATCATAATATCAGTTCGATAGGAGTGATCGCGGAAAAAAATAATTTCTTTTACGTTGGTGGATGGTATAATAATGCACTCTGCAAACTTGATAAGAATTACAAAATCGTAAAATGGTGGGACTACCTGCCTCCTGGTAAAAATAATTCCGCCAGCAATGTCGGTGATATTTATTTTGATAAACAGGATAATCTTTGGATTGCAACTGCCAATGGACTGGTGTACCTGAATGAAAAAAATGGTGAAATAAAAAATTATGAATTTGACGGTACGGTTAGTAAAAAAAGTTTTTTCCTTCGAATTTTACCGGAAGGTGATTCTGTTTTATGGTTAGCCGGTTATGATAATGGTTTAGCAAGGTTCTCTCTTAAAACCATGAGACTGGATATGTATAGCAGTGATCCGCAGCCATTTTACTGGAAAACCGTATTTGATAAAACAGGCAATATCTTGTGTGCCAATAATAATGGCTTCATCGATAAATTTGATTCACAAAAAAAGAATTTCACGAGTTATCATTTTGATTCACTAACGGAGCGATCCATTTATTTTGATATTGCCTATGATTCATCTTCCAATATTCTTTGGGCTGCAAGTTCCAGCGGTTTACTGAAAATTGATCTTTCTCATCTTCATGCAAGGCTCTTCACTGAAAAAGACGGGCTGCCGACCAGCAAAACAAACCTGCTTACCTGGGATGCACAGCATCGTTTATGGATAGGCACCGATCACGGTCTTTCGCTGTATGATCCGCAAAAAAATTCATTCCGTAATTTTTATATTAACAATGGTTTATCAACCGAAAAACTGGATCATACTCTTTCGATTGGCAGTAATGGCAAATTATATATCGGGTCTGATAATTCTTTTATGACTATGGACATTTTGGCTTTGAATGAGAAAAATGAAATCTCGCCTGTTTTTATTACGCATATTTCTGAAAACGGGGCCCTTCTTCAGCCAAAATTGAAAAATGATCTCCGGGTAATTGATCTGCCCTACTACAAAAACAATCTTTCGTTTGAATTTGCGATAACGGACTTTATCAATCCGGAGGATAACCAGCTTTTTTATCAACTGGAAGGATGGGACCAGGATTTTATTCAAACAAAAAAAGGCGGTGTCAATTACAATAAACTTCCGGTCGGAAAATATATTTTCAGGGTAAAAGGGATTAACCATAATGGAATAAAAAATGATACCGGCGATGCGGTTGTTATTATTATTCATCCACCCTTCTGGGATACATGGTGGTTCATTATCCTGGTTTCGGTCATTTTACTCTTTGCATTTATCATGGCCATCCGGTATATCTTTCAAAGAAATTTAAAAGAAAAATTATTGAGACTCGAAAAAGAACAGGCAGTTGAAAAAGAGAGAAACCGCATCAGTCGTGATATGCACGATGACCTGGGAAGCGGGCTCACAAAAATTGCGATTATGAGTGAAGTGGTAAAGAAACAAATTCACGAGCCTGAAAAAGCAAAACAGCAATTGGAAAATATTTCTCAATCATCAAGAGAACTGGTGGATAATTTACAGGATATTATCTGGATATTGAACCCGAGGAATGATACGCTGGAAAGTTTAGCCGCCTACATCCGTGAATACGCTTTGAAATTTTTTGAGCCTTTTTCTGTAGAGGTGCAGTTCGATTATCCCGAAAAGTTTTACGATATAAAATTATCAGAGGAAACGAGAAGAAATATTTTTCTTGCTATCAAGGAATCACTCAATAATATCGGCAAACATGCCTGGTGCAACAAAGTAAAAATCAGTATTGATCTCATCCCGGGCAAAATAACCATAACGCTGCAGGATGATGGAAAGGGTTTTGACACAACACAAACCCGGCAATTCAGTAATGGTTTGATAAATATGCGAAACAGGATTGAGCAGGTTGGCGGAAAATACAGGATAAGCTCAGAACCGGGGAAAGGAACTGAAACAAAAATCATGATCCGCGTCTAACACTTTTTTGTGATTAAAAAAAAACATTTACCTCATAATTTTATGCCGGAATCATCTGTCACTCATAAAAAGTTAAGGAAAGACCGTTCATGATACATGTAGTAATTATAGAAGACATTCCTGAAATAAGGGAAGGTTTGCAAATGCTGATCAATGGAAGTGATGGTTTTTCCTGCAAAAATACTTTTGCTGCAGCAGAACCGGCCATTAACGAATTACCATTGCTAAACCCGGACGTAGTTTTAATGGATATCCATTTACCCGGGATCAGCGGCATTGAAGCAGTAAGGAAATTGAAATCTCTTTGCGACGGTACTCAATTTATCATGAGTACAGTGTATGAAGATGATGAAAATATCTTTGAAAGTCTCAAGGCAGGAGCCAGCGGGTATCTGTTAAAGAAAACAGCCCCTTCAAAAATACTGGATGCCATTGTTGAAGTTCATAATGGCGGTTCACCGATGAGCAGCCAGATCGCAAGAAAAGTAATTGCTTCGTTTCAACACAAGGATTCAATTGATGAAACAGATGTGTTAACCCCAAAAGAAAAAGAAATTTTAAAACAACTTGCCAAAGGTCTTCGCTATAAAGAAATTGCTGATGAAATGAAGATCAGTATAGAAACGGTTCGCAGCCATGCCCGGAAGATCTATGAAAAGCTACAGGTCCAAAGTCGAACGGAAGCCCTGAACAAGGTGTATGGAAGGAGCCCAACCTAAATCCTTCCCGAAGGGAAGGACTTTACTACTTCTGTCTTTCGAAATCTTTTTTAATCACAGTGACTTTTCAGAAGTCACCCCTTTGGGGAGATTTAGAGGGGCCTCTCACACTTTTTTGTGATTGACTGGTATCAATTGAATGAACAACTTTACACAAAACTATTTGATATGAAAAAGTTGTTGATCCTGCTGTTGTGTATCACTTCATTATCCGTTGCATCCAATTCTCAAATACTAAAAAAACTGGGTAACAAAATAAAGGATAAAACAAACCAGCGCGTTGATCAGAAAACGGACCAGACTATTGATAAAGGTCTTGATAAAACGGAAGATGCTACAAAGAAGAATGGAAATAATTCCGTTACTGATACTAACAGCAACACTAATAATGGAAACAATAACAATACTACTGAGGCAGCACCTGCAAGTATAAAAACTTACCAGAATTACGATTTTGTTCCGGGAGACAAAGTGTTATTTGAAGATCATTTTACAGATGACCAGGATGGAGAATTTCCTTCGCATTGGGAGTTGACCGCCGGCCAGGCCACACAGAATAAAGTTAAAACAGGAGAAGAAGCATTCTTTTTAACGGAAGGAAATTATGTGAGAGTGAATCCGAGAATGAAAACGGAAACTTATCTCACCGATCCTTTCACGATTGAATACGACACTTATTTTGCACCGGGTACTTACGGGCCAATAGTGATGCTTGGCTTTAAGGACAAAGATGGAGGTAATAACAGGGAATCCGGAGTTCATATCAGCCGCGATGAGGCTTCGTTTGACGGGAATGAAGTAAAATTTTCAAAATCGTATCCGGAAGATTTGAAAGGCGACAATTTTGATAACAAATGGCATCATGTGGCAATAGCATATAAAAACAAGCAATTAAAAATTTATGTTGATCAATATAGAATATTAGTTGTACCTGACACAAAGGAAACTTACGATAAAATGTCATTTGCCGGGATCGGGAGTGATGAATCTCCGATCATCGTAAAAAATTTAAGAATAGCCGCTGGGGGTCAAATGAATATGATCGGTAAAAAATTCACCGAATCAAAAATTGTAACCCATGGAATCAACTTTGACATTGATAAAGCTATCATTAAGCCGGAAAGCATGGGTACATTAAATATGATCGTACAGGTAATGAAAGATAACCCTGATATAAAATTTGAAGTAGACGGTCATACAGACAATACCGGAACCGCTCCTCACAATCTCACATTATCACAACAAAGAGCTGATGCTGTAAAAGACCAATTAATAAAAATGGGAATTGATGCTTCAAGACTAACGTCAAAAGGTTTTGGCGATACGAAACCAATCGGTGATAACAACACACTTGAGGGTAAAGCCAATAACAGGAGAGTTGAATTTGTAAAAATGTAAGATTAACATGCCTATCATGAAACTCTTACTTTTTTCAATATTTCTTTTTTGCAGCGCGGGTATTTATTCGCAGCAATGCGATTATTTTCCAGCCGATTGCCCGGATAATGAAACATTTCAGCAACAGGCAGAAAAAAAATGGGATGGACCCGCCGATTTGAAAGTAAAAGAAGAATATGCAATGCAGGACAGCCTGCGTCATTTCACTATTGCAATGATGCAGGATATCGCTAAAAAGAAAAACTGGGAGTGCTACACATTTATTGAAGACCAGGATAACGGCATCGGTATTGACGGAAATACAAAACCACTGCCCTATCCATTGCGACGTCCCTGTCAATGGGGGATCAGTTTTGTTTTTATCGTGAATAAGGACTCTCTAAATGCCTGGCAAAACTGGTATAAAACTGATCTGCAAAATGCATCAAACAAGGTAGTGGATTCTTACAAGCAATCCGGGAACGAAATATCGCAGGATGAGAATCGGAAAAAATTTCTTGACTCAGCCAATTATTACGGGGACCAGAAAGCAAAATACATGACTGATCATGCAGCGGATTATCAAAAAGCTCTTTTGTCAAATGATTCGAAAACACAGAAAAAGTATGAAGATGAGATGAAAAGATATGATGATAAGATCAATGCATTTATTAACAAAACAAATGACAAAACCACGGAGAACTATTCTTCACCGGGATCGCAGTTTAAAGACCTGGAAACGTACAGGCATAAAAATACCATTGCTTTTCGCAATGGCAGCATCATAAGAGTGAGTATGAATATAAACGATTATCTCGCCTATGCAGATGATGACGATGGCAATAAAAAAATAGTAAAACAACTTCCCATTCCCGGCAGCACTATAGCACTTTTGTTACATAACAACTCCCCTGACGAACATGAAATCTTCGGGCAATATTTGCGAAGTCCGGATGTTGTCGTGGCATTCTTTGGCAAATGGATGCTGAAACCGGATCAGTACCACAGTTATCATTCAGCATACTTTGCTGACAAAAAAAATACAGATGCCTTAACAGTTAAAAAGATTCCGTGTGACAAAGTACAAACTATAGTCCTGCATGTGGAAGGGTCCCCAAAATATATGAACCAGTTTCTCCAGGCTTTTGACACAGAAAAATTGAAGAATCTTA
Source organism: Chitinophagales bacterium (assembly GCA_044448365.1). Classification (GTDB taxonomy): domain Bacteria; phylum Bacteroidota; class Bacteroidia; order Chitinophagales; family Chitinophagaceae; genus VBAU01. The sequence goes on from JBIOGV010000017.1 coordinate 14,506, forward strand.
TTGTAAAAGAATAAAATCACTCCGCTCAGAAAAAAAATTATGCTTCCTGCTTTTACAAAACATATTTGCACAATATGCCTGGCTTTTTTAATAATCAGTTTGAGTGATCTGAAAGCGCAGGAAACGTTCAATACTGACTCCATTGTTACTGACCCGGCTCACCAGTTTCTTTGGTTCCATGGACATTGGAACCCTTCCAATAAAAAGCAATTCATTATTGATAAAGACAGTACCGGCGGAATGACAAGCAGCAGCGGTGCCGGAAATGGAGGCACTGTAACTGTTGAACCCGGCGGTTCTGTTCAAATCAAAAGTCCTGGCATAGATGAATGGAATAAGAAAATTGATGAGGATTTAAAAGCAATTGATGATTGGGAAAACAAACTGGAAAATCCTTCCGCCCCTGATCTGACTTCTTATCATTTAAGCCAGTTATTATTGCCTGATGTAAAAAATGAAAAGGAAGAATATTCAAATTATAAGATCGATCCGAAAACTGATATCCTTAATCCGGATAAAGAAAAACAGGCTATGAATAACCTGGCAAGCAATGTTGCTGCATATTGCCAGAATTTTAAGCCCGGGTATGATGCTATCATTGCTTTTTGGAAAGCACATAAAAATGAAAAAGACGCTGATCTCAGCATCCCTTCCCCGCCTGAATTTGAATATGATTGTTACGCATGTGATTCCAATCTGCGCAAGGTATATGATACTACCGTTGCACATTATATCCGTGATTTTTTTCACCCTGAAGACAGTCTTGTACAGCAAGGATTGGAGGTGATCCGGTCATTTGCACTTATGGGCATCGGGCCAGCAGGTGAAGGAACTTCAAATAAATTCAATCCCATTCTTGATCTCTTTCATACGGATAAAAAAGATCCATCCAAATCAGGCCCCTGTTCCTATCTTGACCTGTACAAATTATCTGATGCCGTAAGGGACATTGCACAACATGGATACAGGCGTTCAGTTGAACTGGTAAGAAGATATCATAAAACATTCAAAGCTTCGGCGGCGGTAACAAAAGTATTTTTAAAAGGTGCACATGACTGGATGCTGTTCTCCGGGCTAAATGATATTCAAATACAAAACCATTTACCCGAATTGGCATCAATGATAGGAGACAATTTTAATTTCTATTATGATAAACTAAGACAACACGACTGGAAGCAATTAGCCAATATCCCATTTATGATCGGTCTTTTAAATCAAAAATTTCTTTTATCAGGTAAAGAAAGTAAAGCTGAGCTTATTGATCTTTTTGCAAAGATGTCTGATATTCTAAACAACTTCCGCCTGAAGATTGATATGGACATAAAAGTTGGAAAAGAGGGAGGATATGAATTAACTCATGTAAAAGGAGAAACAAAAATCGCCATAGACTTTGAACAGGATTCTAATCAGTGTTATCGTTGGGTGGCCGCTGAGGACCAACCCAAAGAAATCATGGAAGGACTCAAAATACCTGTCAAAAAAGGTTCACAAAAGATAGATATTGATCTTCTTGCCAACCAGATTATAGCGCCTTCGCCTATTGTACCGGTGTATGCAGGTACCAAAAAATATTATACACTTCTGAAGGAGTTAAAAATGGATTTCTGTAATCCCGGCAATGATACTATACTACTCACCAGTTTTATACCTTCTCCCGAGTGGTCGGCCGGTATTTGGAAAATTCCCCATTCACCGCCGGCGCCGATGGGTATAAACGGATTAGATCACTTTTTCCAGGATGCAGAAAAAATGCAGGAATTGGCTGAATCAGGCCAGGTGCAGGAAGGAGCTGAGGAAATGAAAAAACAGGCTGAAGAATTAAAAGCAAAAATGGAAACGCTTGCCGGCCAAATGGGCAATGGAACCAATAAGGATAAACTGAATAAATATTTAGAGTTACAAAAAGAGATAACGAAGTCACAGGATATCGGCAACAGCGAAAAGGTAAGCCCCATTTTATATATTGCTTTTCAGTTAGCGACACAGAATAATGATGTTCTCATGCATAAAAAATATGACGCCAAAGAAATCAATCCAAACGAAGCAGGAGAGATCGTCTATGGATATTACACCATTGATATTGCATATAAGGACAAGCAATAACAGAGTTCAGGATACGATCTTTCCATCTTTCATGTGCAGTACTCTGTCGCTTAGCTGCGCCAGTTCTTCATTATGCGTAACGATCAAAAACGTTTGCTGGAATTTATCCCGAAGGTCAAAAAATAATTGATGAAGTTCCTGAGCATTGGCTGAATCCAGATTTCCGGATGGTTCATCGGCAAAAACAATGGATGGATTATTTATGAGCGCCCTGGCAACAGCCACTCGTTGCTGTTCTCCGCCACTCATTTGATTAGGTTTATTATCCAATCGTTCATTCAAGCCCAACAGGTTCAGCAATTCCTTTGCTTTATCTTCCACTACTTTCCTTTTTCGGCCAGCCAGCCAGCCGGGAATACAGACATTTTCAAGTGCGGTAAACTCAGGCAGTAAATGATGAAACTGAAAAATAAAACCTATATTCTGGTTACGAAAATTGGCAAGCCGTTTTCCATGCAATATGCTTATTTCAATCTCATTGATCTTTATTGTTCCCATATCCGCTACATCCAGGGTTCCCAGTATATGCAGCAGGGTACTTTTACCCGCACCGGAAGAACCCACAATGCTCACAATTTCTCCCTTTTTAATATCTATATCCACTCCCCGCAGCACTTCTACTGTTCCGTATCTTTTATAAATATTTTTTCCTGTCAGCATGCAGCTTAAAACTTATTTCAACAATCAAATATCTACAAACCTAACCCATTATAAATAATCACAAATGAAAGCTATTTTCTTTTTAAGAAATAATTCAAACCGGCTGAACAACTACCAATTTGGAAAATTCGTTAATAAAGCTACATTTGCGAAAATTTTGGGGTGGCAATCCGCCGTTTATTATAAAATTTAAACCCTTCGAAGATGTTTTGGACACTTGAATTAGCCTCATATCTTGAAGATGCACCATGGCCCGCAACCAAGGACGAGCTGATCGATTATTCTATCCGCTCAGGTGCTCCGATTGAAGTCGTTGAAAATTTACAGGAATTGGAAGATGAAGGCGGAGAGGTTTATGAAAGCATTGAAGACATCTGGCCCGATTACCCTTCCCAGGAAGATTTTCTTTTTAATGAAGATGAGTATTGAAGAAGCTGTTAGATATTAGCTGCACGCTGTAAGACCTATTTAACCGTTCAATTTTTATAATTGAGCGGTTTTATTTGTTATCCGGCTTTAGTAATCCTGCTTGTCTTCCGTTGCGTCGCACACTTATACTTTCTGTAATTCTATTCAGCAAACAAAAAAGTTTTTAATTTTCTACTTTCCTATTTCTCCATTTGTTCTATCACAGCCTGGGTCACCCCGGTAAAACTAAATCCCCCGTCATGGAAAAGATTTTGCATGGTTACATACCGGGTAAGGTCACTGAACATCATTGCACAGTAATTAGCACAATCTTCTGCAGTGGCATTACCCAGCGGGCTCATTTTATCAGCATAAGAAATAAATCCGTCAAATCCTTTTACACCACTGCCTGCTGTGGTTCTTGTTGGTGATTGTGAGATCGTATTGACTCTTACCTTTTTCTTCTGACCATAATAATATCCAAACATTCTCGTCACGTTTTCCAGTAATGCCTTTGCATCAGCCATTTCATTATAGTCCGGAAAGACCCTTTGAGCAGCTATGTACGTGAGAGCCACTACACTCCCCCAGTCATTCAATGCATCCATATCCCATGCCGTACGAAGAACTTTATGCAAGCTCATTGCTGAAATATCCAGTGTTTTTTGATTCCATTCATAATTTAAATCAGTATAATGCTTGCCTTTACGCACATTCAAACTCATGCCAATGGAATGCAGAATAAAATCAAAACTTCCGCCAAAATGCTCCATAGCTTTTTGAAAAAGATTTTTCAGATCATCCATGTTGGTTACATCAGCACCCACCACAGGAGCGTTGTCGCATTGCTCTGCAAGCTTGTTGATCTCACCCATCCTCAATGCCACCGGGGCGTTGCTCAATACAATTTGCGCACCTTCCTCATAACATCTCAGTGCTGTTTTCCAGGCAATGGACCTTTCATCAAGAGCCCCGAAAATGATTCCTTTCTTCCCCTTCAATAAATTATTTGCCATTGTTTATAGTTTATCTTATTGCGTAAAAATAAGAAGTAATTTCTAAGCATTTGGAAAGATCCATTTAATCAAAAGTACCAGTGCCATTGTATAGACAAATACCAGCAGCATTGCACTCAATAAATAAAAAAATAACCGGCCAAAAGACTCCCTGGGTTTTAAAATTTTCTGTAAAAATTTATTAAAAGAATATGCCGGAATAAGTGAACCCAGGATGATCACTAATATCAGGAGTGCTTTAATCTTCATTGGCACATTTGCATATTGGCAAATTAGCACATTAATTCATCACCATTTCTTTTGCATTTTCCATTGCAGCGGCTGTTGGTTTTTCACCACTTAACATTTTGGCGATTGCCGTTATCCTTTCCGCAGTAGTTAGTTTGCGAATATTTGTCTTTACTGCATTTTTTATAATTTCTTTATAAACAAAAAAATGAGCATCAGCCTTGCCTGCAATTTGCGGTTGATGGGTTATGCAAACCACTTGCCGTTTAAAAGCAAGCTCCTTCATAATAATCCCCACCTGCCGCGCTGCCTCACCGGAAATGCCGGTATCAATTTCATCAAAGACCATTGTTGGCAGATCAATAGACTGAGCCACCAATGATTTTATGCAAAGCATTAAACGACTTAGTTCTCCACCACTGGCAACTTTTCGAATAGATTGAAACTGGCCGCTTTTGTTGGCATCGAATAAAAATTCAATAACATCTGCGCCATAAAAATTCAGCTCTCCCATTTTAGTATTGACTTCACCCTTTAATTTTGCGTTTGGCATTCCAACTTGTATCATCAAACTGTTCACTTTTGCTTCCAGCGGTTTTACCTGCTTTTTTCTTCCTTCAGAAATTTTCGCTGCCTGTTTCTTTGATTCTGATGACAATCTCTCCGTTTCTATTTCTTTTTGCCTCAATTGTTCATCAATATTTAAAACAGCCTGCAACTTTTTGGCAAGCTGTTGCTGAACCATCAATAATTCATTGGTAGTTTTTACTCCATGTTTCTTTAATAATTTGTAACCGGTAGAAAGTCTTTCATTGATCTGCTCAATTTTCCGGGGATCATAATTTATATGATCACTTACATAATGCGTTTCATCAGCAATATCCTGCAATTCAATTTGAGAGGACTGTAAACGCTGCAGCAGGTCCGGAAGATCAGGATGGTATAAAGAATAAACCTGGAGCTGGTTGTATAAAATTTTTAATTGCTGAACAACCGGCGACTCGCCTTCTTTCAGATCATAATAAACTTTCGATAGTGCCGATTTTATACCTTCGGAATTATTCAGCAATCTTAATTCAGCATCAAGCTCTTCCAATTCATTTTCTTTAAATCCCGCCTCTTCCAGTTCATTATACTGAAACTGGTTGTAATCAAATTCCTTTTCAAACTGCCGTTTTTTTTCCTTTAATTCTTCCCATTCTTTTTTTGTTGCCTGCAGATTTTTGAAAATTTGCTGATACTCATGAACTGAATCAGCGTGCCCGGCCAATGCATCCAGGACCTCTCTTTGAAAATCACTTTGTCCTAACTGCAGCGTATCAAATTGTTCATGAAGATCAACTAGCAGGGAACTCAATTCAGTCAACTGTGACAACGTAACAGGCGTATCATTAACAAAAGCCCTTGATTTTCCATTTGAGCTAATTTCTCTTCTTATGATCAATTCATCGCCAGGCTCAAATTCATGCTGATCTAAAAATCTCTTTATCTGAATTTTATTCTTTATTCCGAAGATCCCTTCCACAAAACATTTCTTCTCCTTATTTACAAGAACACTGCTGTCTGCCCTTTCCCCAAGAATCAACGCCAATGCTCCGGCTATGATGGATTTTCCGGCTCCCGTTTCTCCCGTTATCACATTTAATTTGTCTGAGAAATCGATCTCCACTACATCGATGATTGCATAATTCTGTATGGAAAGTTTTTGCAGCATTGAACATCTCCTGCCTGAAGGCAGATTACACTGATCAAATGATCAGTAAGGCAAATTAGGAAATTCACTGAAATGACTGAATAAAGTTTGGAAATTGAATAGTGCCCAGCAACAAGCGATGATAAGAATTACTATCGCCGGTTATTTAATAAAAAACCCCGCTCTTTTGGAACGGGGAAAATAAAAAGAAAAAAAATTATTTTATTTCAACCTTTGTGTTAAGATCCTCGTCAACCAATATGCGGCCGCAATTCTCACATACCATCACTTTCTTGTGCTGCTTTATCTCACTTTGTTTTTGTGGAGGAATAGCGTAGAAACAACCGCCACAAGCATCACGTTCCACAGGAACAACAGCAAGACCATTGCGGTAGCTCTTCCGTATTTTATCATAGCTTGCCATCAACCTGTTATCTACATGTTCCCTTGCTTCGCCGGCCATTTTAATAAAATGTTTTTCTTCCTTTTCTGTAGCTGCAATAATTTTTTCCAACTCACCCTTTTTGGTGTTTAAAACGCCTTCCTTTGCTGCTAAGGCCTTCTTTGCTTTTTCGAGGGCTACTGCTTTTTCAGCAATTTCTTCATTCGCATCCTTTATATGTTTTTCGCAAAGTTTTACTTCCAGTTGCTGCATTTCTATTTCTTTATTGATCGCCTCAAACTCACGATTGTTCTTTACATTGTCACTTTGCTTTTCATATTTTTTGATCAATGCCTGCGCTTCTTTGATATCTTCCTTTTTCTTTTCAATAAATTCAGTAATGCCATTAATTTCTTCTTCAATACGTGTTTGCCGTGAATGCAATCCCGTTATTTCATCCTCAAGATCGGCCACTTCCATCGGCAGCTCTCCTTTTAAGATATGAATTTCATCCAGTTTGCTTTCTATCTTTTGAAGTGTAACCAGCGACGAAAGCTTTTCTTCAACTGAAAATTCTTTTACTTGTGCCATGTATTTTTAAAGGTTTTGTTTTTTATGCCCGGCTGAATGTTACTATCAAGCTTTGGTTGCAACCCGTCCCGACTTGCCTGGATCGCACCCCTGTGAATTCAGTAATCCTTTTCACCAATAAAATACCTCACGGGATTGGTCTGAACCTTAGTTTTAAGGACGGCAAAGTTAGGGAATTTTTGCTCCAAAATCTCAACTAAAAGGTCGATAGTGAACTGCTCACTTTCATAATGGCCAATATCAGCAATTACCAGGCGGTCGTTAGCATCAAAAAAATCATGGTATTTCATGTCAGCTGTTATATAAATATCTGCTCCTGCTGCCAAAGCCGAAGGAACAAGAAAACTTCCTGCTCCGCCGCAAAGAGCAACTCTCTTCACCCGGATATTCAATAACCCGGTGTGCCGAATAACAGTGAGGTTGAATAATTTTTTTACAGATCTCAAAAACTCCATTTCAGTCATTGCCTCCGGCAGCTCTCCAATTATACCGCTGCCAACTCCCTGGTAAACGTTGGTCAGATTTACGACATCATATGCCACTTCCTCATACGGGTGCGACTCTTTCACAGCCATCACAATATTATTTTCAAGCCAGCCGGGAAATATCACTTCAATTTTTATCTCATCTTCCTGGTGTTGTTTTCCAATCTCACCTGCATAAGGATGTGTACCTTCTTCCGCTTTAAAAGTCCCTGTTCCCCCAGCGTTAAAACTACATTCACTATAATTACCAATATGTCCTCCGCCGGCTTTAAAAATTGCATTTCTTACCTGCTCTGCTTTATCGACTGGAGCAAAAGTGAAAAGCTTTTTTAACGTGTTTTGTTTGGGTAACAGAACAGAAATATTTTGTAACCCAAGCGTGGCTGCTATTTTTCCATTTACCCCTTTTATCACATTGTCAAGGTTTGTGTGAATAGCATAGATAGCTATGTCGTTTTTAATAGCGGTGATCACAGCCTTCTCTACATAATTTTTTCCATTGATCTTTTTTAATCCGCTAAAAATGATCGGGTGATGGGCCACAATAAGATTGCAATGATTGCTAATGGCTTCATTGATGACATCTTCGGTTGCATCCAAACTGCAGATGATGCCGGTACATTCCCAATTTTTATCCCCGGTAATCAATCCTGCATTATCATAATGCTCCTGGAGTGAAGGATGAGCTACTGATTCTAAAAAAGAAATAATTCCGGAAATTTTCATGTGCAAGAGTAATTTTTAAAATTCAAAAAAATTATTTTAAAAAACAAAATCCTTTTGTACCTTTTCATTGCTTTCCAAGCCCTGCGACAGCTCTCCAACCATTGAACGCACCTTTAAAAACCTCTTATATGCGAAGAAGTAAATATGGTTATTTGCTGCTTGCATTACTGGTGATAACTGGATTGGCGGGGACGATTACTTCAACAAGCATTTCAGGCAAAGAAAGGAAATTTGCTGTCAGTAGTCTGAAAGACACAAAGAATGATGTATTGAAATGCGTAAAAGACCTGACGGAAGCCCAGCTTGATTTTAAGGCTGCACCTGATAAATGGTCTATAAAAGAATGCACGTATCATATTGCTATTTCTGAAAAAAACTTATGGGATCTTTTACAAGCAACGCTGAAACAACCCGCAAACCCGGAAAAACGCTCAGAAATAAAATGGACAGATGAGCAATTGATAAGTGTGATGGAAAACAGAACCAGTAAAGTAAAGACTCTGCCCGCTATTGAACCTGTAAATACACCTTATAAAACACTTGATGAAGCATTAGAAAGCTTTAAAACCACAAGAGCAAACCACATTAAATATATCAAAAACACGACTGAAGATCTAAGGAACCATGTGGTGCAAATGTCATTTGGCTGGCTTGATTGTTACCAGCTTTGTCTTATGATCTCAGCATATAGCAATAAGAAAATGCAACAAATAAAAGAAGTAAAGTTGGATCCGAATTTTCCGTCCCGATAAGTATCGGGACAATAAACCAAAACTAACTCAAGGTTGAAAAACCTGGGCCCCAAGTTCCCGTAAGAACAAGGGGTTTTTTTATTTCATCATCACAACTTATCGATGTTTTATTTCTTTTTATAAACATCGGGATCATGTCTCTGCATCCATCGTTCTGGCTTATCAAACGGCTTAAAACCAAATTGAGCATATAACCCATGCGTATCTTTTGTAGCAAGGGTGAATCTTCTCAGGCCTTGTAAATCGGGATGATCAATGATTACCTGCATTAACCATTTGGAAAGTCCTTTACCTCTCTGCTGAGGTAAAATAAATACATCAGCCAGGTATGCAAACGTTGCAAAATCACTGATCACTCTTGCAAAACCAACCAGGTCCCGATAATGATATACTCCAAAGCAAAGCGAATGATCAATACTTTTTTGTATAAGGTTTTTTGAAATATTTTCAGCCCAATATGAGTGTGAAAGAAAATCATGAACTGAATTCAAATCAATTTTTGATCTGTCAGTTGATATCAGATAATCGCCCCTTCTTTGTTCAATTATTTCCATGTTTCGGCATTATTTTCGCAAATTTTATGTAAAAATCTACAAAGAAATTTTAATGCTTTTTATAGTAGATTAGCTATTGTTCTTTTTTTGTCGAATTTATATTTTACAAGCTGATTCTATGAAACAACCTCTTTTGATTATCCTGTGTTTTCTTGTTTTACCCGGATGCAAGAAAAGCATTCAAAAACAAGAAGAAAATGCCATCGTAAAGGCTATGACCGATGGCCAATGGGCAATAACCAATTTTACTTCAGACAGCTCAGATATTACTTCTGACTTTGCAGGTTATAAATTTCAATACTTCGGCGACTACACGGTTAATGCGATAAAGAATGGGAATATAGAAAAAACAGGTACCTGGCAGGGAGATGTAAATACAATGAGTATTTCGGCTAACTTCTCAGGCGCAGTAAATCCTTTACTATTGATCAACGGAACCTGGCAAATAACCGATAACAGCTGGACCTACGTAAAAGCAACTATGACTGTTGGAACTGAAATGCGTACACTAAGGCTTGATAAGCAATAAATTTTGAGTCCAGGCCCTTCCCAATTAAACAAGTTTCGTCTATTCCTGTCTTAAATCAGATTTTAACACTGAGAGCCAGCCCTTATTTATAGGAAACCTGGAAAATCTTTTGTGAACATGGTAAACATCAGATCTAAGCTTTACAATTCCTGACATAATAAGTAACAATTTTTAAATTCTTATTTCGTTTATTTCTAAACCCTTTAAAAGCACTGCTTTGAGCCGAATACCGGGAAACTTTTTATTGAAACAATTTGCAATCATACCCTTACTGGTGTGGGTCACGTTTGTGCAGGCTCAGGTCCCTGTCGCAAACTTTACTGCTAGTGCCACCTCCGGTTGTTCTCCTCTCAAGGTTACATTTTCCGATCAATCAACCGGTAATCCAACTTCCTGGGACTGGGATTTTGGAAACGGGCAACTATCAACTGTTCAGAATCCAACAGTCAGCTATGCACAGCCTGGCACTTATACAGTTACTTTAGTTGTAAAA
>JBIOGV010000018.1:0-24783 GCA_044448365.1 Chitinophagales bacterium
ATCTTTTTCCTGTATGTCTGCAAGATTTTCACTCAGCGTATTGGTGTGAATGATATTGGGTGTGTCTATGCCATGCAGGATCATGTTCATGGTACCAATGATGTAGGCCAATGACTTTTTTTCCTTGCCGAAAAATGTTTTAGTTTGTAAAAATTTGTCTTCCGATGTGCTGCGGTTGGGATATTTGTTTTTCAAATATTCAAATGATTCGCAAAGAAAACCGGCAGAACCCAATGCGCCGTCATAAATGGTTTGTTTCAATTCAGGCGCCACCACTTTGATAATGCTTTTGATCAATGGCCGAGGCGTATAATATTCACCGCCATTTCGTCCCGCATTGCCCATGTTCTTTATCTTATCCTCGTACAAAGAACTCATCTCATGTTTTTCCGCATGCGTGCGAAAATGCAATTCATCAACAAGATTGATTATTTCACGAAGATTGTAGCCGCTGTTGATTTTGTTTTTCAGTTCGCTAAAGATCTCGCCAATCTTATATTCAATGGTGTTGGCTGATTCTGCTTCCGTTTTAAATTTTCTCAGGTAGGGAAAGAGTTCGTCGTTTACAAAATCTTTCAGGTCATCACCTGTTAATGCTTTTTGATGATCTATTTTCCTTTCTTTGTTTTCTTCGGATTTGCCCCCTTCGGCTTTGCTCCCTTCGGCTCCGCTCAGGGCAAGTTTAGGAGCAGCCCAGATTTCCCAACGGAATTTTTTTTGGATGATGCCTTCATAATCTTTTCCAACCAGTTCAGCCTTGGTTCGGCGTTCTCTTTCCAGGTCATCGAGGTATTTCAAAAAAATAATCCAGGAAGTTTGTTCTACATAATCGAGCTCAGATTGACAACCGGCTTCTTTCCAGAGAATGTCGTCAATGTTTTTGAAGGTCTGTTCAAACATGGAACCAGGTTTATTACACAAAATAATAAAAGCCGGGCAGAATTATTATCCGTGTTCCGTAGGAACACAATCTTGGTAGAAAATGATGAGGTTATTGTCCGACGTTCCGTAGGAACGTATCGTGCTGTGAGATTGATTACACAAAACGTTCCGATGGAACATAGAAGCATTTTAATTTCATCTTTCTACCCATGACTTGTCCCGACGGGACAAAGCAAAACATCGATAATGCTGCAAACAAATACCGAATGTGTGAATGACTAACACATGGGATTGTTACAATACTGCAGGGGACGTAATATCTTCAGCGCTCAGCATTCAAAACTTCATTATGAACTGTCCGCAAATTTTATTATTATTATAATCAGTAGTTGTAAAATGGACCATCACCATGCCACCGTATTTTATTCTGGCGATTATGATGAGCTTTGCCTGGTTCATCTTATTCATTCGTAGAAAGAACGTGCGCAAAAAGATGCTGATCATGAGTGTTGCTGTAATCCCCTTTGCTTTCTTTGATTATTTTTCTCAACCCGGCTACTGGCATCCTCAAACATTTTTCCCGATCCCTGTCGGCATTGAAGGAATATTGTTTGGATTTTCTTTCGGAGGTGTAGCCTCTGTACTTTATTCAATTCGGAAAAATAAACATAATCGGAAGATCAAAGCTATCATTGACCTCAGAAATATTGCCTGGCTTAGTCCTGTTTTGGTTATTTCTATCGGGCTCCATTTCCTTTTTGATATCAATATGATGATCAGTCTTCCGTTCGGACTTTTGACGGGATGCCTGGTTATTGTAATAATGAGACCCGATCTTGCAAAAACATTATTTTTTTCAGGATTATATTTTGGTTTGCTTTATTTATTCTTTCTGTCTGGCTGATAATTCTTCCGCATGCGCAGGAATGGTGGAACTTAAAGTTCTATGGAGCTATATCTGTCTTTAACGTTCCGATGGGTGAAATTCTGTTTGGATTTTTATTTGGAGGCTTTTGGAGCGTTCTCTATGAATTTGCCGTCGGCTGCAGATCGGGACGATAGTGCATATTGAAAGAAAGTTCGTTTTGTCCCTTGAATAGTAGAAAGGTTGGTTGATGTGAAATCAGATAGTATCTATCCATTTCCGATGTGTTAAGACATCGGCCTGCCTGGGAAAAATTTTTGTAGTCAGCACACGATGAACTTCTTCATCTGCGTCTATGAAGTTTTAAGAAAACAATACTCTCCAAAACCAATTTTTTTTACCGCGTTTCTGTTGCTTTTTAACTATACAGAATTGGGGCAAATACATTTTTTATTTTATTGAGATCATCCATCTTCATATTCTTCCATCCGATCCTTCAGAAAACATTTTCTTTTGAATAATTGTCATAAAACTTTTGCTATGAAGGATTTTTTATTTTTCAAATTGGAAAGGGCCTATTTGAAACTCCGGCTTTCCGAGATATTGTATGTCCAGGCGGAAAAAAAATATGTAATTATAGTTACAGCCGCTACATCCTACCAGGTCTTAACGTCGATGAATCATATTGAGAAGATCCTTCCGCAGGATTTGTTTTGCAGGATACACAGGTCTTATATCGTTTCGCTGGAGCAGATATCTAAATTCGATAATGAACTCATATATATTGGCAGTAAAAAAATCCCTCTTGCCGAGCAATATAAAAATGTTCTCAAAAATTCGGTCATAATATTAAATGGCGACAACCGATTGCACCACCTGGACAACGACTTTTCCAAACCCGTAAATGTTTTCGTGAATTAAAAAAATTGTTTTATTCCGGTTTTGCCAGTACTGGTGAAGCACTTGCGAAAGCGATTTTATTGTTCTCTAAATTCGACTTCTCAATTTTAAACCTTATCAATGAAATTCCTTCTTCTATTTTTTCTTACGGGTACTATTTCCGCCCACAGCCAATCCTTTAGTGATTCTATATTTTGTAAAATAAATCCCGGAAAATGGTCCGCTTCAATCGGAAAAAAGGTGACACGGTTAGCGGACAAGCTTATTGCAAAATCTAAAAACACTTTAGCCCGGTTAGAAAGGCAGGAACAAAAGATCTGTAAAAAACAACTCACAGAAAAAGATTCTTCCGGTAATAATCGGGAAGAAGCGGAACAAAAACTTGATGAGATCCAAAACCGGTATAGAAGTTTAGAAACAACATTAAAGAATACGGCTGTTGACGTTCCTGCCGGAGTGAGGCAATACATACCTCACCTCGATACCCTGGAAACAGCATTCAAATTTTTAGAACAAAATAGTACGAAGGCTAATTTGAAAGATGCTCTTATAAAAATTGAATTGTTGGATAATAAACTTCAACAAGCCGAAGTAATAAAAAATTTTGTCCATGATCGGAAAGAACAATTGAGGCAGGAGCTTGAGCAATTTGGTTTAGTAAAAGAGTTAAATAAGTATAGTAAAGAAGTTTATTATTATAGTGAGCGAATAAAAGAATGTAAGGAAACGCTAAGTGATCCCAATAAGATTGAACGAAAGGCCATAGAGTTTTTAATCAAGACAAAACTATTTAAGGATTTTATGCGAAGGAATAGCATGCTTGCTTTCATGTTCAGATTGCCTGGTGATTTGAATGATCCCATTCGCGCTGAAAGTTTTGCATGTCTTCAAACGAGAGCGCAGGTAGATAATATGATCCAGGAAAAAATTGTAGCAGGTGGGCCCAATGCACAGCAACAGTTTCAGGAAAATATTCAACAGGCGCAATCACAACTGCAGCAACTAAAGGATAAGTTCCTGCAATCGGGACGGGGAAGCAGTAATGATATAATGCCTGGGGGATTTAAACCCAATAGTCAAAAAACGAGATCATTTTTAAAAAGACTGGAATATGGCACCAATATGCAAACACAAAATGCAAGTAATTATTTTCCTGTTACCAGCGATCTTGGCTTGTCAGTCGGTTATAAACTGAATGACATGTCTGTGATTGGTATTGGTGTATCCTATAAACTCGGTTTCGGTCGTGGATGGAATAATATTCAATTCACTTCCGAAGGTGCAGGGTTGCGCAGTTATATAGACTGGAAAATCCCCTCCGCCTTGAGAGGGAGGTTAGGAGGGGATTTCCTTATCACGGGTGGCTTTGAAATGAATTACAGAACTGAACTAAGGAGCGTTTTTATTCCTTCCCCCTTTGGCGGAGGCAGGGTGGGGACCGCATGGCAGCACAGCGGATTGATTGGATTAAGTAAAGTGATAGATGTAAAAAGCAAATTCTTTAAGAAAACAAAACTGCAATTGCTCTGGGATTTTTTGAGTTATTACCAGGCACCAAGGACGCAACCGGTTGTTTTCAGGGTTGGATATAATTTTTGAAAAGATTTTTAACCAATAATATGAAAAAGAAATTCAGGTATATATTTCTGTCAATAATCTCTATTTTTTTAACCATTTGCTTGTTCGCACAAGACCCTCCTCCGAATGATGCGAATGCCGCAGGATCAGGTGGGATAGCCACGGCTGCCGGCAGGCTCGCAAGCACACCAGTTAATTTTTATACCGGTATGCCGGACATATCGATTCCCATTTATCATTATACAAATCGCAATGGACTTAGTTTGAGTATTTCTCTTGTTTACGCCGATGCAGGCGGAGTAAAAGTAAACGAAACACCAACAAATGTCGGGCTTGGTTGGTACCTCAATGCGGGAGGGGTGATTACCCGAACAGTCAGGGGAATGCCTGATGATATTTCAACCAATGGGTTTATGTATGCATCTGCGATCCCGGGTGATTATCGTCCAAATGGTTCCAAATATTATCATGATAGCCTGGATGCAGAACAGGATATTTTTCAATACAATTTTAATGGCAGGTCAGGAAAATTTTTTATTGGCAAGAATAAACAGATCATAGCTGTTCCTCTTTCTAAACTTCGGATCGGTTATACAGCGCTGGCCAATTCTCCCATTACTTCGTTTAATATTATTACCGAAGAGGGTATCAAATATGTTTTTAGCGATATTGAATCAGAAGCAAACACTGTTTTGGGTATCGCCTGCGGATATAATGGTGCTACTTATAATTCGGCTTGGTACCTCAGCCAGATAATTTCTCCAATGGGAACGGATACCATCAGGTTCAGCTACAGCACGATTCATGAAACAAATGCGACCGTTTACCCTCAAACAATTTACATTAAGAACAGTGACGGTAGTAGCTATCGTGCCTATTCACCTACCGGCTCTGCCAATATTTATGTCAGAAAGATTTCTTCGATCATTTTCCCTGATAAGAAAATTGTGAGTTTCATTTATGACCGTTCTAAAAAATACGATGGAACAGATTCTGTGCTAAACCGGATCAAGATCAGTGACAGTGTTTTCAGGTATGGATATTTGTTTGACTGGAATTGTTGTGATGGTGATTCTATTCCAAACCGCCGGTCTTTTTTAAACGGAATTCGATTTTTCACAAATAACCGAACTATTCCCGGGTATCAGTTCCTATATACAGGAACCTTATTTCCTGCATTCGGAACTTCCGGTGACACGCTCGGTAATAAAAGAGATCATTGGGGTTTCTATAATACAGCAAATAATGGGACCAATGTCATTCCAACAGTTACAGGAATATATAATGGCGCTAACCGAAATCCTTCTTCTATTAGTGCAGTCTCCAGTGCATTAACAATGATACATGATCCTTCGGGAGGTTCAACCTATTATAGTTATGAGCCAAATGATATACTACAGATCAATAGTTCCCGGGAAACTGTTGCTATTAATGCTTTAAACAATACATCCACAAATATTTCACTAAGCCAGGCCTTCAATACACGATATACTTTCTCTTTTTCATTCGATCCTTCTTTTTCAAGAGCAGGGAGTCCGCCGTTTTCAGGAAGCTGCAATCTTGTTTGCAATATTACAAGTACTGATGGGTTGACAAACTATGCTACTGCAAGCATCAGTTTATATCAGCTATTTTATGTAGGCTCCGTTTCTTTCTCATTTAATGTAACAAATGGTAATTATAAAATTCAAACCAGCCTGCAAAGTTGTACGGTAACGCCTCCTTCTATTCCTGTAAATATCGCATGGCAAAATCAAACCATTGCCGGAACTGCAACAACAATGGGCGGCATCCGGATAAAATCGATATCACATTCAGATCCGACCACCGGCAGCTCTGATACAATCGCTACCTATAAGTATATAAAAACAGATGGAAGCAGCTCCGGTTTCCTGCAAACCATTCCCGTTTATAACTATCCTTACCAGGAAACTGTGATCAATGGTGGAACTACTACAACTGGCTACACGGCTATTTCAAGTGACCCGATCAATAATCTCAATTATACGCAAGGTAGTCCTGTGGGATACAGCAGGGTGATTGTTTACCGGGGAAGCGAGACTCACAACCTGGGAAAAACAGTTTATGATTTTACAGACCTGCAGGATGCAAATTTCAATATCACTCAGCCCGTATTTCCGTATGCTCCCATAACCCAGCCGGATTGGGCATTGGGACAACCAAAAAAAATATCAGTATACGATAGCCTTGGCAGACTTGTGAAAGTGACACAGAACACTTTTATTCCCACTACAATAACATATAACAGTTCTGATTTTACATCACTAAGACTCGGTAAAACATCTGTAACCTTTAACGGCGATCCGAATAATCCCAACACTCCTTATACCGAATATTATACTGGTCAAAATTACTACCAGCAAACAGGCAGATCTGATCTTGCGACAAGCATTGATTCTATATTTCATCCTGACGGCTCTATCCAGGTCAGGCAACAAGCCATCCAGTATGATAGTGATTACAATGTCATAAAAATCACGTCCCCCTATGATCTCAACAGGAGTTTATCACTTGAACAGAGGTTTTATTATCCTTATAATTACACGTTGTCATCAGGAGCAATTAAAAAAATGAGAGATAACAGCATCATCAGTCCAGTTATATCAACTGAGTCATGGATCACAGGTGATGCAAATCCAAGAATGATCGGTGCCCGGATAACAGACTACCAGCAATTGACCAGGGGTCATATCAAACCGCTCACATTATATGCATTCCAGTCGAATGCACCTGTTCCCCAATCAGTGATTGGCAGTTTTAATCCTGCATCATTGGTGCGCAACAGCACTTACCTCGTCGCCCAGCAAAATTTTGTCACCTATGATTCTGTTGGCAATCTTCTTGAAACAAAAAATTCTCTTTCCGGGCAAAGTAATTCTGTTGTCATGGATTACTTTAGTCAATTTCCTGTTGCAAAAGTTGCAAATGCTTCAGCGGCTAATACTGCGTATACAAGTTTTGAATCTGATGGAAAAGGAAACTGGACAATTCCAAGCACTCTTAAAAACGCTACTGCTTCTCTCACCGGAAAATATTGTTATGACCTGGCAAACGGAAGTATCAGCAAATCAGGATTGACATCGGCGGTCACCTATATCGTATCTGTTTGGGTGAAAACCGGTGGATCACCAACTATCAATGGAAGTGTGCTCAGCAATCCCATTGCTTCACATAATGGCTGGAATTTTTACAGCAAAACTGTTTCTGGAGTTACAACAATTACTGTTGGAGGATCAGGATTGATCGATGAACTCAGGTTATACCCAAAAGATGCCAGCATGACCACTTTTACATATGAACCTTTGATCGGAGTAACCAGTATTGCGGATGCAAACAGCACGGTCAACTTTTATTTGTACGATAGTGTGAACAGGTTGAAAATTATCAAGGATAAAGATTTGAATGTGCTGAAACAATATGACTACTCTGATAGTGATAAAGTCATCAGCCTGTTGCCGAACTGGCATCCGAAAAAGAGTATCGGCGGATCGAATTTATATGTATGTGAAGCTCCTTTAAATGGCAGGATGGATAGAGTCGAAATTGATATGAACCCTTATAGTGAAACTTACAATGTGACACGGCAGGTATTTGATCATAATGATTGTATTGGATGTGCTCCTGCTTGTACAGTAGAAGGCCAAAAATGGCTTAATTGTACCTGTGAGAATGGCACAAGGGTAAATACATCGGTTGTACAAATTAAAGTGAATGGCGTTTGGTTGTGGCGATGCACCTATCATTACGAGTGGAGTGATTGCAGCATCAGCGGAAATTATACCCAGGACAGTTCATCACCTTGTACGCTGAATAATGGACCATGCGAACTATAATAAAATTCTAAATTATTTGAAAACAAAACCACATGTTGAACATTTCATTCCTTCTTGGCAGTCTTATCGGTCTCTATTCATTAAACATAACGGCGATTGATGGTACCACAATTAAGATGAGCCAGTTCCAGGGTAAAAAGATCCTGATCGTTAATACAGCTTCCAACAGTATTTATGTAAATCAATATGCAAGCCTCGAACAACTTTATGAGAAATATAAAGATAGTCTTGTGATCATTGCATGTCCCAGTAATGATTTTAAAAATGAAACAGGATCATCGGTGAGCATTCAAAATCTTGTGACAACAAAATACAATATCCACTACATTCTGACTTCAAAGCAGGTGGTCACAGGAAAAAATATTTCACCCTTATATAAATGGTTGTCGCAATCTTCCCAGAATGGAACAATGGATGGTCCGGTGATCGGTGACTTCTGCAAATACCTTATCGATAACAAAGGAGATATTATCGGTGTTTTTTCGGACCTGGTTGATCCAATGGATCCCGTGATCCAGAATGCAATTGTGAACTAACAAATAATTATTCTGATTCAAATCAAACAATCTATGAATAAGTTTTTACGATATTTATTTCTTGTACAGTTTACCTGGGCAGGACAGTTATTCGGACAGACAAATATTCCCACTAGCTCAACTGGCCCCGCTTCTGCTACTGCAAGGAAATTACCTGCTGCGTATTTTTTCGCCCCGGTCAATTACATAAGAACTTATTCACCCTTTAAATCAATTACTGATACCTCACAAGTAAACCTGTCCGCATTGCCGGAAGATATTGCGATCAATACTGTTTACGCGGATTCTTATGGAAGACCTTTACAATCGATAACGAGGCAAGCTTCTCCGGCAAAAAATGATTATGTAACGCCTGGTTTATTTGATGAGTTCGGAAATCCAAGTGTTCAATATCTACCCTTTGTTTCTCAATCAGGGAATAACAGTGATGGCAAATTCAAAACTAATCCCTTCTACCAGGATTCATCTTTTTATAAAATTAATTTTTCCAGTGAACAAATCAATTATGGACAATCATTGTTTGAGGGTTCACCATTAAATATCCCAAAAAAGACTACAACGCCGGGAAATAGTTGGACAGGCGCAGGTATTGGTATCAGTTATACGCACCGAACGAATGCTGTTTCAGACAGCGTTCGCTTGTGGACAATTGCAATGACTGGCCCGGATGATGTTCCAACAACGACTGCCGGTTATCTGGCCGGAAGCCTTTTTGTAGAAGAGATAACTGATGAGCGTGGTGTGAAAGTAGTAAGCTATAATGATCAATTGGGAAGAACAGTACTTACCAAAACACAGGTTGCGGGTTCACCTTCCACAGGACATACAGGCTGGCTTTGCACATACTATGTTTGTGATGAAATGAATCACGTAAGAATGGTAATTACTCCCAAGGCAGTAGAAGCATTAAATAATGGCACAACTAACTGGAATCTTGCAGGAAATTCCTCAATTAACGCCGGTCTTTGTTATGTATATTATTATGACAGCAGGGGCAGGGTGATAATGAAAAGAATACCGGGAAAAGGCAGAAGTTTTATAGCTTATGATCTTTTTGACCGTGTTGTAATGACGCAGGATTCAAACCTAAGACAAACAAATCAATGGGCCTTTGTAAAATACGATGCGCAAAGCAGGCCTTACAGATCAGGAGTAATTACAACAGCACTCATCAAAGACAGTGTATACGCTCAGGCAGCACGAAGCACAGATTATCCCACTCTTACCGGAACATATACTATTATGACGGAAGCTTATTATGATGATTATGGTTGGACAACCGGTACACCACTGAATAATACCCTGGTAACTTCCCATATCAACAGCAGCAATTTCAATACAGCTTATAATACATCACCGGAATATGCGCAGCAAATAACGGCAACTAACAGGATACGAGGCGCTGCTACAGGTACCAGGAAATTAATTCTTGGCACAGGTACATATTTATATTCACTTACACTTTACGATGAGTTTGGAAGGCCGGTCCAGGTAAAAGAAACCAACTATACAGGGGGGACTGATATTCTTACTATGCAATACAGCTTTGCAGGTCTTAAGCTGAGAACTCACTTGCAACAACAAAAAATCGGTACCAATGCACAAACTCACACATTGCTCACAAAATACAGCTATGATCACATTGGCCGTTTGAAATCAATCATAAAAAATATTGATAGTACAGGCGATAAAATAGTGAGCAGGTTTTCATATAATGAACTTGGACAATTGCTGGCAGACACTCTCGGCAATTATTTAACCACTCAGAAATATAATTATGATATCAGGGGATGGCTGTCCAGTATTAATAAAGGGTTTATTGATACAACCGGCAGCACCTCTGCTTATTTTGGTGAGGCGCTTTTTTATGACTATGGATTTACAAACAATCAATACAATGGCGCTATTGCGGGTATAAAATGGAAATCAGCAGGCGATGGAATTGCAAGGGCTTATGGTTATAGTTACGACAATGCAAACAGGTTAACTGTTGCAGAATTCAGCCAGCGGAATGAAGGAAGCAATAATTGGACAAATGATAAAGTAGATTTTACAACTAACAATCTCAGCTATGATGCAGGTGGAAATATTTTGACCATGCAGCAAAAAGGATTGAGTATCGGGAGTCCTGTGATGATTGACTCATTGAACTACCAATATTTCACTAATAGTAATCAACTGCAAAAAATATCCGATCCTGCTACGGCGGGAGGTGGCTTTGGGGATTTTAAAGACACTGTTCTGAGTGGCGATGATTATTCTTATGATGTAAATGGAAATGTGACAAGGGACTATAACCGCCATATGCATACAACAGCAAACGGCAATGGTGCTGTATATAATTTACTGGATAAACCAGACTCAATTGTAATTGCTGGTAAGGGAACTATGCATTATTATTACGATGCATCGGGAATAAAACTGTGCAAGCAATTAAATGATTATTCAACAGGAACTGTTGTTTCTAAAAAATATTTATACCTCAACGGTTTTGTTTATTTAAACGATACCCTGCAATACGCATTATTTGAGGAAGGCAGGATACGATATCTTTCTGCCGGGAAATTCGCATTTGATTATTTTTTGAAAGACCATTTGAATAATGTGAGAATGGTATTAACAGAGCAAAAGGATACGGCATTTTATCCGCCTGCAAGTTTGGAAACAACACAGCTTGCAACGGAAAGATTGTATTATAGTAAAGTCGATTCAGGAAGAATTAATAAGAGTACGGTTACAGGTTATCCGATAGACACATATACGAACCCGAATGATTATGTTCAGCAACTCAACGGGAATGGAGTAAAGGTGGGAACAGGTATTGTTCTGAAGGTAATGGCAGGTGATAAATTTAATCTGCGCGTAAGCAGTTGGTATTTTAAAAACGGTGCGACGCCTCAAACACCTAAAAGCCCACTAATTGATCTTATTTCTGCATTGGATAACGGTATCGGAGGTATCAGTGCGCATGGAAATATTGTTGATCTGCAAAACTCAAATGTTATAAATCCAGGTGCTCTGAATTATTATAATAGTCATAATACTGCTGATTCTACAACCAGGCCCAAGGCATTTATCAACTGGGTGCTTTTTGATGAGCAGTTTAAATATGTAGGCAGCTGCAGTGGCTTCGACCAGGTGGGAGTGGACCAGGAATTTAAAATACATATAAAAAATAGTTTACCGATCAGTAAAAATGGTTACCTGTACGTGTATGCGAGTAATGAAACACCTAACATTAATGTTTACTTTGATAACCTGCAGGTCACTCATATTCGTGGACCTGTCCTTGCAGAAAATCATTATTACCCTTTTGGATTGGCGATGGCGGGTATTTCTTCTAAAGCTTTGAATTTTGGCTCTCCTAATAATCCTTATAAATTCAATGATGGGAGCGAACTGGATGAAGATGAAAGCATAAATCTCTATTCAACTTTTTATCGCGAATATGATCCCCAAATTGGAAGATTTACTGGAATAGATGTAATGGGGGAGCAGGCAATTAGTATGAGCAATTATCAATTCGGCGGAAATAACCCGATCATGTTTAATGACCCAATGGGAAATTTTATGAAGGCACCCCATCATCCTTATGGTGACTATTTCGAGCAATACAGGTCTGCCGGCTATTTCCAGCGTGTGAATGGCACGGGAGGCGGACTTTTCGAGGATGATGGTTGGCCTTTTGGAGGCGATGGTGGAGGCGGAGGAACCAGCGCCAATTCTGATGCTGCTTCTGTTTTAAAACAGGTAACGAATTTCATAAGTCAAGGGAATTCTTTGGATGAAGTTGTCGTTCAAAACCAGGATGGTAGTAAAACTTCTGTAGCCGGCTATACCTGGTGGTTTAATAATGGAACTCTCATAAATGAAGCTCCGATTGTTGGGGTTACTTCATTGAATGGCAACGGCTATATCTTAACCTATAGTGCAAATGGCAGTTCAGGACCCGAGGATATGGTGGGACATAAAATAAATGTTTCATTTCAATACCAGGTTACCTTTACGAAGGATAACCAATTTAAAAGCATTCAACTGCTTCCAAATTCAATCAAATTTTCTATTGAAGGGATGTTTCAATTATGGAACTTTAGTGTCGATAATATAGCCGTTAACAAAAACGGTGAGGAAATAAAAAATGAAGAAAGAATCATAGATAATACAGAAGTATTTGATTTTGTTGCAAACGGTTATAAAAATTGGTTTGGTGTCAACACAAATACAAAAATGAATGCTGAAGTTTCAATGGCTTTGCAGAATGTTAATTCTTATGATATAAGTGGCCAACGTTCATTCAATGGAAATGTCAATATGTATGGCAGTTTTTATGTTTGGGTGATTACCGGATCTGGTTGGTTAACCCCACCGCCACATGTAAAAGGATTTTGAAAATAAAATCTAAAAAAATGGCCCAACTAAACAGCAGGAAAATTCTAAAGATTGTGCTTATTGCATTCGGACTTTTTATTGTCTTACTTATTGCGGGAAATATTCGTTTTGGTCAAGATAAGCATAGAAAAGGAGTCGAAGAAGAAAAAAAGAAATTTAAGGAACGGCACGATTCTATGATAAATAGAATTGACACAGATAAGGATAGTATATCAACCACTAAGTTCAAAAATTAGCTGAAACGAGATTTATTGTTTACAACAGGTGGGGGCAAAATTTTTTTTTTACAACAGATCCTTCAAAAGGATGGGATGGAAAATTGAATGATATTTTACAGGGTACAAATACTTTCGTTTGGATCACTGAAGGAATAGATTATAATAGAAAAAGGATTCAAAGAAAAGGAACCGTTACATTGATCAGGTAAACAATTAGACTCTGTTAACGTGGTGTTTCACCAGGCTTTGCTTCCTCTTCGGCAATTGTTTCATCCGCTTGTAACTCCGGCTCTGGGGCTGGCGTAACATTCTTGATCAGCAATTGCGAATTGCTGTTCATAGTAAACGCCAGTTCGCTCCGACGCAAAAATTTATGAGTAACATCATCCTGTTGCAGGACGGCAATAAGATCTTTACCAAGAGGTGGCGGCGGATTTTCTGCTCCGTTTAACCGGCCCCTGATCAATACAAATGAAAAAGTGAATTTTACTTTTTTCCCGCCGGCAGCCCGATGAAAATCGCTTTCGTTCATATCCAGCGTTTGCTCCGCATTTACGGATCGTTTCAGAAGAATCCTGATAACAGGCAGGTATTTATTCCATGTCTGGATGAACATAATAATTTTTTTAAGATAAAATTTATTTTAGATAAAGAACAGGTCAGTTATCATCAGAAAGCCTGGTAAACTCAATGCCATTGAATATGCGGGCAAGGTTCATGTCTTTTGTTTTTTTCCATTGCTCAATATTGGCATTGGTTACAATGCGCCAAAGATTTTTTGACTTCAGGTCTTTATAATCATTTCCCTTAATGAACAAACCTTTTATAGTGTTGCGTTGCTTAAAATGAATGTTCAGGGTTTTATCTGAATTGTTTTGTGATTCTACCTGCTTTACAATTGCTTCGCTGGTCATATCATGATTTAACGTTAATAACTCAATGATCTGAGAAACTTGCAGAATGAATATGATTGTTTGAACAGGGGAGACTAGCCAATGCTGCAGAACTCAAATTTATGGCGTGAAGGTAGGTCTTAAAACCCGGATATAGATTTTTATTTTGCCCTGCTCGGAATGACATTAATTTTTCATACCGGGCAAGGTGATGTTAAATGATAGGCCTTCCTTCAAACAATTTCAATTTTATTGATTTTATTCGAGTAGTTTTGCAGATTGTTCCTTTATAAAACGATTACATGAATATTCCGAAATTTTCCAATATCCATCATTCTTTCCATTCAGAATTAAAAGCAAAGATCAGTGAGTACTTTCTTGAAGTGGGCCGGTCAACAACCGGTAATTATCAGCTCTTCATTAAAGCTGTGATATTAATGGTGAGTTTTATATTCGTCTACATTCACCTTGTGTTTTTTACCCCTGCCGTACTATGGCAGGTGTTGGAAAGTATATTATTGGGATGTCTTGTGGCTTCGATCGGCTTCAATGTAATGCACGATGGGGCACATGGCAGTTTCAGTAAATACAAATGGATAAACACGCTTGCTGCTTTTTCTCTGAACATACTTGGTGGTAATAGTTTTATGTGGAATATGAAGCATAATGTAATTCATCATGCCTATACAAACATAGATGGTGTGGATGATGATATAGACATTCAACCCTGGTTGCGTATGAGCAGCACACAAAAAAAATACAAGATGCATAAATATCAGCATTTGTATTTCTGGATCCTTTATTCGATGCTGTATATATTTTGGGTATTCATACTGGACTATCAAAAATATTTTAAAGGCAGAATTGGAAACATGCCTGTTAAGAAAATGAAATTAAGCGATCATTTTATTTTCTGGGGTTTCAAATTTGTTCATCTTTTTTTATTTATCGGGCTACCTGTCTATATGGTCGGCTTTGAGTCATGGCTCATTTGTTTCCTGATCTTTACCCTGGTTGCAGGTTTTGTATTGAGTCTTGTTTTTCAGCTTGCCCATACCGTTGAACATACTGCCTTCCCGGTTGCTAATGCAGAAACCGGGAAAATGGAAGATGAATGGGCTATTCACCAGTTAAAGACCACTGCCAATTTTGCTACAAAGAATAAACTGGTTACCTGGCTGGTAGGCGGATTAAATTTTCAGATTGAGCACCACTTATTTCCCAAAATATCGCATGTTCATTACCCCGCTCTTCGTAACATTATTAAAAAGATCTGCGACGAACACGGCATTCATTACATTGAATTCAGAAATGTGCGATTTGCCATAGCTTCCCATGTAGCCTTTTTGAGACAGATGGGCCGGTAAGTTAATTTTATGTCTCTCAGAATTTTTTTTAAAAAAGACCCTTCCCGTTCAACGCGTGTATTCTGCAGTGCTAACAGGAACTATTTTTACTGGCACTCAATGCATGCTATTTTTTTCTGCAATTTTGTTGTATGTTTTGACTGAAGCATGGGCTGGACTGATGATCCGGCTTTTTTTTATTCTCTTCTTATGATTTTTTCCTGGCTTGGTGACAGTGAACAAAGATTAGCTCTGATACTGACGTGGATCAGTAAAACCGCTTAAAGGATATTGTATTGTTGTAAGAGAATTTAAATAACATGCAGCTTAGCGAGTTTTCCGGTTTAGAGTATAAAGACAAATTGCAGATTGTTAATCAAAATGGCAAGCTTCAAAAATTGGTCACCTGCAATGGTTACCATTTTTCGGTTTATAGGGTAAAGGATTTTTATGTGGAATTAAAAAGGAAGTTTGACAATCTTCACTTTGATACCATCATTGCAATGAGCTATGATGACTTGCCCCTCAGTTATAGATAGATCTCTAAAGAGTAATTATTGCACAAGACAGACCCAGGCCGCTAATCAATTAGCGGTTTGGTTTTATGTGCCGGCTTGTATTCCAACATTCCCGGAGCCAATGGTTCAAACCCTGGACCTGAAAATTATTTCCATGGCAGGACTTGAGCGAGAAGTAATATCATCCGCCCGGATAGATGAAAATTGCAGGGTTGTGAAATCGACTATAAAGTCGCAGAACGACATTAATCAACAGATCTTTTGCCTTTTACCCATAGTACTTTAAATATTGAATCAGGAAAGACAATTTTTATTTCAGCCCCTTATTTTTTAAAACAATCGTCAAATATTAAAAATTGGAATGATTTATGCTACAAAAGCAAACACTTAAACCTGGGCAAATGGACAATAAGTATCTTACTCTCCAAACGATCTATGAGATCGTGAAAAACGATGCTCATCCCACATCAACCATTGTTTACCCGAACGAAGTCATCATACGTCAAAGCTTTCCATGGGATGAGAGTGTAAAATATATCGATGAATTATGCTCCGAACATCTTGTTGAGGTCATTCCCCATTCGCCGGCGGTTATTTACCTTACCGACAAAGGTTTTCAATATATCCTTTCCAAAAAATCAAGACGTCATAGTTATTCGATTTCTGCGTAAGAAGCGGAAAGATTTTATGGAAAACGCCATACAAAAAGGCCATCTGCAGATGGTCTTTTTTATTTCTTTATCGCACACCGGCATCAGTCACGGATATTTTTCCAATTTATGAATGCTTTGATGGTTTATTGATAGATAATGCCACGAATAAAATAATGAGAAGGATTTTTATCATTTCAATGGACGCATCATTCATACATTGGAATAAAAGATGCCCTGTAGCCAGAATTGTAAACAGGTCCGGATACCATTCAATGATTTACTTTAAAAGGTTAATGAAGTTTTCTCTGCAATCACGGAGCCCTCACATCTCAAAACAAATTCTTGATCCATCCTCCGTCTATTGCAAGTGAAACGCCAGTTATATAACTGGCCCGTTCGCTGGCTAAGAAAGTAACGGCTACAGCAAACTCTTCCGGGGTTCCAAAACGTCCCATTGGTATTTCGCTTTTTGCTGAAGTAAAGGAAGGAGTGGTTTCGATCAGTTCTTTCAGCCTTTCTGTTTCTGTATAACCAGGCATTACATTATTAACCGTAATATTATACAGGGCTAATTCATTTGATAAAGTTTTTATTAAACCAACAACGGATGCCCTTACCGAGTTCGAGAGTACCAGGTTATTGATCGGTTGTTTTACTGCCATCGATGTAATGGAAATAATTCTTCCCCATCGTTGTTGTTTCATGCCTGGCAAAAAACCATTGATCAAGCCAACAGCACTTATCAGCAAACTGTAATATGCTTTATCCCAATCTTCCTGTTTGAACTCTTCAAATTTTCCAGCGGGTGGGCCACCCGTATTGGTGATGAGGATATCGATGGTGTTGTAAGCCTGCAAAGCTGTTTTAATGACCTGCTCCCTTTCAAAAGCAATGGATAGGTCTCCTGCAACAGCCAGCACTTCTCCTTTCGTTCCTTTTTCTATTTCATGTTTTGTATGTTCAAGATTCTCTTTATTACGTCCGCAGATAATTATTTTGGCGCCTTCCATTGCAAGTTCCATTGCAACGCTTTTTCCAAGGCCCTGGCTGGAAGCGGCAATAAAGGCCACTTTATTTTTTAATCCAAGTTCCATTTTTTTATTTTCTTAAGTAATCATTGTGTCTGAGCCGGGCCTTTTGCTGAGGTTTAAAAAAAATCAAATATCACTGGGCAAAAAGATCCCGCTTAAACGAAAATTACTTTCTTAAATAATCATCTGTTTTATCCAACCAATCCTGGCGGGGAGGCGCCCACGTATCTACTTCCTCAACATCACCGATCATCAGCGCTTCGTGTGGCAAATTGGAAGGAATCACCACCACATCTCCCGGGTATAAGTCCATGCATTGTTCTTTATTTTCTCCAAACCAAAAACGCATTGAGCCGGAAATTAGCTGGGTAACCTGTTCATGAATGTGACTATGCAGCGGTACAACAAAGCCATCTTTGAATTTCATTTTGGCAACCATCAGTTTTTCCCCCGAAATAATTTTCCGGGCCATAGATGGATTCACGTCTTCCGTTGGAACCGTTTCCCAGTTCATTTTTTTTATCATGACAATAGGTTTTCGTTCTTAGCCTGCATTTTTCTCTTGATGTAATTTACAGAAATGTGTGCTTCAAATGTATTTTATGGCCGGTTCATGATTTGCTGCTATTTCAATTAATTTGGATCTTATTAATAAAATTCGCATGAAAAAATATCTCATCTTTTTTTTGATCCTTACGGCATTTGAAGGTTGTGCACAAACGACACAGAGAATGGATTTTGAAAATTACAATCCGCCTTCAACACTTGTAGTTCCGCAGCATAAATTAACCAGGGCAAAATTTCCTTTCATCGATGTACACAATCACCAGGAAGAAATGCCGAATATGGATCTTTCCACATTAACGACCGAAATGGATAAGATGAATATGAAAGTAATGGTGAATCTCAGCGGCAGCAATGGTGAAACACTAAAAAGATCCACTAAGAATGTTAGGGATCATTTTCCAAACAGGTTCATTGTGTTTGCTAATATTGACTGGAACGGAGTGGGGGAAAAAGGCTGGGGTGAAAAAGCAGCCAGACAATTGGAAGAAGATGTAAAGAATGGCGCCAATGGCCTGAAGATATTTAAGGATCTTGGTTTTTCCGTGAGAGATATTCATGGCAAAAGAGTAACAGTAGATGATCCGAGGCTTGATCCGGTATGGGAAAAGGCCGGCGAGTTAAAAATACCGGTGCTGATTCATACCGCTGATCCAAAATCTTTCTGGGACCCGATGGATGCAAACAATGAACGATGGCTGGAACTGGCCACACATCCCTATCGTAAAAGAAGTAATACCGACCCGGCACCCTGGGATACGTTGATCGCCGAGCAGCACCGCATGTTCAAAAATCATCCCCATACAACTTTTATTGCTGCACATTTTGGCTGGTATGCAAATAACCTCGCAAAGCTGGGGCAATTGCTGGATGAAATGCCCAATGTAAATGTTGAGTTCGGCGCTGTCATTGCAGAATTGGGAAGACAGCCACGCATGGCCAAACAATTTTTTACCAAATACCAGGACAGGATATTATTTGGTAAGGATAGCTGGGTGCCGGAAGAGTATTCAACATATTTTCGTGTACTCGAAACAGAAGATGAATACTTTCCTTATCACAAAAAATATCACGCATTCTGGGCTATGTATGGTATGGGACTGCCTGATGATATCTTAAGAAAGGTCTATTATAAAAATGCACTGCGCATCATTCCGAATATTGATAAATCATTATTTCCTGAATAAGCTCTTATACTGTCATTGGTATGAGGCGTTGGTTTTTGTGACAAGCCAACCGACGACATTTATTGGATATTGGTTGTTCATATGATAAGAATAGGGCTTGTCGACATACCAATGGCAAAAAATAGATAACATCTTTAGATTAAATCCCGGGGTCTGCCGGTATCATTCCTCTTTTGTATCTTCTTCCAGGCAAGACCCTGGCGAACTGCAATAATATGGTTGCGGCAATTCGATATTATTGCCGCAACCATATAAAATAAACATCACACCTATAATGGAGAAATATAAATATTATCTCACCGTATAATCATAACAATCACTTGTCAATACTGTCGCCGATGTTGCCGCATCCACTATTTGAAAATGAATGTGAAATTGCGTACCACGGGCAATGGAAGTTACAGCCCGCCAGAAATCGGCATGTCCATTGCCGTGCTCATCTGTTTGGATATCCTGTGGTGTCAATCCTAAACCAAGCGTAAGCCATGCGGTGCTTGAACAGTCAGGGTCTGTGAAAGGATTTACGGCACGCTGTAGCAGGTACGAATGATTTGGCTCAAGATTGCTAACCCAGGTATTTAAGTCGACTATCCTGGCCGTATCGGGATCTTGTCGAAACTCCATGTAACCAGAACCGTGAGGAACCGTTTTACCATCTGAGCGGAGAACAACATTTAAGTTGTAACCGGAGTTATCCGGAGGGGGCGGATTTTTTTTACAGCTAAATAATGCCGATACTAATACCAAAGCAAAAGTTGCTTTGCATATCGCACTCAACGTAATCTTTGATTTCATAATAATAATTTTAAAGTTTATTTAATGAAATGAAATTATTCTCTAATTAATTAAACAGAAACCATGAGTGAGTAGTTTGCAGGAATGAATGATAACTTGCAGAAACAATTGATTGTTTTACAAAAACAGGAGTTGCAGGTAAAACGGAAATTAGTTATAGTGATATTTATGTCTCTTCGCCAAAACCAATTACTATCCAAAATAAACGAACTATCAGCATTTCCGGCAGGTTAATCAATTTTATTATAAGATCTTTCTATTGTTTGTTAGCTTGCTGATAATTTAACGAAGCAATTGGAAATCTTTAATAATTATCTTATGCCACTTTTTCGGCTATTTTGCTTTTCCCGAAAAAAACTGAGCAGGCATTTGTATGCTTTTCTTAGTGTTTGCTGTTCTCTTCTGTATAATTTGTCTTTTGCTCAGCACAGAGAAATTGATAGCCTGAATAAACTATTGCCTTCTTTGCATGCAGAAGCAAGAGTGAATTGCTTAAATGAACTGACTAAATCTTACTCGAATAGTTATACACTGCCTTACTTCAATAGTAATACAATGTCTAAACGATATGGAAGAACAGATAGTGCAGAGATATATGCTAACGAAGCTTATTTGGAAGCCCGGGCATTAAATTATAAGTTCGGAATTGCAAACGCTGTTTCAAATCTTGCCGGAATAAATGCCGCGCGCTACAATTTTGTCATCGCACAAAACTATGCCGAAAAGGCAATTTCACTTTTCAAAGAAACAAACGATGAAGCTCTTTTGAATCGGGCTTACGTAACTCTGGCCGGTATTTTATGGAATGAGGGTGAAATTACCAGGGAACAAAATAATAATCTTGAATTAGCATTGCAATATTATAAAAAAGTAAAGGATACTTCAAGGGAGAGTTTTGTATTGGTCTTGCTGAGCGATTGCCATATCTGGAAAGGAAACTTTGAAAAAGGATATGAATATTTACAAGATCAGATCAACCTTGTAAAAAACTCCTCCAGGCCAGAGGATATATTGGTTGCACTTGAACAAAGACAGGAATTATACGATATTGGAGGATGGAATGATAGTGTTGCTGCTTATTCCACCAGGATTATTGCTTACAAGGAAAAGATGGGCATAGACACAAGTCAGGGTAAAGCTTTTCAATATTTTAAGCAACAAAAATGGGATTCTGCTGAATATTATTATAAGCAGGTGCATATTTTAATAGAGTCTAATAATGGACTTGATTCGTTTCTTAAAAACAAGTGGGTTTTGCGAAATGATATTGATATAGCTTCAATTGAACAGCGGGAAGGTAAATATGAAGAAGCCTTACCGGTTTTTCTGAAAGCATTGCAATATAACAAAGAAAGAAATTTTGTTCGGGGCGAATTAGAAGTACTTCTGAATATATCGCAGGTATATCAATTGGAGGGGAAAAATAATGATGCAATTCATTACGGGCAAGATCTTCTTTCACTCGCACAAAAGGCAGAAGCAAATTATTATATTCTAAATGCGTGTAAACTGCTTTGGGAAATATATGATAAGAAAAAAGATTCTGCCACAGCATACAAATATTACCTAAAATACACCGGGGTAAAAGATTCGACAATAAACGGTACCTACCAGCGAAAATTAGCAGTAATAAATGAGCTGACGAATGAAAGAGAGCAACAGGACCAAATAACTGCCCTTGGTAAAGACAATAAATTAAAGGAAGCCGATATTCAAAAAAATGTATTAATAAGAAATATTCTTTTAGCCGGTGTTTTTATACTGATTTTGCTTGGGTTTATTATTTATACAGTTATTAGCTTAAAGAGAAAAAATGAAAAACTAGAAAAAATCGGCCTGCAATATTCCATGGACATGGAACGTATTGAAAACGAAAAAAAACAGTCAATACTGCAAAACAAAGCTACCGAATTAGAAATGCAGGCATTGCGCGCACAAATGAATCCTCATTTTATTTTTAATTGTCTTAGTTCCATCAATCGTTTTATTTTAAAAAATAAAATGGAAGATGCTTCGGATTACCTCACAAAATTTTCACGGTTGATACGCATGGTCTTAAATAATTCAAAAAGGGCATTTATTTCACTCGAGGATGAACTGGAAACTCTTCGTTTATATCTGGATATGGAAAGGCTGCGTTTCAAAGATTCCTTTGATTACAGTTTTACTTATAACAATTCTGTTGAAACAGCTAATGTCTTTATTCCGCCTTTATTGCTGCAACCTTTTGCAGAAAATGCTATCTGGCATGGCTTAATGCACAGGAAGGATGGCTTTTTAAGCTTTAATTTTACTGCAGGAGAAAATTTTTTAACCTGTATTATTAGCGATAATGGTATTGGCAGAAAAAAAGCGGAAATGCTCAAAAGCAAATCAGCAGAGAAACAAAAATCAATGGGACTGAAAATTACAACCGAGCGTTTGAGCTTACTTAATAACAATTCCATTGAACAAACGGCTTTTGCAATAGAAGATATTACTGATGAAGATGGAAATGGATTGGGAACCCGTGTAAATTTAAAGATATTTTATAAAGAAATGATAGAAGCATAGACAATACAATTTTTAAAAAATTTATGTGATAACAGCAATAATTGTTGATGACGAGCCTTACAGTTGCGAAAGCCTGGCTACTTTGTTGGAGCGTTACTGTCCGAATGTAAAACTGTTAGACATTTGTTACTCTGCGGAAGATGCATTAAAAGCAATACACGAACAGGTTCCCACACTGATCTTTCTGGATATCGAAATGCCTGTCATGAATGGTTTTGAAATGCTGCAAAAACTGCCTTCTGTTAACTTCTCAATCATTTTTACAACCAGTTATGATCAATATGCAATTAAAGCCATACGGTTTAGTGCACTGGATTATTTACTAAAACCTATTGATCGCGAAGAATTACAAAAAGCTGTACAGAAGGCAATTCATAAATCTCGTGAAACATCTTCACAACAAATAGAAATGTTGCTGGAAAAACTGCAACATCCGCTTTCCGCTCTAAATAAAATTGCCATACCAACTATGGAAGGATTGCAGATGATTCCTGTAAATTTAATTATTAGTTGCGCATCCAGCAGTAATTACACCATTCTTTCACTAAAGAATAAAGAAAAAATAACCGCTTCAAAAACATTGAAAGAAATGGAAGAGCTATTAGAAGATTTTTGTTTTCTGAGAGTACATCACTCCTTTATGGTAAATATTAATGAAGTTGAAAAATATGTAAAAGGCGAAGGTGGCTATTTAATTATGAGCGACGGTTCAAACATTGATATATCAAGAAGCAGGAAAGAATTACTTTTAAAAACACTGCATCATGAGGGTGAATAACAATTTTATTTCTTCCCCGAAGAGCCCCTCTTCGTTTTCCTAACGTGAATTCTTATGTGGTCTGGAGGAGACCCGTCAAAGAAGAATAGTAGCAATGCAGCTGGGCTCAACATGTCCTCATCTCAATCCTAAATTATATAGATTATCAGCATTTGTGCGCATCACCATCGTTGCGATTTCTTTGGCACGACTGAGATTAATTTCATTACTCTGGATCATCCCGGAAAGTGCAATGTTGAGTGCCTGTCTTCCGGTAGCAGAAGCGATCCATGCACTCATTTCCCAACCAAGGCCGGGGCCGAAGGATACGGCATCAGTGCCGAAAAGTATTTTTTCGGGGAATTGCGAAAGCCAGTCCCTTAATACAATAGCAAGTTGATCGGGTGTCCACAATTGTGTTAACAAAGAAATATCCGCGTAGACATTAGGCTTCCAGAGCATAGCACTTGTATGCTTTGAAAATGTACCCCCGCCATGAATCAAAACGAATTTTGTATTACGAAGCTCCGGATCATTGAACACAGGCTCCAGCAGAAGCGGATCGCAGCCTGCTGCCACAAAATAATTACCTGCCCCGGGGAAGGAATGAATGTGAACTGCCATACCCAATCGCCCTGCTTCACGCGCTATGTAACGGAAGATAAAATCCTGGACTAACTTATAGTTTTCATGTGAAGGCACTCCGCCATTTACATTTTGAAAATATACTTGCCTGGCTGACTGCAGAGCGACTTTTTCAAAATCCAGCGAACGGAGATAGGCTGCTTCGAATTTCACTGCAATGCAGCCGCCTTTTTTCTGGGCTTCCAGTGTTGGGGTTACTACCCGCTCCAGGTATTCATCAAGTGTTGCAGGCAGTTTAGCTATGTTGAGGTCCGAAAGATATTTTTTCAAAAGTTGTTCCTCCAGAGGAAAAAGTTTTTCACGATCGGGAGTAACCAAAGCTTCGGCTTTTGTGGAGAGCGGAAACAAGAGCGCATCAACATAACTAACCCACCGAAATCTTGGAGAGGAAAGCCCGGGACCCATGATTATCCTGTTCCCAAACATCACTTCAATGCCTGCCTGGTCCAGTGCCCAATCTGGAAATTTTTCGCCCTTTTGTTTCTTAACATTTTCCACAGAATCCGCCAGGTCTTTCATTGCTTTTTCGTTTAGCTCAGTAGCTGTAAATCCGTAAAGCGCCTTCCCTGCATCAAGCCAGGTTTCACTTTCAGGCCTCACTCTTGCCGGAAGTTCGATA